>DASZPA010000315.1:0-6407 GCA_035550555.1 Fimbriimonas sp.
GCCCCTGGCCGCATTAACTTAATCGGAGAGCATACGGACTACAACGACGGCTTTGTCTTCCCGGCGGCAATCGACCGGGTCGTCTACGTTGCAGCCGCACGAATGGAAGGAACTACCGTGCTCTTCTCTGAACAGACAGGTGAAGGAGACGCGTTCGACGCCCAGGCCGTGGAACCGGGCCAAGTCAAGAACTGGTCAAAGTATCCCGCCGGAGTCGCTTGGGCTCTTAGAGAGAGGGGATTGCAGCCGGCGAACATGAGGGCCCTCCTTTCCAGCGACATTCCTATGGGCAGCGGCGTGAGCAGCAGCGCGGCGTTGGAGATGGTCTTCGGCGTGCTTCACCGAGCATTTGGCGACCTCCCAATCGACAACAAGGGCTTGGCTCTCAACGGACAGGTTTGCGAAAACCGCTTCGTAGGCGTCAATAGCGGGATCATGGACCAGATGGCCTCGGCTCTCGGCAGGGAAGGTCAGGCCATGTTCTTGGACACGCGTTCCCTCAAGGTCGAGTACGCACCGATCCCAGTCGGCTTGGCCATCGTTCTGTGCGATACGAAGAAGGAGCGCGAGCTAACCACGTCGGCTTACAACGAGCGTCGGGCTCAGTGCGAGGAAGCCGCGTCGGTACTGGGGGTGAAAGCTTTGCGCGATGCATCGCTAGATTTGCTCGAAACGAAACGTTCCCAACTAGCCGGCGTCGTATACCGGAGAGCCAAACACGTGATCACCGAGGACGACCGTTCGGTCCGTTTCAAGGCGGCATTGGCGGAATCGGACCTCGGGGCGGTTGGCGAGCTCATGAAAGGCAGCCACGAAAGCCTTCGCGACGATTTCGAAGTGAGCTGCCGTGAGCTGGACCTGATGGCCGAGGCGGCATGGAAGTCGCCCGGATGCGTGGGCGCAAGGATGACGGGTGGAGGCTTTGGCGGCGCTTGCGTGGCTCTCGTGGAACGGGCGCGGCTGGAGGATTTCTCCAAGGCTGTGATTGGGCAATATGACCAATCCAGCGGCTTACGCGGGGAGGCAATGGCCTGCAAAGCGGTCGAGGGAGCCAGGCTCGTCGCAACGTTATAACTTCTGATGCGAACCCGAGAGCAATATCGGCATAGTGTATTCGGCCCCTATCAATATTACTGGACAATAGTTTCTTGGAAGTTTCGGGGCCAGGGAAGGTAGGGCATTCGCCCCGACTTATTGAGAGATTTTTGAAGCTATTGGGCACTTATTTTCAACGTCAGGGAACCCTGATAAAAACACCATCTCAAATGTAGGGGGCAAATGTGGAAATAAACACACAGGCGGTTAAAACTTATGAGGGGTGGATTAATGCCAATGCCATTGACCGCGCGACCGGAAGGCGCGCGTGCGGTTCGTTTGACAAAGAGAGAAATCGAGGTTCTGAGCCTAATCGCGCAAGGGAACAGCAGCAAGGAGACGGCAGACGCTCTGTACGTTTCCAAGCGAACGGTTGATTTTCATCTGGCAAACATTTACGACAAGCTGCAGGTGAACAACCGAGTGCAAGCTTTTCGTGCCGCAACACGTCTCGGCTTGATTCCGTTCGAGCCGACGTTCGGGCACGCTCGATCCGACGCGTAACTCTACGCGTTAGTCGATCCAGGGCTCGGAGGAGATTCCTCCGGGCCTTTGTCTTTCTTGCAATCTACGTAATGGTACGATTCGTCGGATCATGTCCCCAGCCGCGGCGCCTGACTTTGCAGGGAATGCTCGCTGTGAGCGATGTGGCAGGCCCATTGACCTCGCCTGGACATTCTGCGCGTTCTGCGGTCAAGACAACAGGCCGCCAGAGCATCGTCATGATCCGATAGCGGCCCACACCCATCAGCTCGCCTTCGGACCCTTCTGCATCTGGTGTGGCGCGCAGACGGTTCGCCCCTCCGTGCATCCACTCAATGCTGCGCAGGTTCCGACCATCGGAGTCGGACAGTCCTTGCCTATTACGGTCTCCGTGCCCTCCTGGAATCCGATTTTTGGAGGCGTTGAACTTGTGTTCGCGGTCTTCGTCATGACGACTCAACGGACTACGATCTGGTGGTTCCTTGGTGTGCCGTTGCTCGTAGGTGGTCTCTTTCACCTTTCTTGGGTTCGCTCGACCACGATCGATCCCCGCACGCAAACTGTGATCTGGCAAAAAGGCTTTCGCCCATGGGCACAGCCACAGGCTGAGCCGTTTTCTGCCTTTAACGGAATTGGACTCCGTACCGTGTGGCACTCGGGTAGTTCAGGAACGAGCTACAACTCGTATTCGATTGAGTTGCGGCGGCCGAACGGATCGAGGGTTCTGATGCGAAACCGCGGCTTCAGGTCGGATTCGATGGAGCTAGGCAGCCAACTCGCTTCCATCATGGGGATTCCTTTTGACGAGCAGGCCCGCGGCGATTGGTTCAACTTCTTCTAAACTGCACCTTGCTATTGTTCGCCCTTCGCGATCCGATCGAATAGACTTTCATCAATGAAGGCGATCCGGTATGTCGAGGGGCGTATAGTTCGACTGGAGCGACTTCCTGGGGCAATCCATCTACGGGTCCATCTGGATGACCGCTGCATCCTTTCCGGTCTCCTGAAAAGGGTCTTTCCGTTGAGCGTTCCTGACCGGTTCATCGCGATCCAAGATGCCTCGGGCGAGGAGGTCGCGGTCCTCAAGGATTTGGCAGGTCTCGATTCAGCTTCTCGGCAGATCCTGGACGAAGAGGTGGACCGCCGCTACTACACGCCTCATATCGAACAAATCGATCGGTTGAAGCAGGAGGCCGGCATGTGGCATTTCAAAGTCCTCACCCAGCGCGGCCAAACCGACTTTTACGTTCGCAACTGGCGCGACAACGCCCAGGAGATTTCCCCGAACCGCTGGCAGATCATGAGCGTAGACGGCGCCCGCTATGAGATCCCTGACTTGGAGAAGCTGGATGCCCGCAGCAAGCGGTTTTTGGACCAGCTTCTGTAACGGCGTTCTTGACTGGATCTATCCGGTCAAGTGCTCCTTATGCGGGCAGCTGAGCGAGTCATGCCCGTGCGAGGCTTGCCTCACGACCATGGCCGGGGCGAATCCGGACTTTCTCGCCGAGAAGGCAGGAGACGATCTGGAATTTCGGGCCTGCACGTTTGCCTATACCGGCCGTGCTTCACAGGCGGTACGACGCTTGAAGTATTCGCGGTCGACGGCGTTGGCGCCGTTCATGGCCGCGACGGTCGCCGACCGCATTCGTGAGCTGGGCTCCTCGGGAGATCTGGTGGTGCCGGTGCCCATGCATGTGGCCCGGCAGAGTTGGCGTGGTTTCAACCAGGCCGTCCTTCTGGCAGGCGGAAGTCACGGCCTGGAAGTGAATACGCGTTGCCTCAAGCGGGTGCGGGCGACTCGTCCGCAGGTAGGACTGTCCTTGGTCGAACGTCAGAAGAATCTCGACAGGGCCTTTCGCGCGACCAGCGCGGTTTCGGGCAGACGGGTCTTGCTCGTGGACGATGTGGTGACCAGCGGACACACGGCGCGCGAGTGCGCTCGCGTGCTAAAGGCTTCGGGAGCGTCGTCGGTGGGTGTCGTAGCTTTTGCCGGGAACCTGGAGTAGGTTTTTCCACAAAGTTACGATGAACTACGTGCACAGCCGGAGACGTGAAGATGTCGGGAGAGTGGAGTCGCTTTGCGACGCAGTTCGAGCCGCATCCCCTCTGGGGTCTCCCCCTTCGAAGGGCGAGACGGATCGCACTTCGAACAAGGTTACTTACAGACTAGGCACAAAGGGCACTAAGTTTCACGGAGCAGGTCGTTACTCTTTGTGAAACTTTGGGCTCTTGGCGTCTTCGTGGTCTTCCGAGTTCAGCGACGGATTGTCGCTGTCGCCAAAGCAGCGATGCCCTCGCCGCGGCCGATGAACCCGAGCCGCTCGTTTGTGGTCGCCTTCACACTTACTCTGTCCACCTCAATGCGGAGGGCTTGCGCGATGGCCGTCCGCATCTCCAAGGCCCGTGACATGACTTTTGGCGTCTCGGCCACGACGCTGATGTCCAGGTTCACCAGCGACCAGCCGTCCACTTCCAGCAATTCGCCTGCAGCTCGCAAGAACGTCAGCGAAGCTGCTCCCTTCCAAGCTGGGTCGGTGTTCGGAAAGTGTTGACCAATATCACCCAGCGCGGCTGCTCCCAAGAGAGCGTCCGTGGCTGCATGGAGGACAACGTCGGCGTCTGAGTGGCCCTCCAAGGCACAATGCCCCTCGAAGGCCACGCCTCCCAGCATAAGGACCTTGGACGGATCGTCGCTAAACGGGTGGACGTCGTACCCAAGACCCGTTCGAGTCTCGCCGCCAACTCTCTGCCGGGCCCGTTCAAGGTCTTCCATGGTCGTAATCTTAAAGTTGCCAACATCGCCGGCGGCAAGTTCCACTTGCACGCCGATCCGCTCGAGCAACGCGAGGTCGTCCGTCGCGTCCTCCGTCGCAGCCGCGTGCGCCTGCCTAAGCAGATCCAACTTGGCCCCTTGAGGGGTCTGCATTGCGTAGAGCGTGGAGCGGTCGAGGGTCGTCACCCTTCCATCCCGAACATCCTTGATGGTGTCGGTCACAGGCACAGCCGCTGCGGCCGCGCCGCACCTCTCGATCGCCTCGAGCACTCGAGAGATCACCGAGTGAGTGATGAAAGGCCGAGCGGCGTCGTGAAGAAGGATCACGTCGGCATCGCCGGCCGCTTGCAGAGCTCGAAACACACTCTCTTGGCGAGTCGCTCCACCCAGCACCACCTGAGGCGCCGACGAAGACACGGAAGCGCGATTGGTCTCAGAACAGACCACGAACACGGAGTCGACACTGGGATGGCTGCGATAGGTCTCATACGACCACTGCCAAACGGGCCGGCCGCCCAGTGGGAACATGGTTTTGTCGAGCCCTAAACGCGTCGCGCGGCCGGCGGCCAGGATAGTCGCGACAATCCGCATCAGCTAAGCCGGCGCCGGCGTGAGCTCCGCATCTCTCCGGCGCTCTCGCCCGAAATCTCGGCAAAGATCATCTTGCCTCGTTCGGTTTGGATGACCTGGGTGACCACCACGTCGCGCGTTTCGCCCACATGCGGAAGGCCGTTCTCCACCACCACCATGGTCCCATCTTCCAGGTATCCAATGCCCTGCCCATACTGGTTGCCCTCACGGATGATCTTGAGACCATGCAGCGACTCCTGAGGAAGAACGTTCGGACGCAAGGCCAAGGAAAGCTCGTTGAGGCTGAGAACTCGAACGTCCTGAAGCTCGGCGACTCGCTTGAGGTTGTAGTCGTTGGTCAAGATGTCTCCGCCGAGCGCTTTGGCCAGTCTCACCAACCGCGCGTCGACTTCGTCGCCGTTGTCGGGAGCAAGTTTGTCGTGGATCCGAACGTCTAGCTGGAAGTCGTTCTGCATGTGCCGCAGGACCTCGAGCCCGCGCCTTCCCCGCTGACGGCGAAGCTGATCGTGGCTGTCGGCGATGTACTGAAGCTCGTCCAGTACGAACCCGGGAACGTAGAGCTGGCCGTCCAAGAAGCCCGTCTTCGCAATGTCGTAGATTCGCCCGTCGATGATGATGTTGGTGTCCATCACCTTGATTCCGCTGCGGCGAGTTTTGACTTTGGTCTTGGACCAGGGCAGGATCTCGGCAAGCGAATGCAGCGAGTAGATGATGAGGGAGCTGAATCCGACGATCAGGACGATGAAGATCAGGACTCGGGCAGCGGGAGCAACTTCTACGTTCTGGAAGAGGATATTGACGAACTGGATCGCCACAAACAGCCCAACAAAGCTCCCGCCGAACAGGTTGACCTTGTCTCCCAGCTCCATCCGGGCCCACCAGGCGGCAATCCGCTCTCCCAACCGGAGCAGCAGCGAGCCGGCGAACCCGCCGATGATGCCGCCCAGAAGAACAAACGGTGCGACTTTAAGGGGATTGGGATAGGAGGCCACGGGAGCAGTGGCGCCTCGCATGACGAGGTGGACGGTGAGCCACTCCGAAAGGGAGTTGATGAAAGGGACGGCGAAGGAGCCGCAGGCGACGGCGCCGCCAATTCCGAACAAGGTGATCCAGATGGACCGGAACAGATTGACTGGCCCTCGCTCTTTCCACTTTGTTCTAAAGAATCCTTTCATAACTAACGACAACCTTGCTGACTATTGATTCCTTGAGGCGAGAATCTGAATATCGACGTTATCGAGAACGGCAAACGTAAAAGCCTGCGCCACGGTTCCACTGGCCAACTTTACGTGCGCGGCAGAGATCTGGTGTTCGGGAGTGGTCGAATCTATGCCAATCCAATGGCGCCCGTTCCAAACCTCATCCCAGGCATGATAGTAGAAGGTACCGTCCCAATTGACGAGCCCGCTCGCTAACCGGGTTGGAAGTCCCGCGCTTTTGAGGAGAGTTCCGGTGAGGATCGCGT
>DASZPA010000316.1:0-5820 GCA_035550555.1 Fimbriimonas sp.
ATCCATCCGTTCTTTGCTCGAGTAATAGACGATCCAATCGCCCCGTTGCATTCGGTTCAGAGATACCGCTTTTCCGTGTCCAAGTTGGCAGAAGCCCTTTTCGCGCCCTTTCAGGACGTGCTCGCGGCTGGCCACACCGACCCAGAATCGAGTGGAATCAATCATAAGCGCACATATTATATCGCAAGTGCGCTTATTGGGCTCACTGAGATCTTTTGATTTCAACAAGTCCGGAGTTTGGGCAGCCTTGGAGTGGGAAACAACGGCTTTGCCGACACTTGCAGGAGTCCCAGCGTAAGTCTGGAAAGGATGGAGTTTAGGCAGCTTGGCGGTTCGGGATTAAAGGTCCCTGTTCTCAGTTTCGGAACGGGCACATTTGGCGGCTCGGGCGATTTCTTCAAGGGCTTCGGCAGCAGCGACGTGCAGGAGGCGACCCGATTGGTCGACGTCGCCCTGGAAGCCGGAATGAATATGTTCGATTCGGCCGACGTGTACTCAAGAGGCTTGGCCGAAGAGATTCTAGGACAGGCCATCAAAGGCCGGCGGGACAAGTTGCTGATCTCGACAAAGGCGACCTTCACGATGAGCTCCGATCCCAACGACGTGGGCTCCTCGCGCATTCACCTGATCAAGTCGTGCGAAGACAGCTTGAGGCGCCTCGGCACCGACTACATCGATCTCTATCAGATGCACGGTTTCGATGCCATCACGCCCGTTGAGGAGACGATGAACACTCTCGACGGCTTGGTGCGGGCCGGAAAAGTGCGCTACATCGGTTGCTCGAACTACTCGGGCTGGCATCTGATGAAGTCCTTGGCATACTCCGATCGCTACAACCTTGCTCGCTACGTGGCGCACCAGGCCTACTACTCTCTCGTAGGGCGAGACTACGAGTGGGAGCTAATGCCGCTTGGGCTCGATCAGAAGGTCGGTGCGGTGGTGTGGAGTCCGCTCGGTTGGGGACGCCTCACGGGCAAAATCCGCCGAGGACAGCCGTTGCCGGAGAACAGCCGCCTTCAGAATGCAACGACGGCTGCGGGCGGTCCCCAAGTTGACGAGGAGTTCCTCTACCAGGTGGTGGACGCTCTCGACGAGGTCGCAGCCGAAGTCGGGAAGAGCGTTCCTCAGGTCGCGCTGAACTGGCTGCTCCAGCGGCCAACGGTCTCGACAGTCATTGTTGGCGCCCGAAACGAGCAGCAGTTGAAGGAGAACCTCGGCGCCGTCGGCTGGAACCTGACGAAGGAGCAGGTGGCCAGGCTCGATGCGGCCAGCAAGCAGCCGATGGCCTATCCTTACTGGCATCAGGACGGCTTCAGCAGGAATCCGTCGCCCGTTTAGCGGGAAGCACCACCGTAAAGTTCGACCCGACACCGACGGTGCTGTCGATCTCCAAGCGGCCGTTTTGCGCTTGGCACAAGGCTTTGACGATCGCGAGGCCCAAGCCGGTGCCGCCTTGTTGCCGCGAGCGGGAAGTGTCTGGCCGGTAGAAGCGCTCCCCCAGCCGTTGAAGGTGCTCCGGCGGTATTCCTTCGCCATCGTCTTGCACCGAGAGGAACGCGTTTCCGTCCCGAATGCCGGCGGACAGGCAAACCTTGGACCGCGCATAGGTGTACGCGTTCAGAAGCAGGTTGACGACGATGCGCTCGATCGCGGCCGAATCGGCCCACGCGTGGGCGTTGGGCTCGCAAGATACCGAAACGGCGATCTGGCGGCAGGCCGGAACCTGTTCGAGAGCTTCGTCGATTGATTCCTCCAGGGAAACAGTCGACGGGCGAAGAGTGGATGTCCGTCCATCTTCTCGAGCCAGCAGCAGGAGGTCATCGATCAGCTTTGCCATTCGGTCCGCACAGCGGTCCATCACCGCGACCGACTTGCGGCAGTCACTGGGAAGATCCGCCATGTGGAGCAGGTACGACGTGCTGCCCTTGATAGCTCCCAGCGGCGTCTTGAGCTCGTGGCCCGCGTCTCCTGTGAACCTCTCCAGCTGGTCCATGGCCCGCCTTTGCCTGTCGAAGGCTTCGTTGAAAGCGATGGCCAGGGCGGCAAACTCGTCCTGACCTTGGACGGGCAGTCGGGAGTCGGAGCTTTGAGGCTGAAGGGCCCTCGCCGATTCGATCAGCCGCCGCAACGGACGCATCGTGCTGCCGACCATGAGAGAGCCTCCGAGCGCTGCGACGACGATCGCCAAAGGGATCATCATTTCGAGCCCGCGATCGAGGTCGGCCATCTGTGCTTGGGCGGGAGCAAGCGCCCGAACGGCCTGGGCGACTGCTACCATCCGCCCCGAGCGGTACTCCGGAGTAGAGAGAGAGCGCTTTTTTGCGGAGCCTTGGACGAAGTCGTGAAACAGTCGCCTGCCCGACTTTGCAGCTTCAAACCCCGCGGGATCTTGCGGCTTGAGCATCTGAAGCATCCCGGCCTGGCCGCGGACCGGAATAAGCTGGGGCAGGCTGTCGTCGATTCGAGCCTGAATCTCATCGGATCCATCCCGAAGGACCTTGACCATAGTCGACGACGCCGCCGACCCAGGCTTGTGAACGATCCGCTTCTCGCCGACGATCGCGTGGTTGGGATCGATCGCGAGCCGTTCGTGCTCGTCCTCGAACGTGCCTATTTCGCCGGCTCGGACAGATGCGACCTCGGCCTCTAACTGGCGGTCAATCTCATCGACGAGGTTTGCCTGGACCCTCGCGCGAAGAGCCAAGCCGGTTCCGGCCAAACAGAGCCCGACGAGGCAAATGCAGAAGACTGTCAGCTTGGCTCGGATGCTTTTCATTGCGCGGGCAGTCCCTGCTCGTCCCGGATCGTGTATCCGTAGCCGTATACGGTCTGTACAAGCTTTCCGAGGCCGATCGTTTCCAGCTTCCGCCTGAGAGACCGCACAGCGACCTCCAGCTTGTTGGAGCCGGGCTCCTGATCGCGCCAAATCAGCTCCAGCAGCGTCTCGCGAGGGACGGTGCGGCCCACTTGACCCGCCAAAGTCTCCAGAATCCCATACTCGAGCTTGGTGAGAGGAAGCGGCCTTCCATCGAATGCCACCTCGCGCCGGCGAGTGTCGATCGCGAGCCCGCAAACGTAGAGGCGTCGAGACTTGAGAACCTTGTCGCGTCGCAGCAGCGCGTGAACTCGCGCAACGAACTCGCGAACGTCGAAGGGCTTCGGAAGGTAGTCGTCCGCTCCGGTATCTAAGCCAGCAACCCGGTCGGTGACCGAGTCGCGAGCCGTCATCATCAGGATCGGCATATTGCGGCGTCTTGCACGGAGCTCGGAACACACGGCGAGTCCATCCACAAGGGGGATCATGAGGTCCAGGATGACGAGGCTGTAGGTCTGCGAAAGTGCCCTCTTCAGCGCCTCTCTTCCGTCGGCGGCGCAATCCACCGTAAAGCCGGCTCTCACCAGCACCTGAAGCACCATCGCCATCATCTCCGGGTCGTCTTCAACGAGCAGGACTCGCATTCCTATTTGACGACTGTATCCCAACAAGATGAGGAAAAAATGAGAACCGGAACCGGTGCTAGCCTGCCTCCCGTTTGTGCTAGCAAATGAGATCCTTACGTGGATTTACTCTGATCGAGCTTCTGATTGTCATCGCCGTCATTAGCTTGCTAGCCGCTATTCTGTTCCCTGTCTTGGCAATGGCGAAGCGGGCATCCAAGCGAACCTCCGCGCTGAGCAATCTGAAGCAGATCGGAGCGGCCGTACACCTTTACGTTAACGATTACGACGACCGGCTGCCGTTCCGGTTTCACGACTTCACCGAGTGGCCCGGATACAACGTGATCATCTTTACGACGGGTCCAGGGTTCTCGAAATACTACGGTCCCTATCTCAAGAACGACCAGATCTGGTACAGCCCGGAAGATCGCCTAAAGGGCCAAAGCTATACAAGCTTTACCTTTAACGAGCAGTTGGCTTACTCCTGGGCATTGTCGTCGATCGCGCGGCCCGCCGAGGCGATCTACGCAACGGATCGGACGGACTTAGCCGTATCGCCGCACATCGTCGACACCTACACGTGGTGGCAGTTCCTGACACAGGGACCGTTCAAGGAATCCCTGCTGCCCGGGCAAATCGACCCTGTCTCCGTAGCGAGTCAAATCGATCCCATTCGCTATGCGGGAAACACCGGGCTCTACCTGTTTCTCGATGGGCATGCGAGCTCCCTTCAGTTCGAGAGGACCTGGGGCGACGCGGCTCACAACCTCCATCTCGCCACAAAATCATGAAGTACATCACTTATTTCCTTGCCACTTTAGCCGTCGCGGGCTGCTCGTCGAAGAGCCCTTACGACATCACGCCTGAACAAGCGAAGCAGCACGTCGTGAAGCGCGCCGGCCCGGGAGGCGTACCGGACCTGAACCATCTGCCCCCAGGAGCGGTCAAGCATGAGGTGTCGTTCAAGAAGGGCGACCGGCTGCCGGACGGATCCATCGCAGAGCACGACGGCAAGATCGTTCGAGTGGAGGTCAATCGGGGACCCTAAGTCCGAAACTGTGTTCCTGCTGCGGAGGTTGGAGTATTTTGACCATATGTGCTCTTGCCGGTTTCTGGGGCTGTCAATCGCCATCGCGCTTTGCGGCTCTGCCATGTGCCTGCAGGGCTGCGACGATCGCAGCCGGCCGCCGATCGATTCCTCGCAGCCCGACGCGACTTCTTCCTCCCGGCCAAAAGCGAATGTCGGCAGCGAGACGTCGCCGACACTCTCGTTCGACTTGACCCCGGAGAACCCGAACCTCGATCCCACGACCCTCCAGGTCTACGATTGCACTTATGAGTCCGAGGGCAAGGTCGCGAAGTTCAAGATCAAGTTCAAAGAGAATCACCACGCAAAGGGCGAGTTCACAACGGCTGCCGGACAGGGCAGGTTCGTCTCGGTAGCAGGGTCCGACGATTCGGCCCTCATGGATGATCTCGCCAACGTTCTTTCCAGCAATACGAAGCCAAAACGGACTCAGAAAGTCTCCGAGCTGCTTTTCGACATGGCCATCATGGGCGAGTCACAGAGCAAGGATCCGAACGGCGGATTCACAAGCACGCCCCCCGGAGATTGGATCTACGCCAAAGTCGTCCTACCTCGCTTCGGCGACGACGGCGAGATGTACATGAACCTCGATCCGGTCAAGGGAAAGGGCGAGTTTTCGATCAAGGATGCTAAGTACGGCAGCTACTTGATCGAGCAGCTCGAAACGGTTCTTTAGCCGCTATTCAGGCTCAGTTCGACGTCTTGACCGGGTGCACTTTCACCATCTCGAAGGTGAAGACCATGGTGCTGTTCGGTGGGATCTTGGAACCTGCCTTGACGCCCTTCTCATCTTCCGGCGGAACCCCCTTGGCTCCATAGGCCAGCGAGGGGGGAATGACC
This sequence comes from Fimbriimonas sp., assembly GCA_035550555.1. Classification (GTDB taxonomy): domain Bacteria; phylum Armatimonadota; class Fimbriimonadia; order Fimbriimonadales; family Fimbriimonadaceae; genus Fimbriimonas. The sequence continues at coordinate 5,366 of DASZPA010000316.1, forward strand.
ACCTTGCGCGTTTCGCCTTCCTGCATTCCGACCAGCGACGGAATGAAGCCGATGGGAAGGTGCCGGTCGCCGATCATCATGTGGACCGGCTCGTTATCGTCCAACCGTGAGTTGAACACTTCGGCCCCGTCTTTCATTCCACCTTTCAGATAAAGCTCCACAACGTCGTTACACTTGGCACCGGGTCCCTCGCCCTTCTTGAGCACCGTTACCTCGACTTTCGGCTCGATATGCCTCAAAGCGACGCGGAAGTAGAGCGTCGAATTGGCAGGGATCGGTCCGGCGGCCTTGGCGCCGAATCCGAGAGACGGTGGAACCGTGATCTCCCTGGTGCCACCCTCGTGCATCCCTTCCACACCCATATCCCAGCCCTTGATCAGGTTCTGGCCCAAATAGAAGAGCTCGGGCTGCTTGTCTTTCGTGGACTCGAACTCGGTGCCATCTTTCAGGGTTCC
>DASZPA010000317.1:0-9521 GCA_035550555.1 Fimbriimonas sp.
CGGTCAGCGTGTTGAGAAACGCGACGATGTCGGACTCCTCTTGCGCCGAGAGTCCCAGATTTCCAAGCTCGGTCGTATCCATCGTCTCCGGAACTTCGGGCGGATCGAACCCGCCGAGGTCGCGCGTGTTGTAGAAATGGACAACCTGATTGAGGCTCGCGAAGACGCCATTGTGGAAGTAGGGCGCCGTGATGGCCACGTTGCGAAGGCTCGGAGTCATGAAGTTGCCGGCGTCCGCATCGGCGCCGGTTGTGAGCTTCAATCCAATGTCGGTGAATCCACTGCCGAAGCCGTTGTACTTGGGTGGGAGCGTGTAGTACGGGTTGTTCTTGTTCTTGGGCAGGCCGAGATTGGCATAGCAGAAATTTGTGAAGAGGGGAGGCGAGCCATCGACTCCCGGCGAGCTGGTATGGCACCCGGAACACCCGCCTTTACCGTTGAAGGCGACGAGCCCCCGAGTCTCTGATGCAGTGAGGTGCGCTTCCCCAGCGAGGAACGCATCGTATTTAGAGGTGAAAGGCGAAACCTCCGGAGTCTTCTCGAAAGTCACGATGGCATCGACCACGGCATCGTATGCGGCTTTGGAGTCGCTGAAGATTGATGCCCCGTAAAACTTCTTGAGCAAGGGCCCGTACTGTCCTGCTTGAACTGCCGCCACCACGGCATCCGTCGTCGGGTTGTTCATCTCCAAGGGATTCAGCAGCGGAAATCTTGCCTGGGCAGTCAGGTCCACGGCCCTTCCGTCCCAAAACTGCCCACCCAAAGCCGCACCGCCCTCTCCATGGCCAACCGAGAAGTCGGGCGAGAAGGCCATGTAGCTGATGGAGGGTGAGTTTCGGAAGCCGAAGGTGCCTGGGAGGACGCCTGCGGAAGTGGGACTTGGCCTGGGATCGGTGAACGCTCGCGATTGAACGTGGCAAGTGCCGCAGGACATTCCCTTGGGCGTGGAGAGGCTGGCATCGAAGAAGAAAGCCTTGCCGAGCTGCGCCTTGGTCTTGATGGAGCTGGCAGGAATAGGCTTGGGCCCACCGGGAGTCGCTTCGCCACCACCGCCGTCCCCGCCACAGCTCACCAGGCCAACCAGTACCCCGACCCCGGCAAAGGCCACTACAAGCCCTTGCGTCGTTCCGAAACGCAACTTCACGAGTGGAATTATACGGGCGGTCTGACTTGGACGGCGTCGGTCTTTATTGCCGGATTAGTGGCCAATCTTGGGGCGGCTGTCTTCAAGCCTGCCTGCAAGGACCTGCCCTGGCATCCTTTCGAGATGGACGGGCCTTAGGTCGTAGGCGCAAGGGTAGCGATAGCGGGAATACCTCTGCTTTAGGATGGCCCTAATAAGCGGGTCGCTTGCTTTGAGCCATCTGTAGGTTGCGGGCGGGACGGCCCTTTTGAGACGGTTAAGCACCTGATGGTAGTTGCCACGTAGGTGGCTCAAGGCAACCAGGTGCAGGGATCGCTCGTCGATATTCTGTACGTGCGCAAGGTCGCGCCACGCCCGGTCTTCCAACCCATCGAGTAGATCCCGATACCGTGGGGTCTCATCTTGGTAGCGGCCCCGCTCAAACCGAAACACGATAGGCAGGTCGGGCTCGTAGTGTCCAAAACCATCGTACCAAGACCGGATTTGCGGAGTTTTTGCCGCGCCGAGGTGCACCACGTCGAAGTCCAAAAGATCGCCGACGTTCTCTTTGAAATAGGCGAGTAGGCAGCGGGGCTTTTTGCTCAGCGCCCAAACGTAGTAGGTGTTCGAAGCGTGCGCTCCGCCACTCCAAGTGGCAAGGATAACTTCCGGGATGCCATCCGGCGTCAGGCGCCGCAGCAGGAGCGGCTCATCGAAGAGCGGAGTCACGTGGAAATTGGTGAGCTTGGTCACCACTCTACCGCAGCGATCCTTCATGTAGAGCGTTTCTACGAGGCCGTTTCCCAAGCTGCCGTGGGACTACTTGGCAAAGCGATAGCCGGCCAGTTCCTTCTCCCACATTGGATGAAGGTGAACTGACCGGCCAGCCGCGACCGGGCCCCAGACAAGCATAGGGCAAGCCTACCGAACTGCTATTTGTGGACGACCGCGTGCGTCGAGATGAACGGATCCTCAGGCAACTTTCGCACGTTGTTCTCGTGGACTTTGTCCAGAAACTCCTTCGAGATATCGCCGTCGTTACCGCGGAACACGGTCGTCCAGCAGTGGCCATGCTCCGTGTTCAGCTCGTCGATAATCTTTGCGGCTTCTTTGTAGGCGCCCGCAGGCACATGGGTCAACCGCTGATAGATCATCGGCCAAACGTTCTTCCTCAACTTACGCCCATTGACGATCGTTACGGGAGGGTGATCCACGTGGCTGGCGCAGTAGACGCAGCCATCTTTCACATACATGGCAAGCGAGAGCTGCTGCCCTTCGTATTTGCCGGCTCCGGCGATCTCTTCGCCGCTATGGTAGAGCGGTGCTTCGACCGTCTTTAATTTCCACCAGGCCCCATTGCTCAACGTTCCTCCAGCCCCATGGTCGTGGCCTGCGACGTAAGGACAGCATGTCCGGCCCAGCGGCGTCCACAGTGCTTAACTTCATATTAACGCAATAGCAGTAGAAGTGCCAACGACGGATTTCAAGTGTTCAAAAGTTCGGCAAATCTTGTGAGATGTCATCCGTCTCCTCCCTCTCGGGCCCATCCGCGCTTGGCAACTGCAGCAGCCAACATATGCGACGCCGCTTTGCTGCACTTCTGCTTTGCCTTATTGTCAAGATTGACTTGACGTGGGTTAAACCACCGATTCATTGAAACATAGGTACCGTTTCCAACCCTTTCAATATAAGCTTCTCGGCAAAGGTCGGTCACTTGTTGGAGAAGGGTCTCACCCAATTCTGCTCCTATGAAGAATTCCTCAAAACAGTAGGAATCAGGATTCTTCGCAAGCTCTCGAGGCGCTTGAAGTTCCTCTTCTACAGTGATCGAGGCATAAGTTGGATTCAACACTTCGCAGATCTTTAGAAGCCGATTGTACGCCAGGCCGCCTCGGCGCATTCGGGTCGCTTCAGTACCGAGCGGTGCCATGAACGCGGAACCGTTCCACCAAGTTTCGACGATCAATCGTGGGGTTCCGTCAGAAAATGGGTTCCAGTTTCCAACTGTGGCGGCCTCACTTTCTAGGTTTTCGTCGGCGAGAAAGGTTTCGAACTGGACCATTTTGTTGCTGTCCAAGTCGCCGAACCGAGTCCAAGCCTCCTCGTTATCCTGACATCGGATCTCTTCTAAGGGAGGACATAGAGACACAAGTATCGGCCCCGCGTTAGGAACTGAGAGATTACGCAACACCTCGGCAGCAAGCTTCGTTGGGTTGAACGCATGCTTGTATATCGACAAACCTAAGAAAGGTGGCGTTGGCGCAGGCATGTTGGTTGTCTAGTGGAACGAGGATTTCACTGCCTCGAAGAGTGATTGGGCTGTCTGAGCGTTTACCCGAAAAGCACTCGCAATCTCCCCAGCACGATCACCTTCAGTAAAGTAGTCTACGACTATGTAAGTACCCTGATATCTTGCAACAAAGGCGATCGTCGGTTGCCCTGCGAGGGAAGACTGCAAGATGCTCTTCGATTTCGTTACATAGTCGATTATATTCCTCCAAGGCTCGGCGTCACTTGTCGTTAGCTGCCTTCCGAAGAACTCCCGGGCATGTTTTAGAGAGTGATTGAAGCCTCTTGTAAACTGGCTGTTATTTCGCTGAAATATCTGCCGAAGAGCATTCTTGTAGATTCCACGCTGCGTTGGGTTAGGTGCCTGCTCTGCAAATTCGGTAATCTCCCGAATCGCTCCCTCAGGGTTTTCGGCGCCTTCTGCGGCGAGCCTGCTTGCATTCTGCGTTACAGAGTCGATTGTCGGAGACTGGTGACCGGATGGATCGAAACGATCGACCGGATTTTCCGAACAATACTGGTACAGATTTAGCCCACCCGCGTAACCAATTGGATCATGTGTCAGGAACCTTCCGAGACCTGAAACGTAATACCGATCTCCGCAAAGCGTCAGCCCCAGTCTGAATCGAGCTGGTAGCCGTGCTTGCCCGCAAACCGGAACGAGGTCGTTCCGGTAGGTGGCGCAAGGATATCCGCCTCAACACCATAGCCATCGTAATCGTACTCCCCGGCATAGGAGGAGGTTGTGTGGTTCGTCTCTCCCAGCGCGCTGCCTCGAACGTCTTCCATCTGATAGCTCTGCCCGTTTGCCGTGCTGTACTCTCCTACGCCTGGCAGGCGGTAAATGGTGTTACCGGATCCGCTGAAGATGTTCTCGACGATCACTGAAGCTCCATCGAAGACCTGAGTGATATATCCCCCAGTCGCAGGAAACCTCTGTACCTGCCGTCCATCTGCATCGAAGCAATAAATGCTCTCGGTAGCCTGATTGTTAATAATCGCAGGCTTATCCCATTGATCATATTGAATCGTCAGATTCTTACCGCCAGGGTTCGAGTTGTTCACAACACCGGGGTTTCCGTCTCCGTCATAACTGCTCATCGACCAGCCATCGCCGCTCAAATACTTGTCGTTATTGTCAACTGAAATCGTGCTGGGGACTCCATTTCGAGTCACTTGACTCCGGTTGCCGTTCTTATCGTATTGGTAGCCAATGTTGTAGGCAAGCGCGCTGGGCCATCCGCTGACAGTTCTAGTATCACTGATTAGTCGATCCGCGTCGTCTGATTCTTTGTCTAACGTGGTCTATTCCCTAATGTAATGACTAAATATTGCAGCATGGTAGTCCGCGCAGCGTCAAGGAGGGCGGCCCCTCGGTGGAAAACTTGTGGGAAATTTGAACCTGGATGCACGCATTTTTGCGGGTTGGGCGTTTATCTCAATAAAGCGAAAATTTTCTTGACGCTTTCCGGCAGGGCTTACCGTCCTGAACTGACAACAGGCTGCCTGGTGGCTGCCTGGATTCAGTGTTACTGGAATGAGCATGCGACCAGACAATCTTTTTGAAAATCAGGCGACCATCAAGGTCCTCGGTATCGGTGGAGCGGGTTCTAATGCGGTGAACCGCATGATCTCGGAAGGCGTCATCGGCGTGCAGTTCGTTTCGATGAATACGGACGCGCAGGCCCTTCAGGGGAATCGTGCGCTCAAAAAGATCCAACTGGGAGATGTTCTTACGAGGGGCCTCGGCGCCGGCGGAAACCCGGAGGTGGGTGAGAAGGCTGCGCGGGAAAGCGAGAGCCTTATCGAAGAGGAGCTCGAGGGCGCCGATATGGTGTTCATCACCGCGGGAATGGGCGGTGGCACCGGTACGGGCGCCGCCCCAGTGGTTGCGGACATGGCCCGGAGGAGAGGCATTTTGACCGTTGGAGTCGTCACCAAGCCGTTCCTCTTCGAAGGTCCGCGACGCCGTCGATTGGCCGATGAGGGCGCCGAGAAGTTGAAGGCGCACGTCGACACGCTTATCACCGTTCCCAACGACAGGCTGCTTGGCTTCGTCGAGAAGAAGGCGACGATGCAGCAGGCGTTTGCCGCGGCGGACGATGTGCTGCGGCAAGGTGTCCAGGGCATCTCCGACATCATCCTGCTCCCCGGCATCATCAATGTGGACTTCGCCGACGTGCGAGCCGTGATGGCCAACGCCGGTGTCGCGCTGATGGGATTAGGGACGGGCGTTGGCGATCAGCGAGCCAAGATGGCCGCCCAACACGCCGCCACCTCTCCGCTGCTCGAGACGAACATCAATGGCGCAAAGCGGCTGCTGGTGAACGTCACGGCTGGCCCCGACTTCTCGATCGGCGAGGCTCACGAAGCGATGGAGTACATCCTCCAGTTCACCGATGTGGACGAGGCCGACATCATCATGGGGCATGTGATGCGAGACACCTCCGAAGGTGAGGTCTCGATCACGCTCCTCGCCGCAGGCATGGACCCTGGCAGCGAGAACGTGGTCCGCAAGCGGCAGGACACGGAGGTGTTCGGACAGACACCGCCTCCAAAGCCGGCCGCGGTCGCCCCAGAAGAGGTTTCGGTCCAAGCCGCGCCGGGCGCGCCGATCCAACTCGACGAGATCGATCTCGACATCCCCACCTTCCTGCGCCGGCAGCGAGGGGGCTAACGACTTTCATCCATCAAAAGCCCGCCCTTTGAGCGGGCGCAGACTGGTCCAACACTTGCCCCGCGCCCTACCGCGGGGCTTTTTTTGTGACCGCTTTCCCGTCAGCGCCAAAGGCGCGACCGATACCAGCCCACACCGCAGGTGTGGGACAGGGCGTCAAGCCAAATGTAGAGGACCGAAGCGTCCGATCCATCGCGTCGTAGCAGGCCGCATGGCTATCATGCGGACCGTTGGTCCATGGGTCTTGCTGAAGCGATCCCACACTTGCGGTGTGGGCCGGTACCGGGCCGCGCCCATGGCGCTCCGGAGAGCTCCGCGAACAGGTCACGGCTTCTCCGCCGCAAAGAACTCCTCAAACGAGGCCGCCAACCGAGGCTTCATCTCTTCGACGGTCACCGATCGCCCCAACTCCCGGGAGAGCGAAGTGACCCCATAGTCCGCGATACCGCACGGGACGATGTAAGAGAACGGGTCGAGGTCGTTACCGCAGTTGAGCGCGAGTCCGTGCATCGAAACCCATCGCCGAACTTTGATGCCCATCGCGCAGATCTTCTTGTCACCCACCCATACGCCCGTGTTCGGAGGAAACCTCCGACCTTCGATCCCGAACCCCGCCAGGCATCCAATGACCACCTCTTCCAAATCGCGAAGCCATCGGTGCAGGTCGCGATGGCCCGCGACTTCCGGCAACGAGAAGATCGGATAGGCGACGAGCTGCCCGGGACCGTGATACGTGACGTCTCCTCCGCGCTCTGTTGCCTCTATCTCAACGCCTCGCTGCTGATACTCCTGGCGTGACAGCAGCAAGTGTTCCTCGTGGAAGCCCGCTCCAAGCGTGATCACAGGATCGTGCTCTACCAGGAGCAGAGTGCTCGGCGAGTCGCCGCTTACAACCCCTTCGAGCAGCTCCTTCTGCAACTCGACGCAGGGACGATACGACATCCGCCCAAGGTCGCGGACCTCAAAGCGGCTCACGAACCCACCGGGTCGAGTGCCAGGTAGACCGAGTGGTCGTCCACCTGCCGCGCAAGAGGCACGAAGTCGTCCTCGTTCAGGTCCGCGACCACATCGCCGGTTGCGGCGATGCCGGAAACAGGTGACATTTCCTGTACATGAGCCGCGACATCGATGACGTGGGTGAACTGGACCTTCTGAAGCTCGCCCTGCACTTGCCCCACATGCAGGCCGATCCGCACCCGGAAGGGCGTCGGAATGCGGTTGTGGGTTCGGTTGAACTCATCGATGCCGCCTTGGATCCGCTTGGCCGCGGTGAAGGCGGCCTCGCATTTGGGGAAGGCGATCACGGCGCCGTCTCCGGCCGTAGAGTGGACCTTCCCGCCGAGCGGTTCCGAAAGCTCCTCGATCCACTGCTGATACTCGCGGAAGCTGTATTCGACGTCCAGCGGGTCCGCCTCGACCTTCATTTGGCTGCTCTTGACCACGTCGACGACCATTACGCAGGTTCGCGACGCCTGCCCAGAAAGCCGCCACTGGATCTTGAGCATCTCGGCGATGAGCGTCGCTTGGTCGTTGCGCTGGAGGTGCATGTCTCGAATGACGCGCCGTTGCACGGTCGCTGCCGCGCGAAAGACCGTGGCAAGCACCTCCATAACGGCGAGGCGCAAGGCAAGGTTCGACCAGACTTCGGGGTGCGCTTGCCAATACTGCAGGCCGTGGTCTCCGACCGGCAAGAGGTCGCCCGCGCAACGGCCGACAAAGAACAAGCCGCCCGTCACCAAAGCCGAAGCCGCCGTGGACGAGAGCAAGCCACCGCCGGCCACAGCCGACAGCACGATGATCTGCAGCCCGATGATGTAGATCGTCTGGGCGACGGTCGGAAAGTGGCCGGCCCGCAGCGTAAACGGGTCGAAGTGCTGCCAGGTGAAGACGAGGTTCAGCAGAAACTGAAGCCCGAGCCCGACTAGAAAGGCCAGCGGATAAAGGTTCTTCCGAATCGCATTGGCGGTCGGAGTGGAGTCCCAGTTGACTTCGGTCTGTTCGGCGACCGTGCAGGTATCGAGACGCGCCTGAAGCTCGAAGAGCCGCTCCAAGAGCTCCTGCCGCGTCATGCGGTCCTCACGCCGTTCCTCTTGGACCGACTTGAGGTAGACCCCGGTCAGGCTGAAAAGCGCTCCAAGAGCCGCATAGGCCGCGCACACCAGAAACAGCACGGCCGCGACTCCCATGGAGATCACGCCTCGCTCCCACTCGCTGCGTCCCTCTGCGTTGAGCCACGCCAGGAACATCAGCGGCAGGGAGCAGAGCACCCAAAGGGTGAGCGCGCCGTAGAGCGGGTACCGCACCGTGGCCCTCCGCATGTAAATGCCCATTTGCGAGAGGGCAGCCACACCGAGAAAGATCCCATCGAGTCCGTTGGAATTGATCGTTCCTTTGGCGCCCACTACCTGCGCGCCATTGATCCACACGACGACAGCCGTCAGGATCTCAGCGATCGCGGTACTGATCACCACGTAGGCAGTCGGGTTCGCCGCCGCTTGGTCGAGCAGGTTGCCAAGGCTCTTGACGACCGCGCGCGAAGTCGTCACAACCGGAGAGGGTCCTTGGGGGTGGGTGTGCACCGATCGCTCGAGCACGCAGTTGACGAACGAGACCGTCAGGCCGAACTCTTCGGCAAGTTCCTCGGGCTCTCGGTTGCGCTCCTCGGGGTGGTCCTTCAGCCGGGATAGCAACGCCCGGGCGCCATGAAGGGAATCGTTTGCGTGCGCCTCTGTGGACATTCTCGACCTACCGGTCAGGCTAAAGGTTACTCCGTTGCAATCGGCCCAGGGGCCCTTGTGAATCTACTGACTGGGCCGCGCAGAGGTTGCGTTCCCGCTGCCGCCAAGTATAATCATCGCCTGACGTTGCCGGATCGTCTAATGGCAGGACAACGGTTTTTGGTGCCGTATGTCTAGGTTCGAATCCTAGTCCGGCAGCCACAATTGGAGATACTTTGAAGGTGGCGTGACAGGGCTAGGTCTAACCTGTACCCCGAATTCGGTGCCATACGTGTCCCATTTCCAGTTCCCTTCTCTAAGACGCGACAGCTGCGGAAAACCAAGCTGGGGCGCAATCAAATTCCGCGCTCATCGCGACAACGGATGTTCCAATACTTTGCAGGTTCGATTCCTGCGGGCGTGCTAGAAGGAATGGTGGCTCGAAATTACTGGGGCGAACGCCACGAGTGACGGGCCGCTTCCTCCTTCTGATAGCACCATGAAGACCGTGCCGTCCGCACCAATTGCCGGCGAACTCGTCTGGATATCCTGGACCGTGGAGTGCGTCCACTTGACAGTACCATCCGGATTGACCGCGTTAAACCTGTTGGCATACTCTCCACTGTTGAACGATTCCACGTAGATCGTGCCATCTGAACCTACAATCGGTGCGCTTACGGTATAGGACCAGGCGTCCGCAAGGTTGCGTGACCAC
>DASZPA010000318.1:0-24398 GCA_035550555.1 Fimbriimonas sp.
GGCCGTGTGGTCACCGAAGTCCGCGAGCTGAACCCGGAAGAACGCCTTGAAGAGATCGCCCGAATGCTTGGCGGCGAGACTCTCACGGAGACGGCAAAAGCCCACGCGAGAGAAATGCTCGGGCAGCCCGCCTGACCTCAACCTTTTTGGGGGATGTTTCGTCTAACGGCGTTATGTCGCTTCGCATCCCCAACCACATTGGTCTGATTCCGGACGGCAATCGCAGGTGGGCGCGGGAGCGTGGACTTCATCCGGCGGAAGGATACGCGGCCGGCGTGATCAAGGGCCTCACGATGCTAGACGAGTGCATCGGCCTGGGAATCAAGGAGGTAAGCGTCTACGGCTTCACCATGGACAACAACAAGCGGCCCCGCGACCAGCGGATCGCTTTTGGGGCCGCCTGTGCGAAGTTCGTCGAGGCGGCCATGCTGCGCGACGTCGATCTTCGGGTCGTGGGAGATTGGCAGTCGAAAATGTTTCCGACGGAGCTGAGGCCGTATGCGTTGGAGCGCCGGGGCGGCGGCAAGCTCAAGGTCAACATTCTCGTGAATTACGGATGGAGCTGGGACCTTCAGACCGCCGTCTGCGCACAGTCTGAACCGGGCGAGAGGCGGCCCTTCACCGAGCTTCTGGCAAGCGCGGACGTGAGCCGCGTGGACCTCTTGGTGAGGTGGGGCGGAATGCGCAGGCTCAGCGGCTTTCTTCCGATCCAAACGGTTTACTCCGACTTCTATGTGGTGGACGCCTATTGGCCCGACTATCAGATCCATCAGTTCCACGAGGCGCTCCATTGGTATGCGAAGCAAGACGTCACTTTGGGGGGTTGAGCCGTCCTGAAAATGGAGTCAATGGAAATCCCTTCGTGCGGCCCAGAGAGGCGGATTAGGTAGCATCCTCCAAACGCGCCGCAGCGTACATTTCTTCGAGGCGAGTATTTGGTTTCTATCGAGAAAGACGTCATTCAGCAGATTGAAGATGAGAGGCCGCGGATACCGGTCGGACTGCTCACCCGCCAGGAAAAGGACCGACTGATCGAGCGGGGCATGCTTGGCCTCTATCGCTGGTACGTCGCGCGATCTCAGGCCACTCGAAACTGGAACCCCGACCGTGACTTCGATTGGCGGGCATTCCGCAAGGATCACTCACCTGAGGTCAACCAGATCCTGGAAGGCTTCTTTGCCGTCGAGCAGTACGTTCCCGATTACGTCTCTTCCCTGCTCCGCGTGATTCGAACGGACCATGGCCGCTCCCATTTCCACTTGCGGTGGGGCAGCGAGGAGGAGAAGCACGCCGATCTTTGGTACAACGCCGTGCTGTTCAGCCAGCACCGCTCCCCCGAATGGCTGCGGGAGTACATGGGACAACTCCGGGGACAGGAGTGGGCGCTGCCATGGGAAGACCCCATGCACATGATCTTCTACACGGTGTTCCAAGAGCGGGCCACGCAGGTCAACTACCTGAACATGGCCGCGATCGCACGGAGCGAGCCGGACAAAGACGCGCTCGATAACGATGCCGACCCAGTGTTGGCCAAGATGTCCCAAGTCATCGCAGCGGATGAGGCCGCCCATTACAACTTCTTCCTGGAAGGCGCGCGGCTCTACCTCTACTACTATCCGACCAAGGCCATTGAGGCGATGTACGACGTGATCAAGCATTTCGCCATGCCCGCCGGCCACCTCATCCCCGATTACGACAAGTTCGCCGAGGTCGTGGCGAGGGTGGGCATCTATGGTCCGCGCGAGCACTCGCGCGACGTGGTACAGCACGCACTGAACAACCTCGGGCTCGCCGGACGAAAGGCTTTGGAGGCAGGCATCAAGCGCGGAAGGATGGTCCCCGACGAGAACGGCAATATGCGCGAGACCGCGATCTTCGACGGCATCGACTTCCCTTCCATCGCGGACAAGGTCAAGCGGCTATTTGGACGGATTCGGCAGCACGAGGAAGAAGTCGGGTTCGACGAGATCGACCCAACGGTCTTCGTTCAGAACTACGACCGTCTGTGAACCGGCTGGGGGCCGTCTCCGTATGGAGCGGCGTCCACCAGCTTGGCCCACCGGATAACCGGCGGCTTGAGCGGGCGATCTTCTTTTCCGACCTTGACCGCGGCGATCTTCAGGATCGTTTCGGCGCCTTCGATGCACTGCCCGAAGCTGGCGTACTTGTGGTCGAGCCGCGCCGTTCCCTCGCGGCTCAGGCACACAAAGATCTGACAGCCGTTTGTGTTGGGGTCGGCATCTCTGGCAATGGAGATCACGCCGAAGTCGTGGGGAAGCGGTGAATCCTCCAAAGGATAGGAGAAGCCCGGACCTCCATTTCCGTCGCCGGCAGGGTCGCCGCCTTGAATCACGAACGGGAAGCCGTGAGACATCGCGACCACCCGATGCCAGATCAAGTTCCTGTAGAAGCCGTCCGAGACCAGATGCATGATCGTCCAAGCCGTGTTCGGAGCGCAGTCGGGTCTCATGCGAAACCGCATCCGGCCCATGTCGGTGTCGAAGACGACGTCTTGGTCCACCCAAGCGCGGATACCGGCGTAAGCCTGGCTCTCGGTCGGAACGAACTCGACGGTCTTGCCGTCGGCTTTGAGCCGCGATACTGGCGGGCTGGTCATGGGCTGAAGCACAAGCGCGGGGCCCACCTTTCGATCGCCTTCCGCAAGCTGCAGATAGAGAACGTGCGGGTTCTTGTCCTTCCACAAGCCCGGAAACGCCTTGGCCAAATCCAGCTCTCCCACGTGGGTTGGAGCTCTGGCCAGGACTCGGGCATCAGGGGCGGAAAGCAACTCCAACTGCAGATGCTTGGCTTCCTTGGGCTCTCTCACCCGCACCAAGAACGGCCGTCCAACCGCGTTGTAGGCATATTTCGGGACGACTTGGGCGGCAGCCATTTGGGTTGCTGCGAGAAGGAGACCGCCCAAGGCGGCTGCGACGGGGAACCTCACATGAGGATCGTATCACGTTCCAAATAAACTGAAGGCATGGACTACCGCAAGACCCTCTGCGAGCTCGTCGCGACTCCCGGCCCGCCGGGCGAGGAGAAGGCAGTGCTCGACCTCCTTGTGACGTACCTGGAGCAAATGTCGTTCAAGTGGGAAACCGATGCCAAGGGCAACCTGTTGGTGCGTCTTGGGGAGGGGCGTCCGAAGATCGTCGTGACGGCGCACATGGACGAGATCGCGATGATGGTGCGCCGCATCGAGACGAGCGGACGGCTGCGCGTCGGCGCCTTGGGAGGGCTGTTCGCTTGGAAGCTGGGCGAGGGTCCGGTTCAGGTGATGGCTCAAGCCGGTCCAATCGACGGGATTCTGTCCTTCGGATCGATTCACACCGCCGATCCCGGCTCGACCGTGCGGCAGGCGGTATCGGGACCGCTCGAGTGGGAAATGGCGCATATTTTGACGGGTTTGTCGGGAGAAGACCTCCTCAAAAAAGGAGTGTTGCCGGGCACGCGCGTTGTGGTGTCGCCGGCGCGGAGGAAGATCGTTGAGCTTGGACCCCTGATAGGGAGCTACTTTCTCGACGACCGTGCGGACCTCGTGAGCTGGCTGCTCGCGCTGGAGGCGCTCAAGGACCTAAAGGCGGACGTTCTTTTCGCGGCGACGGCGGCGGAGGAGGTCGGTGGCGAGGGGGCGCTCTACATACTGAACGAGTATCGGCCGGACGTCTGCATTGCCTTGGAGCTTGGGCCAGACGTGGGCGATGCTCCCGTCGATCTCACGGACCAGCCCACCGTCTGGGTGAGCGACAGCTACTCCATGATGGCGGCGGCCGACGTCCAACTTTTGGCCGAGCTGGGGCGTAAATTGGGAATGGGCTTGCAGTTCCAGGCTCTGTCGCGTGGAGGCAGCGACGCTTCCTGCGCGGCAAGCCACGGGCTGTGTGGACGTCCCATTACCCTGGGGCTGCCAATGGAGAACAGTCACGGGTTCGAAGTGATGCATCCGGAAGCAATCCCGCAACTGGCGCGGCTGACCGAAGCGCTGGTCAGGAGACTGGCAAAGAGCTGATCCTTTCCGGTTCTGTGTCAATCTAAAGATCCTTTATGCGTGTTAACCGATAAAGATGCTTTCCAGCCCCAGATCGACCGGCACCCACGACGAAGATCTTAAGCGGCGACTTTCGCTGAGCTCTGTTTGGCGCGTCGTTCGATTGGCGGTTCCCTACCGCAAGGTGCTCGCCGCCGCGGGCCTGCTGACCCTCACGAGCACGCTGCTCAACCTCGCCCTGCCGCTGCTGGTGCGCGTTGCGGTCGACAAGATCACCACGACTTCGCAGGTCCATTACGTGGACCTTTACGGCGGAATCCTCGCCGGCGTCTTGCTGATCGGCGCGATCCTGGGCTACCTGCAGTTCGTCATCTCGGCTTATGCCGGAAACAAGATCATCAAAGAGCTCCGCGAGAGGCTTTTCGCACACCTCCAGCGGCTGCCCGTCACCTATTTCGACCGAACCCGATCCGGAGACATAGGCTCGCACCTTTCCAACGACGTCAGCCAGCTTCAGGTCACGTTGGCCTCGGACGTGTCAGGCTTCGTAGGCAACGTGGTGATGGTCGGCGGCGGGCTGCTCATCGCGATTTACCTGAACTGGCGTCTCTCGGCCATCGCCTTCAGCGTGCTGGTGGTGGTGATGGCATTCTTCGTCTTTACCGGCCGCACACTACGAAAAACCAACCGGGCCGCGCTGGACGCGTTGGCGGATGCCATGGGTTCGATCACCGAGGCGGTGGCCAATATCCGACTGGTCAAGGCGTTCGCGCGGGAGAGGTACGAAGACGAGCGGGTCTCCGAAAAGCTTGGAGACGTGTTCCGCCTGTCACTGAAAGCCTCCAAGCTGGAGGGGCTGATGATGACTGCCGGTATCTCGGGCTCGTTCTTCATGCTGATCGGCTGCATGTGGTATGGCGGTCGCGGAGTCTTGAACGGCTCCTTTACGGCAGGCCAGATGGCTGGATTCGTCTTCGTTATCTTTCTGATTCTGCCGTCGATGGCGCAGCTCGCGGCGCTCATGACGCGACTGCAACGTGCCGTCGGAGCTTCGGAGAGGCTTTTCGCAATTCTGGATCAGCCACAAGAGCCCGACGATCCAGCGGATGCCATCGGCTTTCCGGAAGGCTCTTGCTCGGTTCGCTACGATTCGGTCGAGTTCTCTTACGTCCCCGATGCGCCGGTACTCGTGGGCCTGTGTCTGGAGATCCCAGCCGGGAAGGTAACGGCTCTGGTTGGGCCGAGCGGTTCGGGCAAGACGACGTTGGCATCACTGTTCTATCGCTTCTATGAGCCTCAGGCAGGCGTGATCTCAGTGAATGGCGAGCCCATCGACAGAATTCGACGGCTCGCTCTTCGGGAGAACGTTGGGATCGTCCCGCAGGATCCAATCCTGTTCAACGGAACGATTCGCGAGAACATCCGGTATGGGCGCCTGGATGCCAGCGACGCCGAGATCGAGCAGGCGGCTCGCGACGCGAACGTGGAGGAGTTTGTGGCCGGCTTCCCTCACGGCTACGAAACGCAGATCGGCGAGCGGGGGATCACGCTTTCCGGCGGCCAGCGTCAGCGAGTGGCGATCGCGAGGGCACTTCTCAAGGATCCTCGAATCCTGATCCTGGACGAGGCGACCTCCGCGCTGGACAACCGCTCGGAGGCCTTGATCCGTGAGGCGCTCGACAGGCTTATGGAAGGACGCACCACTATGGTTATCGCCCACCGGCTCTCCACGGTTCGCTCGGCCGACCAGATCGCGGTGGTGGCCGAAGGGAGAATCCTAGAGACGGGCACTCACGCGGAGCTGCTCGGCAAGGGCGGGACCTATGCCGAGCTTTACGAAATCGTCGAGGCCTAACCTGCCACTCCCATAGCTGCCCGCTGGTTGCTCCGACAGCGCCTCTGATCCTGTAAGAAGTCTCGGGCCCATCATCCCGCGGTTGTCTTGGCGAGCAAGTGGGCTGCGATGTGGTCAGTGTGCCAGCATCCCCCGGCGGGTATCCTTATGGTTTCTCGGAGCGTCGAGGCGGACCCCCGATCAAAGGACCAGCATGTCGAAATTGAAAGTATTGATAGCGGACGACGATCCCATTATCCGGTTGGACCTCAAGCAGATGCTCGAGAACCTTGGATATGCGGTCGTGGCCGAAGCGGGGGACGGACAGCAGGCGGTCGAGCTTGCCAAAGAGACGAATCCTGATATCTGCATTCTCGATGTCAAGATGCCCGTGATGGACGGCATCGAAGCCGTCACGATCATCACGGAGGACAACATCGCGCCGACGATTCTTCTCACGGCCTATTCGGACAAAGAGCTTGTCGACCGTGCGAAGGCTGCCGGAGTGTTTGCCTACCTGGTGAAGCCCTTCAAGCCCAGCGACCTGCCGCCTTCCATCGAGGTCGCCCGCAGCCGCTTTGAGCAGAACCTGCAACTCAACAAGGAAGTATCGAATCTCCAAGAGAAGCTCGAGGCTCGCAAATCGATCGACAAGGCGAAAGGGATTCTAATGGAGGAGCACAAGCTTAACGAGTCGGAGGCGTACCGGAGAATCCAGGTTCAGTCGATGAATCTTCGGAAGACCATGAAGGAGGTCGCCGACGCGATCATCCTGGCGCACTCCATCTAGCTAAAGCGCCAACAAAACGGCGGCTCTTCGATCGATTCGAAGAGCCGCCTTCTTTTTGTCGAACCGGAGACTAGCCTCCGCCGCCGGGGCCACCGGTGCTCGCGCCACTGCCGCTCCCGGAAGCCGTCGTCGTTCCGCCCGTCCCGGTATTTCCGGTGTTGACCGCGCCGGTCGTGAACGTGCCGGTATTGGAAGCATCCGTTCCCGGACCTCCAGCGGTTCCAGCGGTCGAGCCAGTACTCGCGCTGCCGCCAACGATGACCGGGTTTCCAGTCGCGTTCGACACGGGGAAGCTGTCTCCCTCGGTGGCGCCTGAACCACCGCAGCCGATAATTACCGCGGCAATGGCCACGCAAAGGAGAACGGCGGCATATTTTCCAGATTTCATTCGATCTTCTCGTAACTTTCCATCGGACGCCGCACACGACGACACGCGAGCGCGCCCCAGCTTTCCCATAGACTAGCCGATTTTGTGGCTTTTGTGAAGCTCTAGTGCGTTTGACGGTTCGGGCGGCTGAAAACGTCACCGATCAAGCGCATAGTCGTGCCGCTCCTTTTCATAGACGCGGCGGCTGGTGCGGTCGGTTCGGCCCATCATGGCTCATGCTATAAACCATCGATGCCGGAAATCCTTTGGGCGCCTTGGAGAATGACCTATGTCGAGCGGCCGACCACAGGCAGCCACCACGGCAAGGACATCTTTGTGGAGCTGCCAGCCGAAAACGACGATGCGAAGAACTTCATCGTTCACAGGGGCGACTCGGCGTTTATCATGCTCAACGCCTTTCCCTATGCCACGGCTCATCTGTTGGTGGCGCCCTATCGGCAAGTCTCGGACATCACGGAAATGAACGAGCAGGAGCTGCTGGAAGTCAACCGGCTGCTTGCCAAGGGAGTGGGCTGGATTCGCTCCGCTTACAATCCCGACGGATTCAACATCGGCGTCAATATGGGCCGGTCCGCCGGTGCTGGGATTCCGCAGCACATCCATTGGCACGTCGTTCCGCGCTGGTCGGGCGACACAAACTTCATGACCACCATCGGAAATGTCAAGATCATGCCCGAATCTCTGGACGCCACCTTCCTTCGGCTGCGAGAGGTGATCGCTCTTGACTTATGAGGCGCTGGAGGAGGCCGCGAAAACCTGCACGGCATGCCGGCTATCGGAAAGGCGGACCAACGTGGTGTTCGGCGAGGGTAACCACTTCTCCCCTCTGGTTCTCGTCGGAGAAGGTCCCGGTGAGCAGGAGGACAAGACCGGCCGGCCTTTCGTCGGTCGCGCCGGCCAGCTGCTCGACAAGGCTCTTCTCGAGGCGGGGCTGACGCGGAAGGACGTTTACATCATGAACACGGTCAAATGCCGGGCCGCGGACTGGTCCACGGGCCGGCCCCAGAACCGCGCGCCCGCCGACGACGAAGTCGAGGCTTGCCGGCGTTGGCTCATTCCTCAGCTCGAGCTGATCAAGCCGTTCGTGATTCTCTGCGTCGGCGCTCCGAGCGCGAAGAACCTGATCAAGAAGAGCTTCTCGATCACGCGCGAGCGCGGCATCTATTTCCCCACCGAGTTCGCCCGCACGGCGATTGCCACCCTCCATCCGTCTTACATTCTCCGCCAGGCGAACATCGCCGGCGATGGCGGCTATTCGCTTCTTGTGCAGGACATTGAGAAGGCGTGGCACGCCGCGCAAAAGTTGTCCCAAGCGGCAGCCAAGGCAGAACGGAAGACTGCATTGGAAGCCGCTCAGGAGAGCTTGTTCTAGGCGGCTTGCCCGCGGGATTCCTTTTCAGTCGCGCGACGGTCAGACCTCGAGTCTCTACAATCCGAGCTTTCTCAGCTTTTGGCGGAGAGTTGTCTTATAGAGAAACGAGGGGAGCGCGTCTCCGTAGCCGATCACGATTCGGGGAAGCTCCAGAAGATCGTCGTTTCCAGTGACGGGCCCTTTCTTCAGAGTCACGGCGGCCCGGTATCCAGCCTCCCTCATGACCTCCAATGTAGCGTCGTCGTAGGAGCCGTAGGGATAGCAGAAAGACTCGATGTCAAGGCCCAGATCCAGAAGCCGTTCGTGCGCATCGAGGACCTCTCGACGCTGCTCAGACGGCTCGAGACCCGACATCCGAGGGTGATGCATCGAATGGTTGCCAATCTCGTGACCGCGGGCCTGAGCTTGCGACAGATCCTCCGCCGCGGCCAGCCGGGAGGCCCGCTGCCCGTCCCAAACCGAGGACTGCCCCAGCAGCCCCGCAACGGCATAAAACGTCCCTCGCGCCCCGTACCTTTCGAGCAGCTCCGGTGCGTTTCGCATCGTCGAGAGATAGGCGTCGTCGAAGGTGAAGCAGACCGAGCCTGCCGGCACTCTGCCCGGGAATTCGCGAGCCGTTACGAAATTCCGGCCATGTCTGGCGTAGTACCGGATGTGCGTCTCCAGGCGTCGCGGCTCAACGTTCAGGCGCCGGCCTTCGTTGGAGCCGTCATCGACTTTGTGGTAGCACAGAATCTTGGCTTTCATTTGCTGGGAACGGCCGCCGATCAATTTTGGCGACACGGTTCAAACGCAATAACCGTCACCTAGACAATGTACGGGGTTGGAGACTAGAATGAGTGCGGGTTTCGGTATAACCTGCCCGCTGGAGAAGAAAAGCAAGAAGATGCACATAAAGCGAAGCCTGTTTGCCGTTCTTGTCGCACTGATAGCGGCAAGCGCAAACGCACAGTTCGATGGCCCGGCCCCGCTCGCCTGGAGATGGCTTTCTCAAAGCGGGGTGGCCTCAAGCGGCGCTCCGCTTGTCAACGGCGACATCATCTACGAAGCGGCAGGTGGGCGCATCTACGCGATCGACCGCCTGACGGGCAACAAGAAGTGGCAGTATCCGCCGGAAGATCCGATTCCGGGCATCTTCCGGTTCGCTCCGATTCTGGCGAAGGACACGCTGATCGCCGTCGGCGACAACAAGATCATTTACGCGATCGACCCGACAACGGGCAGCGGAAAGTGGAACTACACGTTGACGGCTGCACCCATTGGACAGCCCGTCCTTGCCGGCGACCTGATCGTCCAGGCGCAAAGCGACAATAAGCTGATGGCCGTGGATCTCGCAAGCGGGCAAGCGGCTTGGAAGAACAAGGACACTGGCGACGTCGCGCCTTACAACGTTTTCGACGGAGTGGCGGGCCAGATCGCGGCCTCCGGGCAGGACGTCCTGTATTTCACGGGGCAGGAGGAGCTTCACTGCCTGGACGTGATCACGCGCACGGAGAATATTTGGGCACGGCCTATCCGGTTCACGCAACTCTCTCCCTATGCGGTTCCGCTGGTGTACCAGAGCCAGATCTACGTGACGTCTGGTCAGTATCTCATCGACGTGGATCCTGCTTCCGGCGTCGTGACTTGGCAAACGGAGACCGGCTTCAACACAGCATTTTCTCCGGCTGCCTCTTCGCAAGGGGTTTTTGTGGTGTCCGAAGATGGCCAGGCGATGGTGTACGACCTTAACACGGGTCAACCCACGCCAGGAATGCCCAAACCGATTTTGCTGGGCTCCTATCCGTCTACCCGGCCCAGCGCGGTTGGGAGCAAGTTTGTCATTCCAACCACGAACGGCGCTATCAACTTGATCGATCCCGCCAACGGCTCCATCTTGTGGAGCTACGTGATACGGCCGATCGGCACTCTCAAGGCCAGCAAGGCAGCGTCGACCGGTCCCGGGCGTGGTCCTGGCGGGGCAGGTCAGGGCTTCGGCGCTCCAGGTCTCGGTGGCGGCGGTCAAAACAATCAGGATCAAGAGATCACGGAGCTGCAGGCTTCGGGCCCGGTTGCGCTCGCAGGGCAAACCCTCCTGGTGCCCGCCCAAGACAGCAGTCTCCTCGCATTTGACAAGGACTTGGGCGTCGATCTGACTCCGCCCAACGTGCAGATGCTCTTCCCCACTCCCGGTGATCAGGTTGCGGGCCAGCCTCCCCTTGTCTTGTTCTTCAAAGTTCGAGACGAAGGATCCGGCGTGGCGGAGACCACGCTGAAGGTATTGATCGACGGCAAGGAGTACGACCACACCTACATGCGGGATGGCTCCGTCATAGTCCATTTCAGGACGTCAGGCAAGAATCCCTACCCTGGTCAAGGGCGGCACACGATCACGCTCGACGTGGCTGACTGGCTGGGCAATGAAGCACGGCAGGATTTTGCGATTACGATCGACAATTCTCTTCCCCCAGTGGTGCTTCCAGGACAAGCCACGAACAACAATGGGCGGCCAGGCTTCGGAGGAGGCGGCCCCGGTAAAGGAGGAGGAGGCGGGGAAGACTAACGATCCGAGAAACGTTGTCGACCGAATTCTGGCAGCTCCTTTTAGGCGCGGAGATGCCGCACGAGAAGAGCCGAGCCCTCGTCCGGGGACTCGGCTCTTCGCTTATGGAGCCGCTCGACGCCGTACGCCATCACGCGAGCCTCACGCCTAACGAACGCCAGAGGCTGGAGGCGACCAGCCTGAACGCCTTGTCGGCAGCTTTGCGCGAAGGTGTTCAGCTTCTTATGGAAGACACGTATCCCGAGCCTCTGCAGCAGGCCGAAAATTGGGCGCCGCCTGCACTCTTCGTACAGGGAAACCTCGAGGCGCTCGACGAGCCCACCGTCGGTATCGTGGGCACCCGGAACGCCAGTGCCTACGGAAAGGCGTGCGCTCACAAGTTTGCTGAATCGCTCGCGGCAAAGGGCGTGACCATCGTCAGCGGAGGAGCCCTCGGGATCGATGCGGCCGCTCACCGCGGAGCGCTGGCCGCCGGAGGCGCGACTGTCGCCGTGCTTGCGGGAGGTATCGACAACGTCTACCCTTCCATGCATGCCGCGCTGTTTCGTCAGATGCGGCAGCGAGGCTGCCTGATCAGTCAGTACGCCGTCGGGTCAAGGCCAACTCCGTACAAGTTTTTGGCCAGAAACGGCACAATTGCGGCTTTGAGCCAAGTTCTAATCGTGGTGGAAGCGCCGACGAAGTCGGGAGCTCTGACCACCGCCAATGCGTCGATCGAGCTTGGCCGCGAGGTCTTCGTCGTCCCGGCCAACATCGACAACTACGATTTCCGCGGTTCGTTCAACCTGATTCGGGATGGGGCGACGCTGGTGTACCACCCCGAGCAGGTCTTGGAGGTGCTGGGAATTTCAGGAGAGCCTTTGGCGTTGCCGGACGTTGGAGAGAAAGCGGAGCGGATTTTGCGCATTCTTGGGATGGAGCCGATCGATGCCGAACGGATCGTGGAAAGGACGGGTCTGAGTGCCAGCGATGTGCTTTCCGAGCTGACTATGCTTGAATTAGAAGGAAGGGTCCGACGCGACTCGGGAGGATATCTGCTCGGAAAATGAAGACCGCCGTCTACGACGTCCTTGGACCTGAGGGTTTTGGCACTTACGAGGTCGAATGGGAGAATGGCCCTCGCTTTACACGCGTGAGCCGTCCGCCCCGCGGAACCCTCGTTCCCGGGTTCGTCGACATCCATTTCCATGGCGGCTTTGGCATCGACTTCATGACCTGCGAGGCGAACGAGCTTGCCATACTGTTCGACCGGCTCGCGAAGGTGGGATACGAGAAATGCCTCCTGACGACCGTTACCGCCCCGCTGGAGGAGGTCAAGCTCGCGATCGCCAAGATTCCTGAGCACGACGTGGTCGCGGGATTCCATCTCGAGGGCCCCTTCATCAGTCCGGTGTTTCCGGGCGCCCAGCCGAAGCGGTTCATCATCGATCCGCCCGTGATAGCCAGCCCTTGGGACGAGGTGCTCGACGACCCGCGGCTGCGGATCATCACCCTTGCTCCCGAACGCCCTCATGCGCTGGAGTTCACGGCTCGAATGATGGAGCAAGGAGCGATCGTCAGCATAGGGCACACGAACGCGACCTATGAGGAGGCCCGGCGCGGCTTCGAATTCGGAGCCTCTCACGCAACCCACACCTTTAACGCGATGCGCCCCTTCCACCACCGCGAGGCTGGAACGGTCGGGTACGTGCTCCATCAAGAAGGGATCATGGCCGAGCTGATCTACGACCGCCACCACGTTTCCTTCGAGGCAGCGGAGCTGCTTCTTCAGGTCAAGGGGGCCGACCATGTGGTCGCCGTCAGCGATGGCACTTGCGCCTCCGGCATGCCCAACGGCTCGCAGCACGATATGTGGGGCCAGATTGCCACCGTGCACCATGGCGAAGTACGCCTGGAGAACGGAACTCTGGCCGGAAGCGCGATTACGCTCGCCGACGCCTTTCAAAACCTCTATGTCGACTTCGGCCCGGAGGTCGCGATCAAGCTGTGCTGCATCAATCCTCGGAAGGCCCTGAAAATGACGGGGCCTCCTCGCGTCTGGCTGGAGTTCGACGAAGAGCTGGAGTTGGTAGCGAGGCACGAGGTCCGATCGTAACCTCACCGGGCGCAAGGGCCTCTTCAAGCCAATTCTTGCTCAGTTGCTCTTCCACATTGCGCGGTAGCTACTTGAGCAAGGCGGACCAGAACTAAATCTCCGACTTAGCCGTACAGGGGCCCGTACGCCGCGCAGGCCCGGAAGTCGGCGCCGACCGAATCCATTCCTGAACCGAATCGGTGCCAGGCAGTGGGGCGGAAAACGTCTTGCTCAGGCACGTTGTGCAGATCGACCGGAATGCGGAGCATCGAGGCAAGTGAGATCAGGTCGGCCCCAATGTGGCCGTAACTGATGGCTCCGTGGTTGGCGCCCCAGTGAGCCATCACGCTGTAAACGTCGGCAAAGGCGCCCTTTCCGGTGACTCTCGGCACGAACCAGGTTGTCGGCCATGAGGGGCTGGTCCGTTCGTCGAGAATCCTGTGCACGTCCTCCGGGAACTCCACCGTCTCTCCTTCGGCAATCTGCAGGACGGGGCCCAACCCTTTGACCAGGTTGACCCGGAACATCGTGCAGGGCACGCCGCCCCGGGTCGTGAAGTCGGTCGACCAACCGCCACCCTTGAAGTAGCCGAGGTCGCTGGCGCACCACTCGGTATTCGCCAGACAGTCTCCCGCCTCCCGCTCGGAGATGTTCCACCACGGGTGCAGGCAGGGCTTGCCGTTCTCATCGCTTTGACGGCCGGTCCAATCAAGGGGAGACGGGCCCGAGTTGATGAGATGGAGGAACCCGCCGGAGGCCGTACCGCCCGGCGCTTGGCCGGTGACCCTCTTCACCGCTTCCGGCGACCAGTAGGTTCTGACGTCGCTAAACATCTGCGCCGAGCCAGTGAGGAGGTGGCCCAGAAGCATTGAGAGCCCGTTAAGGCTGTCGTTTTCGGTCGCCACCATGTACGGCTGACGTATCCCGTTCCAATCGAAAGAGCTGCAAAGGATCGCCTCCAGGAAGTCGCCGTTCGGAAAGTAGTCGGTCCACTGCCGCTGCCCCTGAAATCCGCCGGCGATGGCGTTACGGCCTCGCGCCTGCTCCTTGAATCCAAGCTCTTCCAATCGGGGGTTGCCGATCATCAGATCTCGGGCGATCAACGCCATCTTGACGCTGATCTCCCAGTCCTCGTCCTTCTGCGCCCGCGTCCTCTGCTTCTCCGAAGGGTTCCAGTCCTTGCCCTCGGGACAGTGCTCCCTCACCCATGCCAGAGCTTGCCGATACTCCTCAGGATCGTAGATTTCGTGAAACATTCTTCCCGAAAACTCGGACATATCGACGGTCTCAACCCTCATCCCCAAGTAGCTCTCGAAAAGGTCGTGACTGACGATGGAGCCGGCGATTCCCATGCTCACCCCGCCCATGGCCAAGTAGCTCGAACCACGCATGGTTGCCACGGCGATTCCGGCATTTGCGAAGCGCAGGATCTTCTGCTCGACGTCGGCCGGAATAGTGGAATCTCCCAGGTCCTGAACGTCGCGCCCGTAGATCCCAAAACACGGCAGCCCCTTCTGGTTGTGACCGGCCAGCGTGGCCGCGAGATAGACGGCGCCAGGTCTGTCCGTTCCGTTGAATCCCCAGATCGCTTTCGGGCGGGAGGGCTCCATGTCCATCGTCTCGCTGCCGTAGCACCAGCAGGGAGTCACCGTGAGAGAGACACCCACGTTTTCGCGCCTGAACTTCGCCTCGCAGTCGGCCGCTTCAGCCACTCCTCCAATGCAGGAGTCGGCGATGACCAGCTCGATGGGCTGACCACACGAATGGCGCAGGCTCCTGGCCACCATGTCCTTTACAGCCCTGGCCATGCCCATTGTGAATTCTTCCAGCGACTCCCGGACCCCGCCGTACCGTCCGTCGATCGCGGGTCGTATGCCCAGCTTGGGGAGGTCGCCGCGTAGACGGTTCACGGGTGCGTTCTTCTTTAGGGAAGCGAGGTCGGACATGCCCAGCTTTTACCTTTGGCGAGGCTCCGCTCGCTGTCGTCTCGAACCGACGGGAATCCGCGCCTCGTCTACTGTTCTGATGATCAGCGCCGTCGCCCTCTTTTTGACCCTCGGCCCTTGGCAAGGGCAGACTCCGCAAGATATCTACGACCATTGCAAGCAGATCCTGCGGAAGGCGAACAGCGCGGAGTTCGACATCGTGACTCCTCCAACCGGAGAACCTGGCGACGAGGGGAAGAAGGAGCATGTCACGCACTATCGCCTGCTGAAGCCGTTCTACTGGAGCGAAACCGCCGGCGACGATGTGACGTGGTCCGATGGCCATACGGTCCACGCTTACGACGCAAAGACGAACACGTATCAGAAGCTGTCCCACGACGAGTCCGAACCGAGACCCACGGCGTTTGGAATGTTCTTTTACCAGGACCCCTGGATGGACTTCGTCCAACACGGAGAATCGGCCGTCGCCGGTCGAATCGCGACGCACGAAGACCGCCGCAAAGAGCTGGTGATCGACTCGGTCACCTGTCTTCCGCAGGCCGTCATCGAACACAAGAAAGACAAGACCATCACCTACGAGATCCGGCACATCCACCTGGACGAACCGATGAAGCCGTTGGACTTCTCCTGGCTCGCTCCCGTCGGGGCCAAACCGGGTCCCTAGACGAGGTCGCGTCCCGTGATTCGACGGAACGCTTCGAGATACTTTTGCCTGGTCTTCTCGACCACGTCTGGAGGGAGCTCCGGTCCTGGAGGCTGCTTGTTCCAGCCGATAGACTCCAAGTAGTCCCGGACGAACTGCTTATCGTAGCTTGGCTGGCTCCGCCCGGGACGGTAGTCGGAGGCTTCCCAGTAGCGGGAGGAGTCCGGTGTGAGGGCTTCGTCGATCCAGATGAGGCGGCCGTCGGGCGTTTCGCCGAATTCAAACTTGGTGTCCGCCAGAATCAGGCCCGCCTGCGCAGCTTTGGCGGATGCGAGGCCGAAAAGGCGAAGGGTCCACTCGCGCACCGTTTCGGCGTTTTCCCGCCCGATAACGTTGCACGCCTCTCGAAAGGAGATGTTCTCGTCGTGGCCTTGCTCGGCCTTGGTAGCCGGAGTAAAGA
The DNA here is from genome assembly GCA_035550555.1 of Fimbriimonas sp. Lineage (GTDB taxonomy): Bacteria > Armatimonadota > Fimbriimonadia > Fimbriimonadales > Fimbriimonadaceae > Fimbriimonas. Next base: position 16,041 of record DASZPA010000318.1, read on the forward strand.
TCGGCTCGGGAAGCTTGGCCGACTCCTCCAGCCCGTCCGGCAGGCCCAGTTCATGAACGTTGCCGCCCCGCCGCCGGTACTCCTTGAGCAGGCTGCCCGAAATATAGGCTCGCGCAACGCACTCGACCGGAAGCGTCCTTGCTTTCGCGGCCAGCGTGGCTCGCCCGGCCAGCTCGGGAATCGCCGCTCCAACCGCCTTGGCAATTTGCCGGTCATCGCTTGAGATCACATGGTTGGGGCAGACGTCCGAAAGGAACTCGAACCAGAATGCGCTCACCTGGTTCAAGACTCGGCCCTTGTCAGGGATTCCGTTCGCCATGACCAGGTCGAACGCGGAGATTCGGTCGGTGGCTACGAGCAGGACATGATCTCCAAGATCGTAAACGTCGCGGACCTTGCCCCGGCGGGGCCTCGGAAGCCCGGCCAGATCGGAGTACAGGAGCGGCGTTGGAGAGGGGCTCGCCTTTGCGCCTTGTGAGATCGCGATGCTTGGGCTATTGGGCTGCGGCACTATTCCATCATGGTACCGATCCCGTGGTCGGTAAAGATCTCCACCAGCAGGGCGTTGGGGATGCCGCCATTGATCAGCTGGACGCTCTTGACGCCGTTCTCAAGCGCGAAGAGGGCGCTTTCAAGCTTCGGGATCATGCCTCGGTCCGCTTCTCCGGCTTCCAGCATCTGACGTGCCTTCGAGCGCTCCAGACGCGAGATTCTGCTTTGCGGATCGTTCTTGTCACGCAGAACGCCGTTCGTGTCGGTCAGAAGAACGAGCTTGCTCGCGCCCACCGCAGCCGCGATCGAACCCGCGGCGCTGTCGGCGTTCACGTTGAGCACGCCATGCGCCGAGTCGCTGGCGGTTGTACAAACCACCGGAATGTAGCCCGACTGGCTGATGACGGAAAGGATGTGAGCGTTTACCTGGGTGATCGTTCCCACCCGGCCAAGCTCCGCATCGATGGGTACGGCTTGCAGAAGGTCCGCATCCCTTCCCGAGATGCCGATGGCCTGTCCTCCCGCGCGCTGAAGCTCGGCGACCAGAGCCTTGTTCGCACGTCCTGCGAGGGCCATTTCCACCACGTCCATCGTGTCGTCGTCGGTGACCCTCAACCCACCCTTGGTCCGCTTCTCAATTCCGAGGCGGTTGAGCCAAACGTCGATTTCCGGTCCTCCGCCATGCACCAGGATAATGCGGATGCCGACCAACTGAAGCAGTAGGACGTTGCGGATGACGTTCCCAAGCAATGCGCGGTCGCGCATTGCGCTCCCACCATATTTCACGACAAAGGTCTGGCCTCGAAACGCCTGGATGTAAGGGAGGGCCTGATTGAGGACGTCGGCCTGCAGTTGGGGATCGACCATGCGCTACCGGGTTTACCCGGTGAGCGAAGCCTGCGGGTTCGTAGCCGGTTGGTCCCGCTGCCCAAAACCGGCGTTCCAACAAATGGAAGGCTCAAACGCAAGAACCCCCGCTCGCCTGAGGCGGGCGGGGGGCAAGGACCAACGAGCTTTCTAGACCCTTAGAACGGGCAGGAGCTGTCAGCGGTGCTGCCGGTGCAGTGCGTGACGTACCAGGCCGAGCTCTGGCTGTTGAACGTGGGGTCTGTTCCGACGGCGTTCGCGGCATACACGCCGGTGATCGGGCCGGAAGGCCAAGCCTGCATGTACTTGGGAACGAGGTCGGTCGCGTCGTTGACCGCGCCGCCGTCGACGAGTCCCTGCTCCATGGCGAACTGCTGCTTAGCGGTATCGATCTGCTTCAGGTTCGCGATGCAGCTCTGGACGCGGCTGCTCGTTCGGGCATGGATGAAGTTGGGCACAGCAATGGCAAGCAAGATGCCAATGATGAGAACGACGATCATGATTTCGACAAGGGTAAAACCCTTAGCCAAGCGATTTCGGTTCATATGAAAGGGGTCTCCGGGCCTTGCTGCTAAGTTAGGCCTCAAGCACTCCGATTCCGTACTTGGCGGTCCCTTTCCACCAGCAAAGTTGCCGGTTTTGGCCCGTTAAAAGAAAAATGAAGGACGCCCAGAGCCTAGGGCGAGCGACGGCTGGGCTCTCAACGGCAGCGGCTCTGTCAAGAACTGGTCCGCCGTGTCCACTGCGATGGCTCCGAGCGCAGCAAGCGCCGCTTCCCCACGACCGCCGCTCCTGACGAAAAGTTGTGAGGAGCGCCGTCTCAGCGCCGTGACCGCCCCATGCCAAGTACCACCCTCGCCAAATCTGCAGCTCGCCACCAGGCTCCTATCCGCGGAAGCATAAAGCAAGGCATTGCGTTCCATCGCCGAGGCTGTCGAGAACGGCTCGTTCGGAGGACAGACGCTGAGAAGCAACCTCCGTTCCAGCGGCCGCTGGCCTCCAAGACCGTAGGGCAATATGCGAATGACGCTTCCGCCCGCGCGAAGGGCGCCCTGTTCGGCGGCTGTGTCGCACCCCTTCGCACCACCGGAGACCAGAATCATTTTCGCGCGGGCGACGGCCCGCCCGGCTCCCGAAGCGAAGCTCCAAACGCCTCTGGACACCTCGCGCGATCCTACGACGCATGCGGTCTCCCCGAGCGGAGGCTCTCCAACACACCACAAGACCGGCGGCGCGCCGTCGCCCATCGATTTGATCCATCGGACCGGAAACCCGGGGTCAAAGAGGGTCAGACAGAGGGACTTCTCAACGACCGATTCGGCCGCACTCAGCAACCCAGGCTCGTCCAGCCGGAGCGCAGCGTCCAACTGGCCGGCGCTCCTCAGCGCCTTCGCCGTTTGCCCGAGAGGCACACTCGCTGTACGCAGCGTTCGCACGACGAAGGGCCACGACTGCCTGGCAACGTAAACGCCGCCGCCGAGCCCCCTCAGGTAGAGAGCCGCCATCACCGTAGAGTATGAAAATACTTCATCATCCCGCATATACGTTATTATGTACCCTGAGATAAAATAAGTATTCGCAGTGAAGAGGCGGCGAGAGGGGGTGTAAACTCAACCACTTCACCCCCCGTCATGCTCAAGCACACCGAACTGACCCGTCGGCGTATCGCCGCTTTTATCTCATCAGAGCTCAAGCCTCGCCTGTATCGTGACTCGTCGCCCCTCAAGATCGAGGTGAACGAACACCCATGCGAGACTCAGGAGGAAGCCCTTAAAGGACCCTGGAAGGAGGTTCAAAAAGGATTTGAGTATGGCCCCGCGTATACGGTGTTCTGGTTCCGGCTGAGCGGAACGATTCCCGATCAGTTCGTCGGCCAAAACCTCGCCGTCGTCGCCGAAGTCGGCGGCGAGAGGACCGTGTGGACGGACGGCTCTCCGTGGAGAGGCATCGACGTGGAGCACAGCGACTTCGGATGGCTGGAGGGTAGCTCGGTCGGCAGCGTGCCGACGGATTCGAATCAGGTCGAGTTCTATATCCAGTCCTACACTCGAAACGCGCAAACCCGTGTGCATGGGAAGGAGCCGCCGCGGGAGCGCTTGACGGAGAAGGTGGACCGCGCCGAGCTTGTGATGGTCGACAACGAAATCAAGGACCTCTTCTATGATTTCGAGTTTTCCCTCCAATTGCTAGGGACGATCGACGAAACGGACCCTGCCCATCTTACGATTCTGAGGGGCCTCAACGACGCGATCAACACGTTCAATCCGAACAGCCGCGAAACGATTGCGCGGTGCCGCAAGATCATCCGGGACGCCCTGGGAAGTCTGAACGGCGAAATGAAGCACCAGATCGTGCCGGTGGGGCACGCGCATCTGGATACCGCGTGGCTTTGGCCGATCCACATCACCCAAAAGAAGATGGCGCACACGACTGCGACCCAGCTCGGCCTGCTGGAGAAGTATCCGGAGTATGTGTTCGTCCACTCTCAGGCAAGCCAATACGAGTGGCTGGAGACGAAGTATCCGAAGCTGTTCGAGAGGGTCAAGGAGGCCATTTCACGCGGGCAGTGGGAGCCGGTGGGATCCATGTGGGTCGAGGCGGACTGCAACCTCACGGGAGCCGAGTCGCTCGTCCGCCAGTTTCTCTACGGGAGACGGTATTTCCGCGAGAAACTCGGCTACGAAACGAAAGACATGTGGCTGCCGGACGTGTTCGGTTACTCCGCCGCTCTGCCCCAGATCCTATCCAAGTTTCGAATCGACTACTTCCTCACTCAGAAGATCTCGTGGAACCAGTTCAACAAGTTCCCACACCACACGTTCTGGTGGCAGGGCATCGACGGAACGCGAGTCTGGACCCACTTCCCTCCCGCGGATACGTATAACGCAAGCTGCGAGCCCAAGGAAGTTCTCTATTCGGTCAGGAACTACAAGGACCACGCCCGTTCGGACACGTCGCTGTATGTGTTCGGTTTCGGCGACGGAGGCGGGGGGCCGACCGAGCGGCACCTGGAATTCCTTCGCAGGGGCCGCATGGCGCCGAATTACCCGGACGTGGCGACCGGCAAGCGGGCTGTCGAGTTCTTCCGTGAAGCGAAGGCCCGATCGAAGGACCTGATGACGTGGACCGGCGAGCTGTACCTGGAGCTGCATCGCGGCACGTACACGAGTCAGGCGGCAAACAAGAAAGGCAATCGTGTGAGCGAATTCCTGCTGCGGGACGCCGAGCTGCTGGCTGCGTTTCGACCGACCTTCCCGGAGAGCTATCCCACCGACGAGTTGGAAAAGGCCTGGAAGCTTGTCCTTCTCAACCAGTTCCACGACATCATTCCAGGCTCGAGCGTTCGCGAGGTTTACGAAGATTCGGCGCGGGACTACGAGCAGATCGCCGAGACTGGCGAAGAGATCGTGGCGAAGTCGCTCGCGGAGATCGGACAGGTATTCGAAACCTCTGCGATGAGCCGGCCTGTGGCGCTTTTCCACAATTCGACAATGGTCTCCCAGGGCGAAATCCCATGGGAAGAAGAGGGCATCCCATCCTCGCTGGTCACGTCGGAAGAGAGCCTGCCGGTGCAGCTGGCCACCGAGTTCGGAGAACGGAAGCTCATCTTCGCAACGCCCACGAATGCTTTGGGCTCGGTGGCGGTCGCCGATCTGTCGGAAGCGCCGCCGACCTCCAAAGCGCGACTCAAGAGCAGCTCCCGGCGAATCGAGAACGAAGAGATTTCGGTGAGGTTCGATCAGAACGGGAACATCACCTCCATCCAAAGCCTGGAAGACAGCACGGAGTTCATCGAGGTTGGGCGGCTCGGCAATATGTTCCAGATCTTCGACGACAAGCCGAACTTCTGGAGCGCCTGGGACATCGACGCGTTTGCCTTGGAGACGGCGGTCGACCTTGTAAAGAGCGAGAGCTTCGAGATCGTGGAGCGGGGTCCCGTTCGCGTGGCAGCCGAGATCGTCAAGAAGTTTGGCGATTCGACCATCCGCCAGCGCATCTCCCTGGGCCCAACACCTGGAATCCGTTTCGATACCGAGGTCGACTGGCAGGAGGAAGACAAAATGCTGAAGGTGGCATTTCCTGTCAACATCAACGCCAGCCGAGCCACCTACGAGATTCAGTTCGGCAACGTGGAGCGTCCGACGCATCGCAACACCAGCTGGGACATGGCGCGGTTCGAGGTTTGCGCGCAAAAGTGGGTCGACCTCAGCGAGGGCGAGCAGGGAGTGGCTCTTCTAAACGACTGCAAGTACGGCCACGACATCTTCGGCAACGTGATGCGCATGACGCTTCTGCGAAGTCCCAAGGCTCCCGATCCGCTCTGCGACATGGGACGTCACCGGTTTACGTACAGCCTGGTTCCCCACTTCCTTCCCTACAACTACGCCGGAGTGGTGGCGGCCGCCTACGCTCTCAATGCGCCGGTCCGTTACGCCTTTTTGAACTCAAGTGCCGGAGAGACCGGTTCGCTGCCTGCGTTCGTAGCGTGCGAGAACCGAAATATCGTAATAGAGTCCGTGAAGAAGGCAGAAGGGTCGAACGATCTGATCGTCCGCCTTTACGAATGCCACAACAGCCGCGGAAGAAGTGAGCTGGCTTGCGCAAGGGCGCCCAAGAAAGCCTATCTTTGCGACTTGGAAGAGCAGGAGGTCGAAGAGCTCGATCTGACGGAAGGCATGGTTCCGTTCGAGTTTCGGCCCTTTGAGATCATTACGTTCAAGCTGCGCTTTTAGCAGGATCCTCCAGCAAAAATCGTGGGTTCTTGACCCTTGGCGGCAGTTGCAGGTCTATTATCGTAAGTGGCGAAGGAGCGCAGCGGATGAAGGTAGATACGGGCCGGGCCGCCATGAAAAGCCCGATCTCTTCCGCGCCCTATCTTGCGCTCTGCTTTTCAGTCGTACTTGCTCTTTCCACCTGGTATCTGGTCGGGAGAGTGGTCGGCCAGCGCGATCAGCTCCGATTCGATTCCATGGTCGGAGACGTTCGCGACCTCATCAATAACCGCATCGACGCGCAAGTCAGCTTGACGAGGGCAACGGCCTCGTTCATGGCAACCAATCCGAACGCGACGAAGGCGGACTTTCGCGCGTTCCTCGAGCGTCAGGGGTGGCCTGAAAAGCTCCAAGAGGTGGGAAGCGTCGGCTACTCGGTTCATGTTCCTATCGGAGATATCGAGAAGCTGCGGGCCCACGCAAGAGCGGCGGGCGTTACCGACTTCGAGATTTCGCCCGTGTCCGGATCAGCCTATATCGATGCGATTCTGTTCTCGGAGCCCTATCGCCCATCGTCACCCCACAAGGGCTTCGACATGCACTCGGAACCCAAACGAGCGGCCACCATGGACAAGGCCATGGAGTTTGGCGAGCCGGTCGCTTCGGAGAAGCTCTATCTCCTGAACGACACCAAGCGCACCACGCCGGCGTTCATCGTCTGCGTTCCCATCTACAAAACGATCGAGGCGCCGCCGACCGAGCAGGAGCGTAAGGACGACCTACAAGGCTTCGCCTACTGCTCGTTTCGCGTGAGACAAACGATTTCGCCTGTCTTCCGGGCGCTTCACGGACCGCAGTGCACCGTCCGCATTTACGATGGCGAGAGCACAAAGGACCCTTCGGCGCTGCTCTTCGACAACACGCCGGTGGGACGCTCCGGAAGTTTCTCCTGGACCGAGTCGATGATGATCAAACATCGCCCATGGACGGTCCAGTACATTTCCAGCGAAGCCTTCGATACGAACAGCGGCGAGATGTTCATTCCATGGCTGCTGCCTCTTGGGCTGGCGATCTCGTTCTTACTGTTCGTTCTCACATTCCGCCAGTCCGCAGCTCAAACCGAGCTCACCAGATACGCCAAGGAGACCGAGAGAAGGGCCGCCTCTCAGAGCTTCCTCGCTCGGGCAGGCGCTATCTTAGGATCGTCGCTCAACTACCGGTCGACGCTTGGCGAGGTGGCGAAGCTGGCGGTTCCCACCTTGGCAGACTGGAGCGCCATCGACATCCTGAGCGAGGACGGAGAGATTCAAAGGCTCGCCGTCGCCCACATCGATCCCCAAAAGGTCGCCTGGGCGACCGAGCTGAACCGCAAGTATCCCTTGGATCCCGACGCGCAGTTCGGCGTGCCGGCGGTATTGAGAACGGGAAAGACGGAGTTCTATCCAAGCGTCACACCGGACGTTTTGCAGGTGGAGCAGCTCAGAGCGGAGGGAGGGGATCTGGTTCGGGAAGAGCAGATCCGTTCGCTGATCGTCGCCCCGATCCGAGCCCGCGGAAAGACGCTGGGCGCATTGAGCTTTGTGATGGGTGAGAGTGGGAGGACCTACTCCAAAGACGATCTGCATCTGGCAGAGGAGCTGGCCGAGCGGGCCGGCCTGGCCATGGACAATGCCCTTCTCTTCGCGTCCGCCCAGCAAGAGCTTCAAGAGAGAACTCGCGCGGAGGGAGAGGTACGCAGACTCAACGAGGAGCTGGAGGGGATCGTCGAGGAGCGAACCCGCGAGCTGAGCGTAGCCATCGAAGAGCTGGAGGCGTTCTGCTACAGCGTGTCCCACGACCTCCGCGCGCCCCTCCGAGCCATGGATGGGTTTTCTCGGGCTCTCATGGAGGATTACAAGGACGTCCTGGACGACGACGGCCTCGACTCGCTGAGGCGCGTTCGCAGCGCCGCTAAGAGGATGGACGAGCTGATCACGTCCCTGCTCACGCTTTCGCGCGTCACGCGAGCAGAGATCAATCCTCAAGAGATCGACATTTCTGAGCTCTCCTCACAGGTCGCCTCCGTCTACATGGAGGACAACGCTGCTTTGGAGGTTGCCATTCAGCCGGGAATGTGCGGCGAGGGTGACCCGGCCATGGTCCGGAGCCTTTTGGAGAACCTCATTGCCAACGCGGTCAAGTTCTCGGGAAAAGTGCCGCACCCTTGCGTGGAAATTGGAAGCAACGACGGCGTGTTCTTTGTGAAGGACAACGGCGCCGGCTTCGATCCTCAGTTCTCAAACAAGCT
>DASZPA010000319.1:0-7849 GCA_035550555.1 Fimbriimonas sp.
GAGTAATCTTTGGGAATGACGATGCCCGAGCCCTAGACCAATCTCGGACACCCTGAAGAACCACCGCCGTATAGGACTGTCGCTCGTTGAATACTGCAGCGCAAGACGCCGGAAGATTAGAAACGCTCAGCTTGAAGCCAGCCAAAATCTGGTCAAGCTGATGTGACGGATTGCTGATTGCGAGGTCCACAATCGGAGTAGAGCCTTCTAATACATCGCCCGGGTGGAATCGTTTCTGCTCGCTTGCGGAATCGAAACCAATACGGGTCCGCTTCCCGTTAACGACGGACTCTAGAAAAGAGTGCTCATTGCTGCCTCGCACCATGAAGGCTTTACCGCCGTTGCCGTGCCCTCCTTGAATCTTGAGTGAGTCTGCTGCCGAGCTTGCCGTTCTGCTTGACCACTCTTTCCATTTCTCGAAGTGCGATGAGCTTGCACCACCAAAGTCCAGGACTAGGAGTGATTTGCTAGCTGACGCAATCGCAACGACGATCTGTTGGGACTCGGGGAGCAGAAGCTTTGGACTGTCCTTGCCCAATCGCTCGTAGTGATCAGTTGCATTCTTCAATAGTTCTGGCAGGCCATCCTTAACCGACTGAAATCTTCCGGTCAGCTGCTCCAACGTGTAGTCAACATCGATCTTCAATCCTGCATCGTAGCGATAGATTTGGCTCATATTTGAAAAATCCCTCCTCAATCAAGCCGAAATGTTTCGGCTAGTTCTGCTTTTCCTGCAAGCTCAAACTTCTTCTTGCACTCCTGGACCGATGCCCGCAGAGCATCAACAATTTTCTCTGCGTCCTCGGCGCTGTATTCGTAGTTGGCCTTGTTGCTCAAATTACCGACTAGCCTTATTGAGTCGATAGCCTTGTTGACCCTTGCCGTGGCGAGGCGCTTGAAAGCGTCACGTTTCGTTCCCATGGATGAAATATAGACTACATTTCCAGAATATGTCAAGAGATACCTAATTTTGTGACTTTTATGGATTGAGGTCGTGGCAAAAAATTCCGGAAACTTCGATCCTTGTCGGAAGCGCTTGGGAAATGCATTTTCGAAATCCTGAGCCTGGACGTATACGATTTTCATTGACAGCGCATACGCTGAGAAGGATCAGACTCTTTCCCGATTCGACCTGGGAGTGATATCTCGAAGGTCACGTCTTCCCTTTCGAATTACCGCAATCTCTATCCTTCTCGCCGCGACGTAAGTTGGGACTTATCGCCGTTTCGGAAGCTTCAACAGGTGGAGACACAGAAACTGGATCGTTGGCGGCAGGTCGTTGGGGCCGACGGGACGGAGGGGTTCCACCCAGTAGGTGTCGTTGCCCTCGAACACGATCGAGTCGCCCTCGTGGATCTCGAACTCCTTGTCCCGAATGCCGAACCGCACGGAGCCACGGCTGCAGATGCACACGTACGAGTAGTTGAAGGTCTCGGGCGGCGTAAAGTCTCGGCTGAACACCTCGACAAGATTGAACTGGAAGTATCCCGACGAGATTCCGCCGCCGAGAACCTGCACGAAGCACGGTGAGAATCCCGCGCGGCCGAGGCGGTGCCTTTCGGCCTCCACCTGGATCTCGTCCGGGTCGCTGCGCATCCGTTCTTCGGCGACGTCGGGAGCGGTGCGGGTCCGCCTTTCGAGGTACTTCTGGGCGTCCTTCACGTCCCCAAAGAACCAGCGCCCCGAATCGTTGCGGATCACCCGCTGGCCCTCGTCGCTCAAGAGGCTAGCGTCCCACAGACGGCCAAGATAAGTAGTGAGACCGGCTGCGATTCTTTGCTCCGTGCGGATGCTGCAGCCTTCGCCGTGCTCAATCTTGACGATGGTCTTGGTCGACACGCCGGCACGTTCCGAGAGATCGCGGACGCTCCATCCGCGCAAGGCTCGGAAAGCCCTCACGTTTCGTGCGAAGACCTGCGGATCCCGCCTATCCATGTTTCCGACTACACCTTATTCTCCCGGAGAATTCCACAAAAGCGCCTATTCCGTTGTAATTCTCCCGAGGTTCCTTCGGGCTTGAAATGGGTTCGGCGGAAAGCTGTTGTTTAATCCGTTTTCGGAATCTCCCGCTGCCTCCCAACTTCGGCGATGTCGCCTCCGCGGCTTCCCAAGAGGTCATACCTATGTCTGAATCATTGTTTCGATCTCCAGCCCCAACCCGAAAGGGCTTCACTCTCATCGAACTGCTTGTGGTCATCGCCATCATCGCCATCCTGGCAGCGATCCTGTTCCCCGTCTTCGCTCAAGCGAAGCAAGCCGCGAAGCAGACGGCGAGCCTGAGCAACGCCAAGCAGACGGCGCTCGCCGCCCAGATGTACACCAACGACTATGACGACACGGCCATGGAGCCGGCCACCTGGGGTTCCGGAACGGGGTTCGACGTCTATCCAGGGAATCCCGACGGCGACTATGCTCCCTGGAGCGTGTTCGTTCAGCCGTACATGAAGAACTATGGGATCCTTTCCGACCCTCAGGGCCCATCTGTCCTTGCCTTCCCCGGCTTTCCCGGCGCTCCGACCTGGCCGTCGCCATGGAGCCAACTGTTCGACACGCAGTACGGCTACAACATCCGGGCCTATGCACCCCAGCCGTTGGTAGCGCCCTTCAATCCGGCGCCCCGGTCGATGACGTCGATCGGCCGCCCAGCGGAGACGGTGATGTTTGCAGCGAAGATGGGCGCCTCCGAAATCACGATCCCTGGGTTCTGGTCGCTCTACAACGGGGACAAGTCGCCGTTCGTGGTCCAGATCGTGGAGCCTGTCGTGTGCGACCCGGCCACGTTCTTATCGTTGACCATCAACTGCTGGGGCCCGGGAAACTTCTTTGAACTCCTGCACGCGACCCAGCAGAATGTAGCCAACGGGTACGAGACCGGACTCGTCAGTCAACGTGGCTCGGGCAAGATGCTTTTGGCATACGGTGACGGACACGTCGCCAAGAAGGCTCCGGGCGCAGCGGCGGTTGGAACAAACTACAACGGCGTGACCCCGGAATCGCAGACGATGATCACCGACGACACGGTTTACCAATGGGATGGAGCCCAGTGAGCGATCGGGCGCGAAGCGCGATCTTACTCGCCATGCTCGCCGCTTTTGCAGTCGAGGTCGCCGGATGCGGCAAAGCAGATCCCCCTCCGGCGCAAGCCACACCTCCCCCGTCGCTTCCCTCGAACATGAAGTTCGGCTACCACCCGCCGACGAAGTAGCCCTTGGGGTCTGAGCCAGGCAGACCCCCGAGGTACCCTCGCGGTCAGTGAAGCGGCTCGAAGGAAGGGTGGTCCTGGTGACGGGATCCGCAGCCGGAATTGGAGAGGGCATTGCTCGCCGGATCGCTGCCGAGGGAGCGGCGCCCGTCATTCACGGACGTGAACAGGAGCAGGCCGTCGGGGAGCGAATAGCAGCCGAGACGGGTGGCGTCTTCGTGGCTGGAGAACTCTCCGATCCCGATGTTCCCTGCCGGATCGTCGAAGCCATCATCCAGCGACTCGATCGCTTGGATGGGCTGGTTAACAATGCCGGAGTCTCTTGGCGTGGCGGAATCGAATCGTCGGCGGAATTCTTCGATAGCATCCTTGCGATCAACGCGAGGGCGCCCTTCTTGTTGATCCAGTCGGCGCTCCCCCATCTCAAGACTTCACGAGGGTGCGTTGTGAACATCGGAAGCAAGTTGGGACGCAACGGCAGTCACACCCTGCTCCCTTACTCGATGAGTAAGGCCGCCCTTGCTAACATGACCCGCGCGTTGTCGGGCCCTCTGGCTGAGGATGGGGTCCGGATCAACGGCTTAAACCTGGGCTGGACCTGGACCCAGAACGAAGTAGTGCTCAACGTCATCAACCCCGGGCGACCAGAGAGCTGGCTGGACGAAGTTGGTGCGAAGCAGCCTTTTGGCCGCCTCCTTCTGCCTGAGGATATCGCCGCAATGGTCGCCTACCTGCTGTCTGACGAGGCCCGAATGATCACGGGACAGGTGTGGGACTTCGACCAGCGTTCGTTTGGCGGATGAGCCGACGAACCTCTTTGCTGCCCATGTGAAGGGCAAGGACGGGAACAGCGTAAACAGTGACCATTAGCGATAAGATGGGATCATGAGGCGGTTATTCCTTCTATTGCCGGTGGTCCTAAATTGCGTTGCCTTTGGGCAAACTCCGGAGCGGACAGTCCAGAAGTTCGTCGACGAGCTCAACAGCAAGCAACTCGATAGTGCCGTCCACCTTGTCATGGGCGGTTCGATGGCACCGGCCATCACAGCGGCGATCGTTAAAGACCCGCACTGGCCGACCTATGAAATATCGAGTCTTGCCGAGAAGGTCAACGGCGATCGGGCAACCGTAACTTATCGCCTTGGCTTAAAGAATCAACCTGCGGCCGTCCATAGTGAGACGGTGTCGTTGATAAAGTCGGGCTCGGGCTGGCTCATTGCTCCGCCCAGCGCACCCTCGGATCACGATACGCTCGCGGCAATCGCCTATGCCCTTGCGCACCCCCACGAAGCCATTCAGCGAGGGCACCAGGCAGCAGAAGACGCGCTTTGCTTAAGCAACGTCAAGCAGTTGGACTTGGCAGTCATCATGTTCTCCAACGATTTCGACGACAAGCTGGCGATGACGTCCGTCAACTGGAAATCCAAGATCTCACCCTACGTGAGGAATGCCAGCCTCTTCACCTGTGCGAGGGATCCGAAAGGCACTGTCAGCTATAGCTTTAACGCAAAGCTGGCTGGCAAGGCCATGGCCGGCATTTCTCGTCCTGCGGAAACGGTGCTGGTGTACGAAGGAAAAAACGGGCATCTGGACTTCCGTCATGGTGGCAGAGCGGCTGTAGGCTTCGCCGATGGACATGCGAAGCTGCTCAGCAAGGAGCAGGCAAAGAAACTCTCATGGAAGCCTTAGACACGCTCGAAACCCTCCTTCTCGAGATCAGATTCCTGCCGATATAATGCAATTGCATGCTTTCGCGTTGCCTTGCCGGAGCCTTCTCGGGGCTTGTCTGCGCGGCTGCGTTCTCGCCCCATAAGGCGAGCCCAACGTATGCCAAAGACGTGGCGCCTATCTTGGCCGCTCGGTGCGTGAGTTGTCATAGCGAGAGCAAGGTCGCGCCGTTCTCCCTGGTTGGCTACGAGAACGCGCGCAGGTTCTCTACCATGGTCGCATCAGTAACCGCCCAACGTCTGATGCCGCCGTGGAAGGCCGATCTGCATTACGGCGAGTTTAGGGACGTCCCGGTGCTGAGTCCGAATGAGATCTCCGTCCTGCGGCTGTGGGCGGATGCCGGCGCGCCCCGCGGCAATCCTCGCGACGAACCGCCGCCTCCGCCGGTTAGCCCTGGCTGGCGCATGGGGAAGCCGGACCTTGTCGTCTCACCGGATAAGGCCACCAAGATTCCGGCCGAGGGCGGCGACTTCTACCGCGACTACCTGATCGATCCCCACATCACTGAGCCAACGTGGGTCCGTGCAGTCGAGTTTCGGCCCAGCGGAAAGAACACGGTCCATCACGTAATCCCTTCTCTCCTGGCGAGAGCTGAGGCCGACAAGTGCCGGAAGATCAAGTTCGATCACGACGACGATAGCTGGGAGCAGAGGTCCTTGAAGGACATCGACGCCTACAACTCGCTCGGAATGTGGTCGACCGGCGCTCCTCCGTTCGTAACTCCCGAGGGAACCGCATTCCTGATTAAGCCAGGCGACTGCATTTTGCTGGATCTGCACTACAAGACCACCGGCAAGCCGGAACTCGAGCAGACTCAGGTCGGCTTCTACTTCCAAAAGGGAACGCCGAAGCAGGAAATGACGCTCGACACAGTCGACAGCGAGTCGATCTATCTCGATCCCGGAACCAAGGCCAACCGCGTCTACGCCATCGAACCTATCAAAAAGGAGACGACGATTTACGCGGTTTGGCCTCACATGCACTTTTTGGGACGGACTTTCAAGGCCTGGGTGAAGTATCCGGTGGGCTACTGGAAGCCGCTCGTTTGCATTAACGACTGGGATCCGGAATGGCAGCTCGTCTACTACTTGAAGACACCTCTCGTCGTCCCTGCCGGCGCGAAGGTTTACGTTACCGGCACTTTCGACAACACGAAGGACAATCCGAGGAATCCCAACCCGACGCCGAAAGTCGTCGAATCAGGTCCTTCCTCAAAAGACGAGATGCTTCTTTTGGATCTATACGTGGTCGAGAAGAAGGATCCTGCAAAGAAGTCGCCCTAGGCAGCCTGCTCGCTTCTGCTTCTTAACTGCCCGCGAAAATGCTTGCGTCCGGTGCCGATACAACCAGTTTCGCCGCAAAAGGACAAGAACGAAATAACTGCTTAACCTTTTGAGCGTTACCATGCCGTGAGTCGGCCATGAGTTCGGTAACGCGTCGTGAAGTTTTAGGCGGGGCAGCGCTCCTCGGAGTGGGAGCTCTGGCTGGGCACGCCTTTGCCTCACCCTCACGACTTAAGAAGCCCGGATTTCGCTTTGCTCACCTGACGGATCTTCACATTAAAGGCCATCAGTGTGGTCAGAGCGTCCGGCGAGCCTTCCGCCATGCCGTGGACCGACCCCATCGACCCGACCTGATCGTCACCGGTGGGGACCTCGTCTACGACGCGATGTACGGCAACGAGCGGTGCGTGGATCGCCAATGGCGGCATGTTTCGCGCGCCTTTCATGCCGAGCGCTCGGTTCCTATCGAACACATCCTGGGAAACCACGACATCTGGGGAATCGACCGCGATAAGAGCCAGACGAAAGGCAATGAGCCTCTTTACGGCAAGAAGTGGGCGATGCAGGTCCTCAACATGCCGCAAACCTACCGCAGCTTCGACCGTGGCGGGTGGCACTTCGTTTTGCTGGACGACGTGCAGGCGCTGCCGGAGCAGAAAACCTACGAAGCCCGGTTGGACGAGGCCCAATTTCAGTGGCTGGGCAATGACCTCGCATCGCTGAAGTCGACGACTCCGGTGATCGTCCTCAGCCATGTTCCGATTTTGGGAGCTTCGGTCTTCTTTCCTCCTCAGACCAGTCAGGACTCCTCGAAGTGGGCGCTTCCCTTCTCAATGATGCATGGCGACGCCCATCGCATCGTCGAGCTGTTCGCAAGGCATCCCAACGTCAAGCTCTGCCTCAGCGGTCATACGCACCTGATTGACAAAGTGGAGTACAAGGGCGTCACTTATCTCTGCAACGGAGCCGTCTCGGGCAACTGGTGGAACGGCCCGTTCCAAGGGTTTCCTCCGGGATACTCGATGATCGACCTCTTTCCGGACGGGACTTTCTCTTCAGAGTTTCAGGATTACCGGCTGGCTCCGGAAATCGCCTGAGCGGCCGGCTTCAACCGGATAATAGTCAACGGTGGGCATCGATCTCCTTCGCCTTGAAATGGACACTCTATGGGGCCAAGGGCGATTCGGCCGCCACCGGACACATCTCGCTGTTGTCTTGGCGGCAGCGGCCGATGGTGAGGAGATGCGGTTCGGGCCAGGTGTGTCCGAGCAGCTTCGTGCGGCGTGCGCCAAACTCGCGAACTCGCTGTTCGATTGCGCCGAGGTCCTCGAACAGTTCCAGCCCTGTGAGTTAGGAGGCGGACCCAGCTATCTGGTCTCAAATCCAATCGAACCGCCCCTGCCGCCAGGTCTACAGATCATCAGATCACATCAAAGAAGCGAGCAAACCTTGCCTACGTCCCTTGAGCCTTGGTGGACGGAAGAGGAGTGGCGCGAGCTGCTGGCGGCTAGGCTTGGTCCATGGGCGATGGGCTTGCTGGATGACCAGATCGTGAGCATTTGCCACACACCTGTTGCAGGGGCAAAGGCGGCTGAAGCTGGCATTTGGACGCATCCGGAGTTTCGACGCCGTGGCT
>DASZPA010000320.1:0-5223 GCA_035550555.1 Fimbriimonas sp.
TATAACCGCTGGCCCGCTTGGAGGTCGCTTTATGACTTTCAAGATAGCCGATGGCACACAGACGTGGGCAATGAGGTGGGATTCGACCGTCCGTACAGCCTCTACTACAACGCCCTGCCTTCAAGCTTCAACCCGCTAAGCAACGGCTCGGGCGAATTCCTTCTATGGGAGCATCCGCTCTGCTATTGGCTGGAAAAGGAAGGGTACGATGTCAGCTACGTCTCAAACCTGGACACCCATCGCGACCCCGCAAGCCTCCTGCGCGCCAAGGGCTTCCTCTCCGTTGGACACGACGAGTACTGGACGAGCGAGATGTTCGACAACGTCTGCGCCGCCCGTGATGCCGGCGTCAACGTCGCCTTCCTCAGCGGCAACGCAGTGTCCGGCCGCGTGTACCTGAAGCCGTCCTCGACAGGGCAACCCGACCGCATCTTCGGAAGGTGGGAGCAGGGCCCAACCTGCGAGTTTGAGAATGCCCCGGAGTTGATGGGATCGAGCTCCTATGGGGTTGGCGCCGCCGATTGGATCTGCCAGATGCCTGATCACTGGATCTTCGAGGGAACAGGCATGAAGGAAGGCGATGCGATCCCACAGCTCGTGGGTTGGGAGTACCATGGCGAACCTCTCAAGGACGATCCCACGCTGCAGGTTCTAGCGAGAGGAGCAGTCCGCGTCTACGAGCACAGCTCGGACAAGACATACGCCGCCACGATCTATGAAAGCCCTTCCGGCAGCTTCGTGTTCAACGCGGCTACATGCTGGTGGAGCATGCTGCTCGCCCGACCGCCAGGCGCCGTCAACCCACCGAACACGGATTTCACCCGGGTAGATCCTCGTGTGGAAAGGATCACAAGGAACTTGTTGGACCGGATGACTCGCCTGTCGCTACGGTAAGATTGTTGCGGCATCGGCTTCGTCCAAAGCGCAGGCTCGACTTGCTGCGCGCAGGTAAGATGGCCCGGTTAGCCGATCGAGAGGTTCGGGAGACGTGGGTTCGAACCCCACTGCCGGTGCCGATCTCCTAGAACTCGAACCCAAGCTGCGGAGTTGGCGGTCGTTTGCGGCTCCATGGGTTCCCAGAAGGCTCGATCCAGTCCGACCTTTCCCTCTCCAGTTCCAGCTCTATCTTGCCGAGACAGTGGTGGAAATACCATCGAACCGAGCCCCTGTCGGGATTACCGAACCGGGCACACGCGTTGAACCACCTTGCTGAAAAGGAGCGTGTGATGAGCGATGCCTCATGCGCGAAACGCGTCACCCTCGCATCCTCCGGGTCGGTACCGAGTTCGTCCGCGAGGAGGACTCTCAAGTAGTTGGAGAAGTAGGTTCGAGCCAGGTCGCAGAAGTCGGGCCCATCGAACTCTCGCCAGATTCCCCAAGAGCCTCCTCCGAGGAGGGCCGCTTCTGAACTTGAGACCACTTCCCGAATCGTCGCCTCGGCAGCCGATTGCTCAGGAGCCCCAACAGAGCCGAGACGGTGGTAAGCGGCTCCCACCCGCGTCCCGAACACCAGATCCAGCAGGCGTCCAAGGTCGTCGATCGACTCTTGGCTCATGGCTTCTTCGCTCAGCCTTTGAAGCAAACGAGAAATCAGGGTGTCCGGATCGGAATTCCCTGCCAGCTCCGCGATTTCCCGCAGGCGCAACGTTTTCGGAAATGGGCCAAGGGAACCTCGAGGCATGCTGATGGGCTTTTCCTACGACCAGCAGTGCTGCACCGTTCGGCGCCTATCGGTTATGAGACCTTTCGTTCTTAGGATCGAGGAGCGGATTCCCCGTGTAGCCTTGTGGCTTGCCGGATCGGGCGTGTGAAAGCGCTCTTCGAACCAGGCCGATCTGCGTCTCCACCTCGGCCAGCTCGTTCTTACCCGTGTGGTGCTCGACTCCCAGCGCTCCCCGATAACCACACTCCTCCAGGATCGCCAGCGCCTCGTCGATACGCTCGTAGCACGTTCGCTGGTCGATGTGCGTATGGATCGCAATTGGAGCGAGGGCCCGATCGTAGTCCGCCGGAGTCCCCGCCGTGTCCTTGCCCATGTGAAGCAGAATCCCGTAGTGTTGCGACCCGACCGCGGCGTGCAGCTTGAGCATATTGTCCGGGTAGTTCGTCGCACCCCAGTGAGTCTCCGGACCGATCGTGAACCCGGCGTTCCCCGCATAGGCCGCAAAGTCCTGGAACGCCTTGGCGATGAAATCGAACTGCTCGGACGTCCACTCTCGATCTCGGCCGCCGGTATCGATCCGCACTGTTTTAGCTCCGAGCATCTCGGCAGCTTTCAGGTGCCGATAGGCCAACTCCTTGTGCTTGGCTCGAACCTCGGGCTCATCCTCCCAAGGATGGCAGCCGTCCGCATGGTAGTTCACGCAGACCAAGTCGCGCTCATCCATCGCCTTACGAACTTTGGCCAAACGGTCCTGATCAAGCTGAACTTCTACTTCGGACCCTAGCAGGCCGTTCCAGATGTCCGCTGCGTCGAGGTGGTACCGGTACCGGCACGCTTCGAGGTAACCGAACACGTCCATCGTGCCGTCGGAAAAAGCGCCATGAAAGGAGAAGGAGGCGATGCTGATCATGCGTGTCGGTTGTACCCGTGAAGCGCGCTTTCGAACCTGGCAGCACGCGGCGCTAGCCGTGCTTCAAATCCTGATTCAGAATCTCCGCCAAACGGTATCCAGCGAGGAGCACCTGTTTCTTGCACAACGCCGACTGCCGCGCCACGTACGCATCGCTCGGTGCATCTCCGGGATGAATTCCGTCGTAAACGTTCGCGACCGCGAGGTCCCTTCCCTTGCTGATCCAGTCCATGGGCGTCAGATCTTCGTAGTCTCCGGCAGCCGGCTGATCGGCGGAGTCCGACAGCCACAAGGTCGCGACGTCGGCGACCTTCGTTCCAGTGGCAATTCTCGTGTCCGCCTTCTCCGCGTGATTCACGCCCGAATCCCAAAACGCGTGAAGCTCGCCCTGGTCCAACTTGAACAGGTTTCCGCCGGCGTCGCCCTTGGCACGGTTGATCACAAAGCTGGAGCAGCAGTGAAGAGGCTGGTGCAAGTCGCCGACGATATGCTCGATAAAGTACAGCCAGAGCGCCTGATTCTGGCTGTCCCTCGAACTCTCCAGATTCTCGAGGTTCTCACGAGCCAGCTTCAAAGCGTAGTCGGCGTTCGCCTTGATCGGCGTATGATCGCTCGGGTCATCCGCGGCCTTGATCGGCAGGTCCATGTAGTGCCAGGTCTTGCAGCGCACCTTCTCATTTCCGGATGCCATCGTGACCTCGGGCGTCGCGTCGTTGAGACTGTCGACTTTGGAATCAAAGAGTGAGCTCTTACCCCCCTTGATCGCATCCGGCCAAGTAGCTGCCCTGATAAAGACGCTACGAACACGTCCTTCGAGAAACGCATCGTTGATCAATCCTTGGGGCGCCTTCACATGGAAGGAAAGCGTGTATTCATGCCCGCTTGGGCTGGTCCTCTCCACCGTGTCCCCGCTCATTAAGATTCGGGCGATTTCCAGCTTGGTCGAATGGTCCAACCGCGACCAGGCGATCGCTGCGACCATCTCATGTCCCGTGTCGTTCCAACCAAAGCAAGGAGCTGCCGCCGAAAGAAACAGAACGGCGCCAGCCAAAAGTTTTCGAATGAGCATCAAGATTCCCCCCCACCCGAAAAGATACTTGGTATCTGTGGCTCTACGCCATCCACAGACGCGCAGGATGGGAGCCGGCTGCAATGGGAATGGACGAACGGGTGTTGCAGAAGCCTAAGGCAAGCGAGTGGAGCGGTCGTTAAGGGCCAGACCATCATCTCGCGAACCCGTCGGGGCGAACGACTCCATAAACGTCCACGTCTACCCACTCCCCCCAATGGAACCGATGGTCCTTGAGACGGCCTTCGAACGACATACCGAGCTTCTGCAGGACGCGAATCGAGCCGGCATTCGATCCAAGAACCGTCGCGCCCAACCGATGGAGCTTCAGCTCACTCCATCCGTAATCGGCAACCACCCGTGCCGCCTCAGTCATCAGACCCTGCCTCCAATACCGCCAATGAAGCGCGTACCCTATCTCTGCCCGAGCGTTCTGACGGCTCCATAAAGCCAGATCGACTCGCCCAATCAGCTTCCGATCCTGACGATGCTCCACTCCCCACCACATGAGATCGACAGAGTACGACGCGACGAGCTGCTCGAGATGTTCTCGGCACGCTTCAAACGATGGGTAGGGCTCCCACATCCCCGGTCGCGCAACCTCTTCGTCCTGGGCGTATTCGAAGAGATCGTTCAAATCGTCTAGCCGCAACGGACGCAAAATCAGCCGCTCGGTTTCGATCGTAGGAATGGCCATTCGCGTTCGCGCGTCTTACCTTAAAGCGGGAACCCCGCAAATGATCTAGGCCGGTACATCCACGGGTGCGGAACAAGCCGGATTAGGCTGCGAGGGATCTGATTTGGTGGGCGGTGAGGGATTCGAACCCCCGACCCATTCCGTGTAAAGGAATTGCTCTACCACTGAGCCAACCGCCCGGTCCCATCCGCACTTTTGACAGGAATTGTTGTGAAGTTTTTGCGCTCCTCGAACACAATATTATGGTTAGGCGTGTACAATCCTTGCAAGTTCAGGATGAATCTTAAACTTCCTGCCTTAGTTCCATGGATGGTGCTGGCGGGTGTGGCGTACGGGCAGGTTCGCACTGCCGACGTGCTGTACACCTTCCAAGAAGCGACGCCTCAACCGGGCTACCGGCTTGGCGACGAGTGCTTTGTGGCGCTCGATACTCCCGAACAGTGGGGCTGGAAAGTCAAGAAAAGCTCCGATTCCGTGGACGTGACCGCCGAGGGCCACACGGTGCATCTCACCACGCGGTACGTCTCCGGCAAGATGGTCATTCCGCTTCGAAAGGTCATCACGGAGTTGGGTGGCCAGACCGAGTGGACGCCTGGCGCCGATACCTTCAACGTTTTCTCCAACCTCACGCAAGTGACCGTTCGTAACGGAAAGGTCCACGTCCAGAGCCCGCTTCCCTTCAAGCCCACGGCGTTCTTCTTGAATCCGGGGCGGACGGTGATCGACCTTGACGGCGCGCGGATCGCGCCCGGTACGGAACAGCAGGTCGACTCGGGAGTCCGAATAGGCCAGTTCCGCCCGAACGTGGTGCGAATCGTCATCCAGACCGACTTCGTGCCGAAGCTCCCTGAAGGAAAGATCTCTGAGACCAAGAACTTCGATTT
>DASZPA010000321.1:0-6194 GCA_035550555.1 Fimbriimonas sp.
GGTTCACTCGGCTAACCAACGCGTTCAGCAAAAAGGCCGTGAATCTCGCCTATAGCATCGCGATCGACTTTTTTCACCACAACTTCTGCCGCATTCACCAGACGCTTAGAATGACGCCAGCGATGAAGGCCGGCATCGCCAAGTACCCGATGACGATGAACGATCTCGTCGAGATGCTGCCGCTGCCGGTGGCGAAGAAGCGCGGGTCGTATAAGACGCGTGCAACGCCCGCCTAAGAGATGGGGTGCCCGTTGTTTGTGCTTCGTATTCTTGAATGGCCGCCCGATCGTGGGTGGGTGAATTGGTCCGACTGGCACAAGAGGACATTAGAAAGGCATCTTCGGAGACTGGGCGTGGCTAATCGCGTCTCAGCCAAGCGGCTTGCACGCTCAGTTCGGGATCACGAATGTCTCAGGATTGAACTGGCCAAGGCTGCGGATCAATTCGCTGCCGAGTCGCTTAGGGGCTTTCTCGAATCAGTCGGTGCGCAGGCTATAATCGAAACCACCGACGATCCTGTTTGATTTCAACTTGGCCCACTACCAAAGAGAAGACAGATTTTTTTGACCAATACGGGGCAGAAGCTCGGGCCATTATTGGCGAGCTGCTCGACAAATACGCGGAGCACGGTACGGCACCGTTCAAGATCCCTGAGGTGTTCGATGTACCGCCAATTTCGCGGCACGGGAACCTCAAAGAGATCGCCGCTAAGTTCGGCGGCACTGACAAACTGGTCGAAGCTGTAACGAGGCTCCAAGAGTACCTGTACGCGGCGTAAGGGTGGACGATGAAAGAAGTGACGATCTGGGGACTGCACGGCGGAAAGACAGGAGACGCTGACAGCCTGTTCCTGAAGAGAAATTTCATCGCAATCGGCTGGGCCAAAGTCAGGGACCTTTCGGCGTTCAAGGACCGCGAGGAATTTAAGGCCGTCGTCGCAAAGACGTACCCGGACGCAAAACCTGGAGCGATCCCCACGAACGCGGGGCAACTCTACCGCTTCGTGCACGAGATGCAGGTCGGTGATCTTGTCGTGTACCCATCCAAACGGGATCGGCATATCCATATCGGGCGAGTCGAGGGCAACTACCGCTACGACCCGTCGATCGAGGAGTCATACCCAAACATCCGAGCAGTAAAATGGCTGAGGTCTCTACCGCGGACGCACTTCACGCAAGGTGCTCTGTACGAGATCGGCTCAGCGATGAGCCTCTTCCAGGTCAAGACCTACGCCGAGGAGTTCCGCACCGCCGTCGAAGGAAACCTCGCACCGCTTCCGGCAACACGGGATGAAACCGTAGGCCTTGTGGCTGAGGATATCGAGGAGACCACCAGCGACTTCATTCTGAAAACGCTGTCGCAGGAGCTTAAGGGGCACCCCTTAGCCGAGTTCGTCGCGCACCTCCTGAACACGATGGGATATCGCACGCGGCTCTCAGCGGAAGGAGCCGATGGCGGGGTCGACATCGTGGCTCACAAGGATGAGCTCGGCTTCGAGCCTCCGATCATCAAAGTGCAGGTGAAGAGCCAGGATGGTAACGTCGGGGATCCCGCGGTCTCAGCCTTGTGTGGAAAAGTCGGTCCCAACGAGCATGGCCTACTCGTCACACTCAGCAGCTTTACCGGCCAGGCGTGGACGTTCGCCCGGACGAGGACGAACCTTCGTCTAATCGACGGACCGGAGCTCGTTCAACTGATCCTCAGCCACTACGAAAAGCTCGACTCCCGCTACAAAGGGATTCTGCCACTCAAGCGGGTGTATGTCCCGGAACGCATCACGGAGCAGGACGAAGAGTAGACAAAGCCGGGAAGGAACCATGGCAAAAAAGGCGACGCACGCTCCTGCCTCGACTGGTCAGCGACTCAGCACGATCGTCGACTCCGCACGCAAGATCATGCGGAAGGACAAGGGGCTCAACGGTGACCTCGGTCGGCTGCCGATGCTCACCTGGGTGATGTTCCTCAAATTCCTCGATGACCACGAACAAGGCCGGGAGGAACGGGCAAAGACCAAGCGGGAGAAGTATCGCAGCGCGATCGATCCGCCGTACCGCTGGCGAGACTGGGCCGCGAAAGAAGATGGGATCAGCGGCGACGCGCTGAAGCACTTCATCAACTACGACGAGGCCGTCCGTCCCGATGGATCGAAGGGAGTGGGACTGCTTGCCTATCTGCGCGGGCTGCAGAGCAGCAACGGCGACGATCGTCGCGACGTCATCGCTTCCGTGTTCGCCGGCGTGACCAACCGCATGGAGAGCGGTTACCTGCTCCGTGACGTGATCAACAAGGTCAACGGCATCCACTTCGACTCCAGCGAGGACGTTCATACCCTCGGCCACCTGTATGAGTCCATGCTGAGGGAGATGCGGGATGACGCCGGCGACTCGGGCGAGTTCTACACGCCCAGGCCCGTAGTGCGGTGTATGGTGCAGGCGGTGAACCCGCAACTCGGCGAAACCGTTCTCGACCCGGCTTTCGACACTGGTGGGTTTCTGGTCGAAGCCTTCCAGTACCCACACTCGCCTCAGCGACGCCTTACGCGTCTGAGCCGACGATGGATGGCCGGGATATATCGACACGGGATCCAATGCCGAATACTCTAGTGCCTCGACGTCATTGCTGCCACTAGGCAGTAACGAAAAGGAGCCGACCCCGTGGCCAAGAGCAACACCGATAGCACGCTGATCACTGCACTGCGTGTCCGACAGTGGCTCGCCGGTTGGAATCAAGTTCACTTCGACCCCAAACTGCTACAGAGTAAGCCACCGGAGTCGTTCTACCTGTTTTCAATGCAAGCTTCACACCTCAAGGCGTTAACCGGTGTGTATCGAAGATCAACTAAGGACGGTCAACCTCGGGCTCTAGACCCCAACGTTCAACGAGGGCATGAAGAGGAACGATCGCACAAAATTCGCGACTTCGTCGAGTTCGGTTATCCCTGGTGCGACATGTCCCCGGCTAAGCGGGAGTCGCCCGACGCGAAGACTCTCCGTAAGCCCGGTTGGCTTCCGACCGCCATCATCGTTAACATTCTCAGGCCGAACACCGAACGCAACGGTGTGAAGATCGGAAAGCAGGACCTTGTGACTGTGAAAGAAAGCGACTCGATCGCCATGCTGACGCTTCCGGCTGGCTTCACAGGACGGAAATGGAAACCCGAGACAGTTTTTCCGATCGAGGTGATCGACGGTCAGCACCGGTTGTGGGCATTCGAAGATTTCGAACCCGACGGAGATTACGAGCTTCCGGTTGTGGCATTCAACGGTCTGGACCGAAGCTGGCAGGCATACATTTTCTGGTCTGTCAACATAACACCGAAGCGAATAAATCGGTCACTCGCATTTGACCTGTACCCACTCCTTCGTCGCGAGGATTGGCTTACGAAGTTTACCGGCCACTCTATCTATCGCGAGACACGATGCCAAGAGCTCGTCGAAGCGTTGTGGTCGCATCCCGAAAGCCCCTGGCACCATCGCATTAACATGCTCGGAGAATCGAAAAGGCAACTTGAGACCGATGCTCCGATGGTAAGCCAAGCAGCGTGGATCCGAACTCTGATGGCCAGCTTCGTAAAGGAGTGGCCTGATGAGGGAACAAGGATCGGCGGTCTGTTTGGCGCGGTCAGATCAGATAATGAACTAGTGCTTCCCTGGAATCGGGCTATGCAGGGTGCGTTTCTAATTTACGCCGGGCAGTTAGTCCAGCAGGCGATCAAACAGTCGAGCGCGAAATGGGCGAACGTGCTTCGCAAGTTGGAACCCAAGGGTCTTTTCGACAACGGTGATCCGGCATTTTCGGGAAAGAACACTCTGCTGACAACGGATCAGGGCATACGGGGCCTGTGGCAGGTCGTCAACGACTTGTGCTGTGCCGGAGCTGACGCGTTGAAGCTTAAGGACTGGCATGCGGAGGCTGTTTACTCAAAGAAGGATGCCCAAAAGCTCGCTGCCACCGACGAGGGTGCAATAAAGGTCGCTCTCCAGTCACTCAAGAAGCACGGCGTCAGGAAGTTTCTAGAGGATATCGCGGAATCACTCGCCACCTATGATTGGCGTACTTCGTCGACTCCAGGCCTGACAGAAAAGGAGCGTCTTGCTCAAGCGGTATTCCGAGGGAGCAGTGGCTATAAAGAAATGCGACGTCAACTGCTAACGCATCTCAAAGCCACAGCGACGAACAATCAGCTACTGACAGCCATCGATGACGTAGTAGGACATTATAAACATTAATGAGCGGCATCAAACTCCAGCAGAACGCTAAAAAGGCCCTTCGCGATGCATCGCGATCGAGAATTGGCGATTGGTTTGGAGCTTTACCTAATCAGATCCGCGGCGTGAGGTGGTTACAGAGCACCAATCGATATCGCGTACACTGCACGCAACGGTATGGTACTGACCTAAACGCGCACACGGTCAATGATCCGCAACTGGTGGGGTACATCGCGGCATCGGCGCCTACGCACGCTATTGATGGTTGGTCATACCTAGGACGTGCGGTCGAAAGCGTCCTCAGGGGCGACTCGGGTTCAGCGATTCATTTCGGATATTACGCGGAGCTACGAGCCGCGATGTCGCTTATGGCCTGCGAGGCCCTCGGCATATTCAATAACAGGCACCCCGTTGTCGATAGCAAAGGCCACACTCAGCCGCTACCAAAAGTTTACAACGGGAGCAAATTAATCTATGCGGGTACGCACAAAATCGTATGGCCATGCGTGATACACTGGGCTGGACTCCGGAAAGCGGGGGTCCTGATAGACGAGATTATTAGACCGAGCGGTATTGCGATCTCGGAGTGGATCAAGAACCTCAATGGCAACGTGCCAGTGCGGGCTATTGCACAGGTGTGGCTGAAGGCGTGGGGCGTTGATCTTGCCATATATGATGACGACCACAATTTCAGAAACGAGGTCAGTTACAGACCTTCTGAATTGAAGCGGCCCGCACGATTACCAGCGGACGATGCCGTCGAGTTCGTTCAGTCACTTTGGGAATTATTTGAGCCAAGTCCAGACCGGGCGTTTCCGGCAATTGAGCTGCACCTTCTGGGACGAGCGCTTTTGGCTGCAGGAATAGCTCTGCCGGATACCGCGACGCTTCAGGCCAGGTGCGGACTACAGCAGGCTGAAGCGGACGTCTGGGCTGAACTACTCACGGCAAGAGTAGACCCGTTGATTCTCGCAGAGGCCGAAGAAGTATCAGGGCTACAGGAGCCGCGTTGCCACCTCCAGGTGATAGCCAGGGCGTCGCTGCTTCTCTACTTTTCAACAATGTCATGTAGGCAACATCTTCGACAGTCGGCAATTGGCAGGCCAGAGCTACGACACTGGTGGGCCGAAACCGGCGCAGCCCGAGGGCTATGGCCTTCTGACAACATTCCTGACAATCCCGTCGACATTTGGGCAGACGTACGAGATCGAATTACTGATCTGCGAGCGTGGAGAGCAGCACTGCCCGCGGCACCGGGGTTTCATGCACTCCGAAGTACACAGTCGCAGACTCTCGACCTTCTGGGGATCTGTGAGCTAATTGGGATATGGGGGCTCGCATCATGAAATATATGGGCTCCAAGAGGGAGCTCCTACAAAACGGTCTGGGGAAATTAATTCTCGACCAAGTGGCCTCGTTCCGGCGCTTTGTAGACCTATTCTGCGGTGCTGGGTGCGTATCGTGTCATGTAGCCGAACAGTCTTCGCTGCCGGTGTGGGCTATCGACCTTCAAGAGTACGCTCGAATCCTCACGTCCGCTGTGATCGAACGGACTTCACCCTTGGACAGTGGAGCGATCGAGCGAGATTGGTTTCAGAAGGCGCGGAAGGCCCAGTCATCGAACAAGCTCTGGAAACCCGCTCTTAGCACTGAACGTCGATCACATTCTACAATCCAGTGGAGTGAGGAAGCCCGAAAGGTCAGGAGCAGATTCGAAGGAACGCGACATGATATTGTCTGGCGATGCTATGGTGGACACTACTTCAGCCTGACTCAAGCAGTTGCGTTCGACTCTCTCCTGAAGTGCCTACCCAAGACGCAAAACAGAGTCGTGTGCCATGCGGCGCTGATCATTGCCGCGAGCATGTGCTCCGCATCCCCGGGGCATACAGCCCAGCCATTCCAGCCGACGAAGACGGCTGCAAAATACCTCGCTGAGGCATGGCGTCGCGACCCCTGGACCTACGTTAGTCGAGCACTCTATAG
>DASZPA010000322.1:0-22120 GCA_035550555.1 Fimbriimonas sp.
TTGGAATCGCGATTGGGGCACTTGGCCAGCCAGCAACATGGCGGCGAGGATCGACAATGCCATGGAAGACAGCGTACCGAGCCACGAGAGATAATGTTTCGGAACCCAGTCTCATGAGAAGCCCAGCCGCTTGGCTATCGAATCTCGCGACGCGCAGGCAGGACCGTCGTGCCGCCGAGCATCGAGAGCAGACGAAGGCGCTGCACCTGACCAGCCTGACTCCCGAAGCACGGTCGCGGTTCGGCCGCTTGGAGATGCTTCTGGCCTCCATTGTGAAGAAGGTCGAGAATGGGCAGGTCTCCTATCGGGAGGTTGTCAGGAAGCTGGACTATCTGCTGGAGCAATTCCTGCTGCTTGGCGTGAAGCAAGTCGAGTTTGCGGAGTATCTGGACTCGTTGCGAAAGGATCGGGGCGTGCTGCCGCCCAGCACACAGAAGTCTCCCGGCGTTCCTTCGGCGAGGTTGATTGCCGATGAGCAGGGCGCCCGGCAAGTCATCGCGGCCATCTGCGGCTCCTATCGGCAGGAGATCCTAAGCTTGGAAGAGGAAGGCAAGACGGAGGCAAACCCGCACAATCGGGCTCTGCTCGAAAAGCGCCGTGAGCTGCTGCATCGGCGGCGGGAGTATGCGTCCCAGATCGGCGATATCGTGTTCAACATCGGCCACCAGCTCAAGCTCATGGACGATACGTTCGGCCTAATTAACGACGAGATCCGCGCCCGTAGCCCCGAGCAGGTATTGAACGAGATCGACGAGCTAGTGTCGCAGACGGACCGGCTGACGGAACGCCTACAAGAGGTCGAGCCGTTCGAAAGCGCTCAGCCCTGATCTTGCTTCTGTCGCTTCAAGATGTCCGTCTTGTTGTTGACAGTGAATGCCACTTCGTCGGCGCTGTTGAAGTGATAAGCGCCTGAAAAGCCCTTGTTGAGCAGCGGCTTGATCATGGTTTCGGCCATGGGAAGAACTTTATCGTCCACGCCTTTGGGCTTGTCCTTCGAGAAGGTGATGGCCAAAACCTTTGGCGTGATCTCATAGGTTCCGGTGAGGCCGAGATCGAGGTTGTCCATCTTGACGTCAGCCGAAACCGTCTTGTCTTCCTTGAACTCGAAGCTGCTGTCCTGATCGAAGACTTTCCCGGTCCAGGTCCCCACGATCGACGGGCTCTGACTGCAGGAGACGGCGGATAAGCCGAGGAGCAAGGGAAGCGCCCGGGATAGCCACGGCGTCTTGCAGCCAGGGCGGTGTGTTCGAGAGCTGCTCCTGTGAAGATTGCCAGTCACTCTCTTAACGTCGGCAGATCGGGCGATAAAAAGGAGCGCGAAGTCTATCGGGTCAGTCGTGGCGCCCAAGGGATGGTTCCGCCGATGCCAGTATCCTATACCAATGGTCGTTCGGAAGACCGGAATTCGCCGCCCTCAGGCGGTTCGAGAGCTGGTCGAGTGCCTGGAGGAGATCTATGGCAAGGCTCGGCGCATTGCCCGATTCGACCCGATGGAAGAGCTGGTCAGCTGCATTCTCAGCCAGCACACCACCGACGCAAGCTCGTTTCCCGCGTTTACCAAGCTCCGGGAGACCTATTCGACTTGGGAGGAGATTGCGGACGCGGATCCCGCGGACTTGGCCAAGACTATTCAGAAGGCCGGACTCGCGAACCAGAAGGCGAAGAGCATCATTGGCTGTCTCAAGAAGATCCACGAGGCAACCGGGTCCTACAGCCTGGAGAGCCTCCGCCACATGCCTACCATGCCCGCAAGGGATTGGCTGATGGCCCTGCCCGGGGTAGGACCCAAGACGGCCAGCATCGTCCTGTGTTTTTCATTTGGACGGGAGACGATCCCCGTGGACACCCACGTTTTCCGCGTCGCGAAGAGGCTCGGCCTTCTCGGAGAAAAGGACGATGAGAACAAAGCTCATAACGTGCTGCTGGAGATGGTGCCCAAGGACCTCGCCTTTCGCTTTCACCTTGCGCTTATCCAGCATGGCAGGAAGATCTGCCGTGCCCCGTTGCCGAACTGCCGCGAGTGCCCATTGACCGACCGGTGCGCATGGTTTAAGGTTAACGCAGGAGTGGTGAAGAAACAGGTCCGCCAGGCAAGAGGAGGTTCGTAACGGGGTCGTCACAGCTTGAGCTGGGTGAGGCGGTCGAGCGTCTTCAGGCGTTTACGGATCAACACGTTGCCGGTTTTTTAGACAATGCTCTCGCAGGCAATCCCGCGCCATGTGCGGCACTCACCAACCTCGAGCGGTGGCTCCACAGCACGGGCAACGCCCGCCTCTACCTGGAGCAGCTTCTCACGCTGCCGGCGCAGGGGCACGACCTGATCTTCCTCTTCGGGGCCAGTCAGCCAATGTCGGACATGCTGATCCAGAACCCTCAGCTGGCCACCTTGGTGTTGGACACTGGGGAGACGGCGAAGGAGCTGAAGAAGGAGGCCGTTCTGGCCGAAGGCAGCCGTCTGCTGGCGGCGGCCACCAGCTCTTCCTATGCGTTCGATCGCCTTCGGTACCTGAAGCAGCGGTTCAACCTGCCGATCGTGCTGAACGACTTGAGCGGCAGATGGCCCCAAGAGCAAGTTTGGAAAGCGCTCTCGGACCTTGCCGACGGTTTGATCGAGCTTGCTATTCGGGCTACTTGGCCCTCCTTTGCCTCCGGCCGAAACCTGCCCGAGGAACCTCCCATCTCCGTGGTTGCGTTCGGCAAGCTCGGAGCAAGGGAGGTCAACTACTCTTCCGATATCGATCTGGTCTATGTGGCGGCCGATGGACTCGACGAGAAAGCGGAGCGCGAATGCAGCCGCTACTGCGAGTCGTTGGGGCGGGTCTTAAGCGACAAGATGGGCAGAGGCTCGCTGTACCGGGTCGACCTTCGCCTTCGGCCCTACGGTGCGGCGGGTCCGATCCTACGTAGCGTCACTGCCTACGAGGCCTACTACCGCCTCTACGCCGAGCCTTGGGAAATTCAGGCCCTGTTGAAGTCGCGAGTGGTGGCGGGGATGGGATTGAAGGATCGGTGGCTGCGGCTGGTGCGGGAGAGCGTTTACCAACGGCGCCTGAGCGATGCTTCCCTGGAGGAGATGCTGGAGATGCGCCGGCGGATCGAGGAGGGCGCCAAGGGCGACGATCTCAAAAGGGGTGCTGGAGGCATCCGAGACGTCGAATTCCTGTGCCAAACGCTGCAAATGGTCCACGGCTTTGAGATTCCCGAGCTTCAGACCCCGGCTACATGCGACGCCTTGAGGGCGCTCGCGGAAGCGCATGTTCTGCAGGCAGGCGTCGCGAGTGCGCTGCTGGAGGGCTACACGTTCCTCAGGAAGCTGGAGCACAGGACGCAGCTCGTCGGCGACCGCCAGACCCACTCGATTCCGGAAGACGATTTCGCCAGGGAGCGGCTCGCCAAGCTCATGGGTCTGGACGATTGGCAGGACCTTAGCGGCAAGCTGAATTTCGAGAGGCGTACAATTCTCTCGTTGTACAGGTCGATCCTGCGTCAGGAGCCGAAAACCCACGATGAGCGGCAGCAGCTCGGGGAGCAGCTGGGAGAGCTGGCGCCGGCATTCTGGCACTGGTTCGACGTCTTTCCGGAAGCCGAAGCCTTCTATCGCAGCATCGCCGAGAACCAGGGCAGCATGACCCGGGTGCGGCAAATCTTGGATAACGCTCCGCGTCTGGTAAGCGGCTTCAAGAGCTCGCTGCAACTCACGGAGCTGCTTCTGAGTGGGGAGATCGAGGAGCTTGCCCATCCGGAGCAGCGCATCGATCGCCTTCCTCCGGATGCTTCCGACCGGCAGGTGGCCGAGACCTATTCCAACGCCAACCTCACGAGTTCGGCGCAGTGGGCGCTGGGCGGACCCGAAGACCTTGAGACAGTCCTTGTGACGAGCGCCCAAGCGGTTGTGAAATGGGCGCTGGCGAAGCTCGAAGCGCCCTTCGACGTCTTGGCGCTCGGCAGCTTTGGTACGGGAGACATGGGCCCAGGCTCTGATGCGGACCTGCTCTTCCTCACCAAGGGAGACCATGCCGCCGCCGAAACCGTTGCTCAGAAGCTGCTCGGCTTCCTTTCCGGATTGAAGAGGTTTGGGTTCGACTTGGAAGTCGACCTTCGTCTTCGTCCCGAGGGCGGCAAGGGTCTCCTCGTTCGAACCTACGACGGCTTCGGCGCCTACGAGGTCTCCGACATGGAGATGTGGGAGCGCTTCGCTCTGGGCCACGCCCGATTGGTGTCGGGCAATCCGGACGCGTTGGACCTCGTGCGGAGGGCAGCCTACGCCCTTCCTCTCACGTCGGATCGAGTCGCCGATTTGGCCTCCATGAAGCGTCGCATTGAGCTGGAGCGGGTCAAGCCTCAGCATATCCAGCGAGACGTCAAGCTGGGGCATGGCAGCCTTAACGACCTGGAATGGATCGTCCATCTGCTCGAGATGCGCTATCCGGAAAGAGTGGAGGCGGGAAAGAGCGCGAACACCGTCGAGAGAATCAAGATGCTCGGACGGTCTGGGTTGTTCAACGCGTTTGAGGTCGATGCGTTACTGGCGGCGCGGCGCCATCTGCTCGACGTCCGTACCTGGATCTACTTGTTGCAGTTCCCGGCCGACTTGGTTCCGGAGAACCCTGACCGCTTGACGCGGCTTGCCCGTGCGATGGGACTCTCCGATGCCAACGAATTTCTTCGGCAGCACGAGCCGATCGTCTCTTGGGTCCGCCACACATTCTTGACGACTCTGGACAAGGTAAGCCGGTGAGTTTGGCCCTCCTCTACTTTGCGGCCTACCTCCTTGGGTCGATTCCGTTTGCGGTCATCATCGGCAAGATCAACCATCTCGACGTCCTGTCGGTTGGCAGTGGCAATCCGGGAATGACCAATGTCGGCCGAAACCTCGGAAGAAAGTGGGGAGCCGCCTGTTTCGTTCTTGATTTCTTGAAAGGCTTCGCGCCCGCGTTCGCTGCGAGCAAGCTCTTCACCCATTCCATACATGGCGTCGATCCCGAATTCATCTGGTTTTCGGTGGGCTTCGCCGCGATCGTCGGGCACTGCGCGAGCATCTTTCTCAAGTTCAAGGGCGGAAAGGGGATCAGTACGGCCGCCGGAGCGATCGCGGCGTCGAGCCCCGTCGCCTTCTTGATATGCGTTGCCGTGTTCGCGTTATTTCTGCTGGGATGCCGCTACGTCTCTCTGTCGAGCGTCTTCGCCGTCGCCTCAACGCTGGTCACCAACTTTGTGTTGCCAAGTGAGAGCCGGCAGCTTCTCGCGGTGTACGTTCTTCTCACGCTCTTTGTGATTTACCGTCATCGGAAGAACTTCGTTAGAATCAAAGAAGGGAAGGAGCCCAGGGTGAAGTTCCCTTGGGAAAGGTAGGAACGGATGAACGCCACGACCATTGCCGTCTTTGGATGTCTCGTTTGGCTGCCTCTCGCTGTATGGATTCTCGCCGTGATCCAATGGACGATCGGGGGCGACGTAGACCCCCTGACCGGGGTGGTCGGCATCTTTGTCGCGCTCGGCCTCGGCTACGCGGCCGTCAGCCCGCCCGTTCCCATCGTCAGTCCCATAGCTTGCGGGATCGTGTTCCTAACCGTGCTGACTTATCCGGCTTTCCAACTCTTCTTGCACAAGCATCAGACCCACTCCATCGACATCGAGGTCATCGAGAAGGCGTACCGCGGCATCGGCCAGCATCCGGCGAATCCCTTGGTGAAGTTCAAGTTGGCTGAGGCGGTCTATCGGGTTGGGCTCATCGGGCACGCGGTGGCGATCGGCGACGCCGCCTTGGCGAACGTTCCCGAGCGGATCGCGACGGAAGAGCATCGCGTGCTCAAGCGATGGAAGTCGTCCGGTGTGCCCCCCAACACTCTCCAGCCCATCCCCTGCGTGGATTGCCAGACTCCATGCGAGCCAGGTTGGACACATTGCCGGAACTGTGGCGGATTTTTTTTGTTGGACCGGTCTAAGGGAAAGATTTTGCCGACCGGCGTGGTCCGCAAACTTACCGCGATTTGGGTAACAGCCGTGGTGCTTATCGTCGGAATTCCATCCTTGACTGCCTTGCCGACGCCTTCCAGCTACATCGGCATGGGTGGCACGGTGATCGTGGCAGCTGGTGTTATCCTCATTGCCTTTAGGAAGCCTCGTCAGACCGCCTAATCATGCGACTCGACCGATACGTCGTCCGTGAGATGATCGTGCCGTTTCTTCTGGGCACGTTCGTCGTGGTCATGATGTTTCAGGCAAACGCCTACATCTTCATCGCGAAGGAGTACAACGTCCAAAACATCCCGCTGAGCGCACGCTTCCAGTGGATCATGTTTCAGACCCCCGGATACATGAAGATGACCTTGCCGGTGGGAATGTCCTTGGCGGCGGCGCTGGCCCTGACGCGCCTCACTCGCGAGGCCGAAGTGACGGCTTTGCGTGCGGCCGGCACGCGCATCCTGCGCATCTTGTTTCCGGTGTTCATTTTCGGCGCCCTCGTGGGGGTTGCGAACTTCTACATCGTCGACAAGCTGGAGCCTCTTGCCACCCGAAAGGCGAACAAGCTCTTTCGCGAGAACGAGTACCTCGGCGAGATGGCGGCCATGAAGAGCAACGCTCTAATCGAGCTGAGCAACGAGCGAAGCCAGT
The DNA here is from genome assembly GCA_035550555.1 of Fimbriimonas sp. Lineage (GTDB taxonomy): Bacteria > Armatimonadota > Fimbriimonadia > Fimbriimonadales > Fimbriimonadaceae > Fimbriimonas. The sequence continues at coordinate 6,616 of DASZPA010000322.1, forward strand.
TCGCCGCCTCGCTCGGTACGGTAAACCGGAACCCGGACGATTCGCTCACCATCAGCGATATCCTCCTTATCGAGAGGCCAGGCCCTCTGAAAGCGACGATTATCACGTCCAAAACCGGCCGGTACGACCGCGGCGTGTGGACCTTCAACAAGGCCCTTTTGTATCAGTTCGACGGTGAGGACGTTATCGCTTACCGCCCCTTAGGCGACTTCATCATCGATCAGCAGGCGAACCTGGATCAGATCTTCAACAACAACCAGTTCTCCGCGAGCATGGAGGAGCAGCCCACGGACGAGCTGCTGCGTGAGATCGCGATAGACAAAAAGACCGGCATCGACCCGAGGGCTGCTCAGGTGATCCTGCATGAGCGGTACGCCGTGCCGGCTTCGTGCGCGATCTTCGCTCTCACAAGCTCCGTGTTCGCGGTCTGGTTTGGCAGGAGCGGCGGTTTCGTCGGGGTCCTTGTCAGCTTCTTCGTGGTGCTGCTCTACTACAACGCGTTCGTGATCTCGACGCAAATCCTGGGCAAGCTCGACTTTGTGCCTCCCTGGCTGGCGGCGTGGTTGCCCAACATCCTCTTTGGATTGATGGGCTTGTTCGTGCTGCGGAGGCTCGAGTGAGCCTCCGGGCAACCGTCCTTGGCATCTTGGGAGCGTTGGCGGCGATTGCGTCGGGTCAGATTCCGGTGAGCGTGCCGGGTGTCATGGTCAAAGCGCTGCACGACAACAACATTCTCAAAGAGAACGGCCCCAACCCCTTCACACTGCAGCCCGGCGGGAAGATCCCCCAAGATCTCACCGACAGCGACAAGCTTGGGCAGGATAACGACTTTCAGATCATCCATGCCGATCGCTTTACGCACCAGCGCGACTACGTCGAGTTGGATGGGAACGTCCTCTTTCTCGTGCAAGGCTATCGGGTGACGTGTGACAAAGCGATGGGCGACCCTCACACGCAGGTCTTCACCCTTCAAGGAAATGTACGAGTTGATGGCGAGAAGCTGAACATTAAAGATGCGGCGGCCGTCACCGTCGACTTCATTCATCGAAGCTACAACGCCTTGAAGGGGAATGTGCAGATCAACCCTTCTGCCCTGACCAGTACGCCGCTTCGTGCGCCTCTGTACGTCAGTGGAAGGCAGAGCTACGGCGATCAGGCAAAAACGGTGACCTTGGATGGGCACGTCACCACTTGCGACAACCAGATCCCTCACTACGAAATCGACGGAGCAAGCATCACGGTCCAACCCGGCCGCCGGGCAATCTTTCGAAAGACCAAGATTATTATCCTGGGCGTCAAGGTCCTCGATCTGCCCTACTTGATGATCCCGCTGGATAACCGGACCTACAAGTATGTGCCGTATGTGGGCCAAACGGCGGACGAAGGGTATTTCGTGAAGTGGCGCATCGGAATTCCTCTGAAGAACCCCAACTACAACCTCCTGACCGACGAGGACTTCATGACCAAGTTGGGCGTGGGCTTAGGCGGCACGTATCAATACCAGAGCCATACCTCCTCAGGGATGCTCAACGCTTATCACATCTTTGGGAACAGTCAGGATCTGGTCCTTCAGAACAGCCACCGTCAAGTATTCAGATGGGGAAGCGTTCAGGTAGATAACGATTACGAGCGTGACAACTATCTGGTCAACCCCAACGGCAGCCAGCTGAACACGCACATCGCCTTGGACCTTCCGCAGGGGATGCGTGGGGCTGATCGAGTCAACTTCACAAACGCGTACACGACCTCTCAGGGTTACTCCACGAATAGCGAGACGCTCTCTTTGAACGACACCAGAGACTTTGGCAAAAAGTTTCAAACGATGCTGGACCTGAACTACTTCTCGTCCGGCAGCACCTTTCAGGCGGCTGGAGCAGGTACCACGACGCAAAAGACCGAGCGGCTCGACGTTCACTTTACGGCGCAAAAGGACTTGAACGCGGCCCAAGTGCAGATGGAGTACCAGCGATCGATGCCAATCGGATCGACGCCAACGACCCTTGGCGGCTCCGATGAAACGCCCGTGATCTCGCTGCAATCGGATGCGCGAAGACTGTTTGGAGCTAAAGGAGGCGCCAATTTTCCGTTCCAAACGACGCTTTCGTGGGGAGACTTCCAAGATCCGACGGACAACTCACACATCAGTCGCGGCTTTTTCGACTTTAACTTTAACCGTGCGGACACGGGAAAGCATCCCATCAAGGTCGATATGAACGGCGATTTCAAGCAGGGAATCTACAGCGACGATACCGCCGAATACGTCCTCACCTACGGCACCAACATCCGGTATGACTTGGGGCCCGACACGGGTCTTAATCTGCGTTACAACTACATGAGGCCTTACGGCTACTCCCCGCTGCCAATCGATCAAACGGGGCAAACAAACTTTGCCAGCGGCGACCTCAACATCCGCCCCATTCCTTCGCTTCTGCTTGGCGCGCAAACGGGTTACGATCTGCTCCGCCTTCAGCAGCACCAAACCGCCTGGCAGCAGATCGGTCTCAGAAGCGAATTCCAGCCTTCGAAGTCGTTCTTACTCCGCGGCCTCTACACTTACGACACTTTCAACGAGGTTTGGCAGGGACTCCGCTTCGATATGACCTATACCCCCGGCGCGACTCGGCTCTCGATCGGAGCCCAGTACGACGGTCTTCAGCACACCTGGAGCACGGTGAATCTCTTTTTGGACAACTTTCACTGGGGAAAGATGACGATTGGAGCAGCGTTGGCTTACGACGGGTACCTCAGGAAGTTCGACTCACAGCAGTACAGCTTCATCTATGACCTGCACTGCGCCGAGGCCGTCTTGCTTGTCCAAGAGAACAACACGGGCTTCCGCGCCGGCCAGCAGCTCCAATTCTTCATCCGCCTGAAGGCGCTGCCGTTCGACGTTCCATTCGGAGTCGGTACCCGCGGCCAGCCGGTCGGGTTTAACAGCGGGTCGAGCTTCTGAGGAAGTTGGCAAGTGACAAGTTGGCAAGTTTGCAAGTTGGCACATGACAAGGTCAAGAGCCTTGTGCCGGATTAACAGTGAAGGAATTGATGAACCTTATGCCTTAAGAGAAGGCAATTATGCCACCTGGTCACTTGCCAACTTATCACTTGCCAACCTATCACTCGCCAACTTGCAAACTTGGCAACTTGCCCCCTGTCACCCTACAGCCTGACCACTGTCGCCGCGTCCTTGCCGGAAGTCTCAGGCTCCATTCCCGGGATTCCGCCACCGACGCTGAACCGATATTCGCCAGGAACAAGCTTGAGGTTGCCTTCGGCGTCGGCGTGACGTAGAGCGTTCAGGTTGATTTCCATGTCGACCAGCTGCCTCTCGCCTGCTCTCAAGTGAATGCGCTTGAAACCGACCAACTTGCGCAGAGGCTCCGGCCAAACGGCGCCTTTGCGTTCGGCGTAGACCTGCACGACCTCATCGCCATCGAATTTCCCTGAGTTCGCCACCTTCACGGTGGCGCTGAAATGGTCGGTGACGCCGGTGAGTCGGGTAACGGCTGCGGGTCCTTCGTACGTGAATCTTGTATAGCTCAGCCCATAGCCGAAGGGGTAGAGCGGCTTTTCCCGCATGTACCGGTACGTCCGATCCTTCATCTTATAGTCATCGAAGGCCGGAACCTGGGCGAGCGATTTGTAGAAGGTGACCGGCAGGCGACCGGAAGGATTCGTCTTGCCGTAAAGGATCTCCGCCACGGCCGTTCCGCCTTCTTCGCCCGGGTACCAAGCCTCGACCAGGCCCCGCAGTGGCTTGGGATCGAGCGCGATACAGCTTCCACTCTCCAGCACCACCACGACCGGCTTGCCGGTCGCTTCGACAGCCTTGAGCAGGCCCTGCTGAATGGACGGAAGCTCAATCGACTTGCGGTCGAGCTCCTCGTTTTCGATCTCGCCGGAGATTCCGAGCACCATCACCACAGCCTCCGACGCCTTAGCCGCGTCGACGGCGTCTTGGTAATCCCGAGCGCCCGGAAGAGCCCATACGAGGCTGATCGACGCTTGTCCCTCGTGCTGATAGAACTCGACCTCGACCTTGTAGGAATGCCCGGCCTCCAGTTGCACCGTGCCCGTGCTCATCTTGGCCGGATGCTCCGACCAGTCCTCCTCGATCACCTTTCCGTCGATCTTGACTCGGCCGCCGTCGTCCGATTTCGTTCCAATGCGATATTCGCCTGTCTTGGGAGCGACCAACGTGGCCGTGAACCGGGCCGAATAATGGACCTGCGGCACGGCGCTATTGGGCGCATCGTTCCCCCAGTCGAAATCGAGGGCGGGCGAGTCGCTGGTGAAGATCGGCGTACCTTGCAGGTTCTCGTTGCCGAAAAACTCTGCATGCACTCCGCCCGGCAGCGCGGAAGCGGGGATTGGCGCCGCGTTGAGGCCTTCCGTTCGCGCTGAGCCCTGCGTGTAAGTCACCTCGGTGCCGGCTGGCGCGAGATTCTTGAGCCCTTCGTACACGGTTACTGTGTGGCTTGGCGTTCCATTGTAATTCCCCAGCGGAACGCCGCGGTCGTCGGCATTTGGGCCGATCACGGCAATGTGGTGGACGTTTTTGAGTGGCAGAAACCCGTCGTTCTTCAGCAGAACGATGGATTCACGGGCAGCCCTTAAAGCCAGCGTCCGGTGCTCCGGCGAGTTGACGACCGACATCGGCTTGACGGCCCAAGGCCCGCTCGAAGCGGGAGGATCAAACATCCCGAGCCTTATGCGAGCCTCCATGAGCCGCTCGACGGATTTGTCGATCGTGGGCTGGTCGATCAGTCCTCGATCGACCGCCTCATGGAGGTGCTTGTAGGCGTCTCCGCACTCCAGATCGCAGCCCGCCTTGACGGCAGCCGCCGCGGCCTCCGCGAGATCGTTGGTGTAGTGGTGCCCGCTTTGAATGTCGTAGATCGCCCCGCAGTCGGAGACGACATATCCGCGAAAGCCGAAATCTTTCCGGAGGATGTCGTCGAGCAGCATCTTGTTGGCCGAGTCCGGCACGCCGTCGACGCTGCTGTAGGCCGACATCACCGACCAAGCCCCACCCTCCGAAACGGCGGCGCGAAACGCTGGAAGATAGGTGTTCCAGAGGTCTTCGCGCGTCGGAACGGCATTGAATCGGTGCCGGTCCGGATCGGGGCCGCTGTGCACCGCATAGTGCTTCGGCGTCGCGACCGTCTTCAGCTTGCCGTTCTCCTCGCCCTGCATCGCCTTGACGAACGTGACGGCCATTCGGCCGGTCAGGAACGGATCTTCGCCGTAAGTCTCCTGTCCACGCCCCCAGCGCGGGTCCCGAAAGATATTGATGTTCGGCGCCCAAAAGGTAAGTCCCTCGTGCATGCCGTGGCGGTTGTGGGCGATAGCGTCCGCGTACCGGGCTCGACCCTCGTCGGAAATGGCGGTGGCCACCTGACGCATCAGGGTTGTATCGAACGTGCTAGACAGGCCGATCGCCTGCGGAAAGACGGTGACGGGAAAGCCAACAGCCCCATGCAGCGCCTCGCTCCACCAGTCGTAAGGTGGGATCTTGAGCCTCGGGATGCCCGCGGCCTGGTTTTGCATCTGGGATATCTTCTCGTCCAGCGACATCCGAACGACCAGATCCTGAGCCCGTTCTTTGGGAGGCAGGTTGGGGTTCAGATAGCCGGGCTCTTCTTGAAGAGCGGCGAAGGCCAGCAGCGCTAAAAAGGGCATTCCCGAATATAGCGCCGTAGGCTGGCTTCTGGCTAGAACCCGAGCTTTGAAAAGGCCAAGTCGTAGGTGGCCTGCGTCAGATATCGAAAGCCTTCATTCACGCGGAAGGTGCTCTCAGCCGATCCTGCCTTGCTCCCCCAGGCAAAACCTGAGAACCCTCCGAACGATGGCACCAGCGCCTGATAGGAGCCGACCTTCGGAAACACGGTTTGAAAGAGCTGCATGATGCTCGCAAGCGAATAAGGACAGAACACGAGATTGTCCGCCTGCGTGACGACGAGCCCATTGTCTGTCAGGGCGTTCTTGCAGTCGTCATAAAACTCGTGCGTGAACAGCATCTCGCTGAGCGCGCCAATCTCGTCTTCATAGGTGTCGGTCGAGTCGACCACGATCAGATCGTATTTGCGGGAGACTTCTTTTACGAAAGGGAAGGCGTCCTCGACGTGGACGTGCACTCGCTGATCCTCGTAGGCGGAGCCGGGCAGGGAAGGCATATGCTCTTTCACTGCTTCGATCACGCCGGCGTCGATCTCCACCATGTCTATGCGCTCCAAGGAGGCTGACCGGCACAGTTCGCGAATAACTCCTCCATCGCCGCCGCCAACCACCAGCGCGGCTTTGGGATGGTCAATCGCCATCAAGGGAATCTGAACCAGCGCCTCGTGATAGGCATGCTCGTCGAACTCCGTCAGCTGGATGTGTCCATCCAGCAAAAGCATTCGCCCAAAAGCTTCCGAGTCGTAGATGTCGATGGTCTGGAACTCGGTACGCCTATGGCAGACGTGCTCCGTTACGGAGACGTGGACGGAGAGCTTATTACTGCGGATTGGGAAAGCGAGGATCTCGGGCACCGGTTCATTGTGAACTCATAGCTCCATCGCATGAGTGACGCCGGGCTCATCGACTCGCAGGAAGCCGAGCTTCACATAGAACGCGTCTGCCGCCGGGTTGTCGGTTCTCAGCACCAGTCTTTGAAACGCGCTTCTCGCGCAGGTAATCACATGTGTGGCCATCGCCGTGCCAACCCCGCACCTGCGGTCCTGGGGAAGAACGTAAAACCTCCGGAGCCGTCCCACCGTGCCGAAGCTGTTGAGCCCGCCGCAGGCCACTACCCGGCCCTCTACCAGTGCGCCCCAGAACCCTTCACCTGGCGCATCGAACCGGTTCGATCCCGACTCCCATTCGGTCACAAGCCGGCTCAAGAATCGGAATCCTTCGCAGGCCGCGGCCTCGCGCAGAGGCTCGACCAAGTCCAAGTCTGTGGTCCGCTCGATCGTGATCAGGGCCAGCCCATCATGGCCCGAATGTCGGGCGGGATCGAGATGGCCTTGCGCTCCGTACCCATCATCACATGCCACGTATATCCCTCCGTGGTCACCTTACCGGTGGTCTCGTTGACGATCTCGTAGTCGAAGCGCAGCGCCGCTCGCTTGAGTTCGCTCACCCATGCCCTTACGGTGATCCAGTCGTCGTAGTGCACCTCGCCCTTGTATCGCAAATGGGCTTCCACGCAGGGCAAGAAGTAGCCCATCTCTTCCAGATGCTTATAGGAGAAGCCATGGTCCCGGCACCAGGCGCCGCGAGCCTGCTCGAACCAGTAGAGATAGTTCGCGTAGTAGGCGTGGCCCATCTGGTCGGTCTCGCCGTAACGAACTCGGATGCGCTCTTCGGTAACAGGCTGGCTCATGGGGGACGCCTCCATCATGCCTCAAATTCAGCATAGGCTTGAACTCGGGCGCACTTTGTGGCGTTTGAACGCGTATGCTTGATCGCGTGTTCGCGGCTGTGCTCGGAATTCTCGCCGCGATCTCCTCGCCGGCTCAAGTTAGGCCGCCTACCGCCTTGCTTCCCACGGTTCCCCTCGGCCGGTCCTTTGCGATCCATGCGGCCATCGACGGCCACGACGCCCTTCTGGAAGTGGACACGGGCAGCTTTGAGCTTCGTCTGAGTCCGGATTTTGTGAAGAAGTGGGGAATCGACAACCATCGGATTACCTTGAAGGTCACCGATCTGCCTGCCATGACGATGACGCCGCTGGTGGAGAACCTCGTCGATCCCGATACGCCGCTCCTGGGCGTTTCCTTTCAACCCACCGAGGACGGCATCATCGGCCTGGACGTGCTGCGCCGATTTGCCATCGGCATCGACACGGTAGGGGGTCGCGTCGCCTTCTGGAATGGCGGCAAGATCGGGGCGAATTCGGCGGCCGCCTGGGCCCAATCGAAGATGCCGGCCGGAGTGAAGCCCGTCAGGCTTCAGAAGCTGCCTCTGGAGACGAATGGGGAGGACGACTGGTACCGGATCAAGGCCGCGGTCAACGGCAAGCCGCTGCACCTTGTTCTGGATACGGGCACCGCTTACTCCACGGTGAACCCCTCCCAGGTCAGCCCGCTTCATCTGAAGATCATTGGCGAAACGATCGTTGAAGGAATTGGCCAAACCGAGCGGCTGCTGATCGCAACCGCTGAGACTCTCGCGTTTGGGCCTTTCTCGGCGGATTTTCCGATTGTAAACGTCGAGAAGCAAGAGGACTCCTCGTCGGACGGAATTCTTGGCACAGAGGCGCTCGGCGACGGTGTCTTTGTGATCGACATGCCGGACAAGGCGCTTTATGCCGGGAGGGTCAAGCGCACGACAGGCAATCCCTTGGAGTTGCGGCTCCGTGCGGCGGGGCTCGATATCTTTCCGGACAATCGTCTAAGGCTTCTGGTGCTGGTTCAGCCGGGCAGTCCCGCGGCAAAGGCTGGCATCCAGTCCGGCGATAGGCTGACAAAGATCGGCGATTTGACCGTGGAGGAGCTTACAAAGGGGCTCCAGGACCAGTCCGACCCGAAGGTGACGCGACGGCTGCTCGATTTGGGCCTCAAGGCGATCGCGGGAGATCTCTCCATCACGACTCAGCACCTGAGCGCGGTACCCGTGGATCTGGCCCTGCCAAAGCTGGAAAAAACCAGCTAGCCTCGTGCCCTAAACGGCTATATTCGATCCCATGAAGGCTGTTCTGGTTGCAGGCGGCGCCGGCGCCGTGGGCGAAGGCATCGTTCGAGGATTCTTGGCGAACGGTTGGGAAGCACTCGTGCCCTCCCGTTCCCTCAAGCACCTTGACGAGCTGCGCGAGCGCCTCGGCTTTCCCGAGCATCTGAAGACCTTTGAATCCGATCTGACTTCGCCCGAGCAAACGGAGCTGTCGGCAGCCGTGAAGGGGCACGACCTCGCTGCGGCTGTCGTGTCGGTGGGCGGATGGTGGCAGGGCGCCAACCTCATCGACGTCGATCTGGAAACCTGGAACGGAGTGCTGGCCAAAGTCCTCACCAGTCACTTCATGGTCTGTAAAGCGGTTGTGCCGCATCTCAAGGCGCGTTTGGGCGATGCGAGCCTGACCCTCATCGGTGGTAACGCGTCGGAGGAGCCGGTCGCGGGTGCGGGACCCACGTCGATCGCCGGGGCAGCGCAGATTATGCTGTCCCGGGTTCTCGCCCTCGAGCTTGGCTCGACTCCCGTGCGAGTGAATGAGCTGGTGATGGGACCGGTCGCCACGCGAAAAGTAACGGATCCTGGGCCCAACTGGATCACGCCGGACGACGTCGGCTGCGCCTGTGAAAAGCTTGCCGCCGACGGGAAGACGAGAGGCGAAGTGATCCGGATCTACGACGCGTTGATGCTTCGCAACCGCTTTGGCTAAGCCCTTCTCTGGTCAAGGGCACGCGCGACGACCTCGGCCACGGCGGGATGGACCATTCCCGTGTAGTCGCCGCCCAGAACCGCCACCTCTCGGACGATAGAGCTGCTCAGGTAGCTGTGTTCCCATTTGGTCATGAGAAACACCGTTTCGATCTCGTGGCTGAGCCGGCGGTTCACCATCGCCATCTGAAACTCATATTCGAAGTCGGCGGTCGCACGAAGCCCCCGCACGATCGCCCTCGCGCCCTGCTGCCGAACATAGTCCACGAGAAGCCCTGAAAAGCTGTCGACCCGCACGTTGGGCAGCTCCTTGGTCGCGGCTCGGAGCGCCTCGATTCGGTCGTCCACCGAGAGCAGCGGCTTCTTCGATGAGTTGACGCCGACGGCAACGATGATCTCATCGAACAGCAAAGCTGCACGCTCCACCACGTCCAGGTGCCCAAGAGTAGGAGGATCGAAAGACCCCGGATAAATTCCCAACCGCCGCATCGGCCCGGAGTTTACAAGTTTGTGAGTTTGTCAGTTTGTGAGAGGAGAAGTTTGTAAGGGCGAAGTTGACATGTAATCAAGGCCGGAGCCGTCCCGTAATCCGACTGAACACACTCCATGCCCTGCTCAACTTGACAATATGCAAACTTCACTGCTTACAAACCTATCCGGCTGTGAAACGCATGCGTGATCGCCACCGCCAGCGCGTCGGCGACGTCGTCCGGCTTGGGTGGTGCATCCATTCGAAGCAGCTTGGCGACCATGAACTGCACCTGTTTCTTGTCGGCATTGCCGACACCGACGACGCTGTTCTTGATCTCCGGCGGTGAGTACTCGCACCAAGGGAGGCCCTGAAAGCTCGCGGCGAGGAGGATCGTACCGAGCGATTTCGAGACATCCATCGCCGTCGTTTTGTTGACGGTGAAGAGAAGCCGCTCCGTTGCCATGGCGTCGGGCTTGAAGTCGGAAATGATCTCCAGGACCGCCTCGTGGACGACTCGGAGGCGGTCCGGCAGGTTAATTCGGGGTGTCTGGATGAGTCCGAATCCGAGTGCTTTCAGCTGCGATCCCTTCCGCTCCACGATTCCATAGCCAACCCGCTCCAATCCAGGATCGATGCCAAGGATAATCATGGTCCCTGTAGCCGTGACCGGGGAGACTGTCGCATTGGAACGCACGCCGATAGGCGATGCTCCCACAACTCTAAAAGGCTTGCTCTTTGTCCAGATCTTGCAAACTGTCGAGGGCCGACTGGCTCTTCAGCGCCAACGGTGCGAGCCATACCAGCCCATACCGAAGGTGTGGGACGGCATCGATAGGGATTCTCCGGAGGGCCGAAGGATCGCCTCATCGCGCTCCAGGAGGGCACATCTGCCCAAAGGGGCCGACAAACGAGTCGCAAACCAATCGGTAGGTCCATGTACCAGGCTATGGAGCGAACCTCTGGACCTTTACGCTTACGGCGTCCGACCCCACACCTTCCGTGTGGGCCGGTATCGAACGGGCCCTCGGCCCCGCGGGATGAAGGACAAGCTTGAAAGGTTGTGGGAGCCTTTCGGCGCATGACGCTCCAAGGCAACAGTCTCCTACTTTGTGGCCGCGAAAACGGACGGAGGGCCTCTACTTGCGAAGGGACGCCCCTGATTCCGTGACTCTGTACGCGAGCACAAACCAGGACGCGGCTACATTGGAGTGGAATCACTCGTTTGCCCAGTCGTTGATCAACCACCAGTTTCCTTGGTCGTGCGGCATGAACTTGGGATGCGTGATGGTCTCGAAAGACGGCAAGTAGCCCAGCGAGCCGTCGCCGTACGACTTGATTCGCAGCATCACTCGCTCCACATGCTCCTTGGCGACGCGGCACCGCTCGATGTCGGCAAGGGAGCCACCGATGCGAAGGTAGTTTGCCTTGGCGATCTTGGTCAGATCGTCAAATCCGGCGCGAGCCGGAGACAGGGCGGCAACGGCTTCCCCGGGATGCAGCGCGGCGTACGCCTTCCGTGCCTCCTCCACATGCCGGACGAACTCGATGGCGATCCTGACAAACTCGCTGACACCTCGGGCGCCGGCGTTCGGAGCGACCGATATTGCCCGGTCCAGAATCTCAAGAGCCTGGTCGCCCTCTTCCCCACACAGCGCGTCCCGGTGGTGGAGCCAGAGCAGAAACGGGTTGGAATAGAGGAGAAAGCGGCACTTCAGGGATGAGCGTATGCTGCTGAAGGCAAACAGGGGGCCGCACTTCTGAAGCTCCACGCCCATGAGCATGGCCCAATCCTCGAAAGTCTCGGACTCGTGCAGAAAGGCGCGAAGAAAAGGCGAGTCGCCGGCCCCGCCTTGCAGGATCTTTCCGCCCGCCTTGACGATAGGCAGCAGGGTCTCATAGCTTCCGAAGAGCTCGCACTCCCAGCTAGTCATACAAACACCGTAAGCGCCGAGTCTTTCGGCTGCCTCGGCATGCTCGAGGACGTTCCTCTCGCTCTCCGGCAGATGGAGCCATGGAGCCGAGTACGTGAGAAGCGTAGGGCAGAAGACGGTGTCATAGCCGGCGTCGAGAAACCGCCTTGCCGTCTCCTCGGGACCGTTGAAGTACTGCCACTCGAAGATAACCGTCTCTTTTGGAATGCGGTCGAGGGCCGAAGGGTGCTCGATGAACATGTCTCCCCAAATGCCAGGCCTTCGTCCGGCATCCAGGACCATCTGCGCGAGGGGTCCGAAATGATCGCCGAAAAGCATGGCCTTACCATCGGCTCCCGGGTGGGCCACTTCGAACTCTGCAATTCGGGCCTTGCACAGCGGGCACGCTCCCAGTTGAAAAGTCTCGTCAGCGCCAATATGGATAAGATTCGAAGTGAATAGTTGCAGCGTATCCCTGATGATCGTGTGGGCTAGCTCAACCACGGCGGGCTTGCTGGGGCAGGCCTGCATTCCTTTGAAGGGCTCTTCCGCAAGTTCAGAGCCTCCTTCCGAGTAGATCAAGCCTTCCATATGCCCGAGCAGGTTTAGGAAGGGCACGATCTCGAGTTGGGGAAACTCCTCCACCAGCCGCCGAACCATCTCGGGCGTGACGGCAGCCTTCCCGTGGGCCCATGGAATGGACGGATACGCGAACCGGTGCTCCATGTAGAGTCCCAGCGCTGTGTAGCCAGACTCCAGCGACACGTCGCATAGCCGTCGAAGGTGATCCAGCGTGGGCGCTTGCTCTCGCGCCAGATCGTAGGTCCACATGCGAAGCTGCACGCACGGAGTCTACTGAATGATCGCTAAATTAGCTCAAGAACCACTTCTGAACAAAAGTGGCGACCGTATTCGGTGAGCCGCATTCGGTTCTCGCTGACCTCCAGCCAGCCTCGGGTCAACATCTTCGCCAGCTTCTTGGGCGCAATCTCAAGCCCATCCATGCCGATCCCTTGGTTCAGCCGAAGTCCCAACATGATTCGCTCCACCCGAAGAGTGTCCTCGTTCAAAACCTCCCGTTCGAAGGCAAGAGGCTCTCCCGACTCGACTGCCTCGCAGTACCGGACAGGATGCTTCAGATTCGTCGCCCGAATCCTACTGCCCTCCAACTCGTACGAACCCACCGCTCCAGGACCGTAGCCGGCGTATTCGCACCCGTGCCAATACTCCAAGTTATGCCGGCACTCGTGACCCTTACGTGCAAAGTTGGAGATCTCATATTGGAAATATCCTTCGTCGATCATCCGCTGGCAGCACGCTTCGTACATGGCGACCTGTGATTCGTCGTCGGGCAAATCAAGTCGGCCTTTCAAGTTCTCTTTGTAGAAGGCGGTGTTCGGCTCGATCGTCAGACAGTAGAGCGACAGATGGTCTGGATCAAGAGCCAATGCCCGATCCATGTTGGCCTCCCAGGCTTTGCGGCTTTGTTTTGGAAGGGCGAACATTAAGTCCAAATTAAGGCTTTCAAACTTGGATTTTCTCGCTAGATTCACAGCTCTCTCGATCTCTCCTGCATGGTGAATGCGACCGAGTGCTATCAGGTCGCTATCGAGGAAGCTTTGCGCGCCGAGGGAAACGCGGTTGAACCCGCCTTCTCGCATGTCGGCAAATTTGGAGGCATCGACGGTTCCGGGATTGGCCTCGCTCGTTATCTCACAGCCCTCGACGGGGGGATGGGCTACTACGACCGCCTCCAAGATCCGAAGCAGGGAAGCCGTGGGAATAAAAGTGGGCGTTCCGCCGCCGAAAAAGATGGTCTTTGCAGGACGTCCGCGCATTGGCGACCGTTCGATCTCCGCGACTGTCGCGTCGACCGTCCGGCCCACAATCTCGCCCTCCATCGCGTAAGAGTTGAAGTCGCAGTACCCGCACTTCGACGGGCAGAACGGCACATGCACGTAGACGGCTAACGGGTCACGCGATTGATTTACCAACTTCCAATCTCACCAACTGCGAAGCCCTACATCCTCTCCGGAGCGCTGATCCCGAGCAGGGAGAACGTTGCCGCCAACCCGATCCGCGCAGCCTCGCAAAGACTCACTCGAGCTTTCGTCAGCTCCGGCTCCTCCGGCTGAATCACTCGGCACTGGTCGTAGAAATGGTGATAGGTCCGGGCTAGTTCCGTGGCGTAAGTGGTCAGCCGGTGCACCCCATAGTCGGCGACACAGCGTCCGACCTCGAACGGCAAATCAAGAATCTTCTTGATGAGCCCCAGTTCCCGCTCGTGAGTGAGGAGGGAGTAGTTATCGGCCCCCGGAGTGATGCCGGCTTCCGCTGCCTTCGACAACACGCTGCAGATTCGGGCGTGGGCGTACTGGGCATAGAACACGGGGTTCTCGTCGCTTTGCTTGGTTGCGAGATCGATGTCGAAATCCATGTGGGTCTCGTGACTTCGCATCAGATAGAAGAACCGCGTCACGTCGGCTCCTATCCGCATCTGCTCAGCCAGCGGAGCGTCCGGCGCCGACGCTGCCCCGAGCTCTGAGATCAGATCCCGCAGCTCGTAGATGTTCCCATCGCGTTTTCGCATGGGCGCCGGCTTGCCGTCTTTTACGAACCGAACGACCTGATAGATGATGATTTCGAACTCGCCCTCGTGGCCGGCGGTGTGGCCAAGAGATCGGCACGCCGCGTACATGCGGCCAATGTATCCGTGGTGGTCCGGACCCAAGATCAGCTTCAACTTCTGGAAGCCTCGGTCGAACTTGTTTTGGAGGTAAGCGACGTCGGCGGCGATGTAGGCCGGTCGTCCGTCGGACCGGACCAACACGCGGTCCTTGTCGTCGCCATAGGAGGAAGACCTAAGCCAGAGAGCCTCTTTGCCGACCGAGACCTCTTCTTGTTCGTCGGCGTCGGTCTCGACTCCCTCCGGCCGCACTCCGTAGTACGCTTCGCCTTTCTCTTTGAGCCGGTCGATCTGTTGCGCGACATGACCGGAATCGTGCATCGACTGCTCGCTGAACCAGGTGTCGAACACCACCCGGGCAGCTTCGAGGTCGCCCCGCTGCCGGTCGATCATCAGATCTTGCGAGGCTTTCTGGAACCAGTCGGTCGGCTCGTCGCCATGACTCTGTCCTGCTCGATCAAGCAAGGCCCTTGAGACATCGGCCACATACTCGCCCCGATAGCCCTTCTCGGGAAATTCCGTCGGGAGGCCCAGCGCCTCTCGATAGTAGTGGCGGACGGATTGGGCAAACAGCCGCATCTGCTGCGAGTTCAGGCCGTCGTTGATGTAGTATTCGCGCCCCACGCAATATCCGGCGGCGTCCAGAACCCGGCAGAGCGCGTCGCCGAACGCCGCTCCGCGACCCGAGCCGACGGTGATGGGACCGTTTGGATTAACCGAGACGAACTCAACGTTCCATTTCTCGCCGTGCCCCAGATCGGTTTTGCCCAGGTCGTCGCCTGCCGCAAGCACCCGCGGAACATATTGAGAGATTGCTTCTGGCTTTAACTTCAGGTTAAGAAATCCGGGACCCGCCAGGTCGATCTCGCGAAAGATCTCGGAATTGGAAAGGAGCTGACCCCGAAGCATTTCGCCGATCGCTCGCGGCGGCATACCCGCCTTCTTCGTGGCGACCAGCGCGAAGTTGCAGGCGAAATCGCCGTGTTCGGGCGTCTTGGTGTCAGACACCTCAAGCGGCGCCTCCAGCACCTCAGCCGGAAGGCTCCCGGAGTCGACCAACGCCTTCACGGCCGACTC
>DASZPA010000323.1:0-42796 GCA_035550555.1 Fimbriimonas sp.
AAGCGACACGGAGGACGCATCTGGGCGGAGTCGGCGGTGGGCGAAGGGGCGACGTTCTTCTTCACCCTGTCGCACTAGCCGGTGAAGTCCTCTGGCACGATCACCTTCAGCCCGTGCGGGTGAACACAGAAGTTGATAGGCGTCTTGGGCCCGGGCTCTCCATCGACGATCGAGGTCTTCACGGGAGTCGTCGAGAGCACGCCGCGGAGGATCGACTCCGAGTGAACCTCCGGAAGGGTCACATGGTCGCCGCGGGGCAAATGGATTGCCAGCTTGAGCAACGCGGCCTTTGAGGCGCTTTCCAGCGCATATACGCTGAGCTTGCCGGTGGTGATCCCGGCGTCCGGAGCGACCTTGAACGGTCCGGCATGGTACCGGCCGTTCCCCACGACCACCTGCAGCGTCATGAAGTCGATCTGACCGTTATCGGTCTCGAGGTTGACGTGAAACGGCTTGATGTGACGAAGGGCGGTCAACACCGCGTAGACGTAGACGAACCGTCCGTACTTCCTCTTAAGCGACTCCTGCAGCGATTTGGCGATCTCCGTGGTGAGCCCGACCGTGGCGACGTTGACGAAGGCTTTCTCATTCGCGGAACCGATGTCGACGCGGGCCACGCGGCCGTTCGCAATCGCTTCGCAGGCCTGTTCGACGTCGAGAATGCCCAGATCGCGGGCAAAGGCGTTGCCCGTCCCGAAAGGCAGGATTCCCAAAGCCGTCTGGGTGCCCGCGGTGACGTTGGCCATCGCATTGACGCTTCCGTCTCCTCCGCCCACCAGCAGCAGGGGCGTTCCCTTGTCCACCTCCTCTTTGGCGCGCTTCAGAAGGTTTGGGAAATCGTCGAACTCGACAGAGTCTTTTAGCGGGACTTTGAGCTCGCGGAGACGCTCGGAGGCACTCTTGAACAGCTCTTGCCCACGGCGAGAGTGCGTGTTGACCAGCAACACGGTCGAGCAGTCAGACCCAGATCCAGTTGCCGATTCGATATCGCCAGTATGGACGATGTCCCTAGTTCTTCCGCCAAGGCGCCACGAACAGCGTCTGGCCGTTGTCTCCGACCAATTCGACAGAGGGTTTCTGGCCTCGGACCGACATCGAGCCCGTGGCCTTGCCGCCGGATAGCGAAAGCGTCGCCTGACTGGCCTCCGCGCTCAAGCCGACCGAAGCCTTCGGAGAGTCCTCGTCGCCACAGATCATGCCCAGCCGGGACGTTCCTCCCTCAGACGTGATCCAGACGCGCCGGTCCCCAGACTCGTCGCGCAGAACGATGCTGGCGCCGCCCTGCCGGCCCGGCTCCATCGTCACAACGGGGACTCCCTGGTTGTCTACGATCTGGAGCTTCCTTGCCTGGATCAGGCTCTCGGGGCCTTGGGTCTTGAATCCGAACAGTGCCGCCGCGAAGCACAGGCACCCGAGGACCGAAACAGTGCGAAGCCGCGAATTGGCGCGCTCGAGCCGGCGCACGCGATCTTCGAGAGATTCCATATCCTAGAATATGCCGATCTCGACGAGATTATCTCGGACTAGCGGTAATTGACGAAGTCGACGGGAAAGTCGAGCTCGAGGCTCTTCACGAAATTGATCGCCTTCTGAAGGTCGTCCTTCGACTTGGAGGTCACCCGGATCTCGTCGCCCTGAATCTGAGCCTGGACCTTGAGCCCTTTGTCCTTGATCTGCTTGATCAGCGGCTTGGCCTTCTCTTGCGGGATGCCGACCTTGAACGTGAGCTTGGACTTCACACTCACCCCGGCGGCTGGCTCCAGCTTGCCCCACTCGATTTGACGGGCATCGATCCCGCGCTTCAACAGCTTGCTGAAGACGATGTCCTTGAGCTGATCCATACGGAACTCGTCATCGGCATGGAGCGTGATGTCATCCTTCTCATGGACGATCTCGCACTTGGTTCCTTTCAGGTCGTACCGGTTTGAAAGCTCCTTTTCGGCCTGCCCAATTGCGTTCTTGACCTCCATCATGTCCGCGCGCGACACGATGTCAAACGAGAAGTCGACGGCTGCCATCAGGCCTTCTCGAGGTCCTTCTCGCTAACCAGGAGCACGTAATGGGTGTTGAAATCCATCTCCTCCTTGGTGAGCGCCTTGCGCTGTTCCTCGGTAGCGTTGGACTGAAACTTTTCGCGCATACGCTCGGTGGCCGTCTTGTGAACCGTGGACGTGACCTTTCCAAGCGCCACGGTCTCAACTTGCACCGCTACTTCCCCGTCTTCATAGACGTTTTGAATCGTTCCCGTGAGACCGCCCATGTGTTCAAAATAGCGGCTCCTCTTCCGGTCATCCTCTGTAACGGGCCGAGTCACCACCCGCACTCGCTGCCCTTCGGTCCATTTCGGCACCTCCACAGTTTACCGGAGGGAGTTGGTTAGAGCCATGCCAAAGGCACGAGCCGGAAGTGCCAGGCGCACGATGCAATTGGCTACACTTCAGTTCAAATGGGCTCCGAAGGACTTTCTCATTCGCGATTGGAGCGGTTGCACAAGGCGCTCCAGGGATACATCGAAGGAAAGGAGATGCCGGGCATGGTCGGCGTCGTTAGCCGGGGCGACGACATCCATTTCGAGACGCTGGGATCGCTTGCCTTTGGGGCGTCCGCTCCAATGAAGCGGGACACGATCTTCCGAATTGCTTCGCTTACGAAGCTGGTCACGGCGGCCGCCGCGATGATTCTTGCCGAAGAGTGCAAGCTTCGGTTCGACGATTCGATCGAGGCGTGGATTCCGGAATTGGCCAACCGCCGAGTGCTGACATCCATTTCCGCGGCTCTGGACGACACCGTTCCAGCTAAAAGGGCCATCACGGTCCGCGACCTTCTGACCTTCCGAATGGGATTCGGAAGCGTTATGGCCATGCCGGACACTTACCCCATCCAAAAGGCGATCCGAGAGCTCGAGATCGGCGGCGACGGCCCTCCACGGCCAACTCGAAGCCCGAGCACCGAGCTGTGGCTGCAAAGTCTGGGCTCGCTTCCGCTCATGGCCCAACCAGGAGAGCGGTGGATGTACCATGTGAGCTGCGACGTCTTGGGAGTGCTGATTGGCCGCGTTTCAGGCCAATCCCTTGGTGCGTTCATGCGCGAGCGCATCTTCGATCCTTTAGGGATGCGAGATAGCTCGTTCGTCGTACCGGCCCAGAAGCTATCCCGTTTCGCCACAAGCTATCAGCTCAACCGCGGTGAGGGCCGTCTGGAGACCTACGACGGAGTTGAGAACAGCGATTGGGGCGCCGAGCCTCCGTTCGAGTCGGGTGGAGGCGGACTCGTTTCCACACTCGACGACTATTTCACCTTCTGCAAAATGATGCTGAACCATGGAAAGCACGGGCGGGACCAGATCCTTTCCCGAGCCTCCGTCGAGCTGATGACCTCTGATCAGCTTTCTGCCGAGCAGAGGCAAGACGCCGGGATCTTCTTCGGCGACTTCAGCAGTTGGGGATTTGGAATGGCCGTCGATATTCAGCGCCGGGAGATCTATCACTCGCCGGGCCGGTACGGTTGGACCGGTGGCTTGGGGACAACGGCTTATGTCGATCCGGCGAACGACGCGATCGGAATTCTCTTCACCCAACGCATGATGGATTCGCCCGAGCCGCCCAAGTTCTTCAGCGACTTTTGGACGCTGGCGTATTCGGCGTTCCATTGATCAAAGGGCGGCCAAGCCTCCCGTCAGCTCTCCATCCCACCGGTACACCCCCGCAAAACGGTTGTGAGAACCGCCTTGGCAGACCCATGTTCTCCCAACCTTTTGAGGTTCGTGAATCACCGTATGGGAATGGCCTCCGAAGATCACCTGAAAAGCTCCCGATTCGGCCAGCACGACGTCTTGCCGGTGGCCAATATGCGTCAGTGCGAAAAGAACGTCGACCGAAGAAGACAGCTCCTCTGCAAGCCTGAGAGCCGTGGGTACGGGCGGATCCCAGAGATAGGCCGAGGCGGCTTGCGTCTTCATGCGCTCCGTGACCATCGGCACCATAACGCCCACCACCCCGATCCTAACACCCTGAGCTTGAATCATTACATGTCCGGGCAGTGGGCGAGAGCCGTCCTTGTGACGCAGGTTCGCGCAGAGGACCGGATGAACGGCTCCCTTCAGCTTTGCCTCGAACGGGCCCGTCCAAAGGTGTGTCTCCCGATTCCCGAGCACGCTGGCGTTGCAGCGCAGCTCGTCGAGCATCGGCCACACAGGCTCGGGCTTCAGCGGAACGCCCACGTTCCCTGTCTTGATCGCATCGCCCGAATCAAAGTAAAGATCGCACTCCGCTCGCAGCTCTTTCAATCGCGCCAACTTGGCCGAAGTTAAGGTTCCATGCATGTCATTCGTATGCAAAATGGATAGCGTCACAGGAACCAATTGTGTCACTCTAAGCGTTGGGGGCTTTTGAGACAAGCGTCCCGTAAAACAGGAGAACTAATGAAGAACATCGCTATCGCCGCGTTGGCCGCTCTTGCCGTTTGCGCCTCCGCCGGCCCCAAGATCCAGAAGACCATCGCCTGCGCCGTCATGCCGAACAACAAGGTCGACATCGCCAAGGCCACCAAGAACCACATGTATGCCGACTACAAGGGCCACCGGTACTTCTTCTGCTGTGGCGGCTGCCCGGCTGCCTTCAAGGCAAACCCGGCCAAGTATGCCAAGGCTGCCAGCATCAAGACCCCTGTGACTCCCAAGAAGGGCAAGAAGGCTGCCTAACTAAAGTCTGAGCAGCCCGCCGGCGTCTGCCGGCGGGCTGTTTTGCTTTCAACCGTTGGTTTGTGGCGGAAATTTGAGCTCCAGCGTGTCGCCTGGTGCAAGGTCTTCCCACCGCCGGATCAGCTCTTTCTGCATGTTTTGAATCGAGAGAAGCACCTCGATCCCGATATCCGGAGGCCGGCAGTTCATCGACTCGGACATTTCCTTCAGCGTATTCCGTAGATCGGCCGGGGCCATCCGACCACTTGCCCGATCGAAGTCGAGGAGACCGGCAAGCACTTCGACCTCGACTGCCTCCGGAGGAAGCGTCCGCGATTTACGCGTTCCGGGCTCACGCTCTTCAAAAGAATCGATGTCCCATCCAGAGGCGATAAGTCCCCAGAAGGCTTGCTTGGAGCTCAAGGCCGCTTCGATGGCATAGTGGCCCAGGTCGTGCCGTACAAAGAACTCAGAAGAGGCCATGCCCGTGCTGCTGCCGTCGTCGCGAACACAGGTTAGCGAGTGCTTTCGGTCTGGATGGGGCGCCTTCTTGAAACGGATCCGCACGAATCCATGATGGCCCTTGCTCGTGCTACATCACCAGCAGGTCGCACTGGCGCTGGAAGACCGCGTGGACATACTCGGCGATGGCGATGCGGTCCTCGTGGCTCTTCGGCCGGAAGCGGATTCCGGTTGAAACGAGGTCCGACCCTTCGACGGGCACCGAGTGCCGAATCTCTCCCGGCAGGACGACGCTCGGACGGTCGATCATGGGAATGTGCAGGTGGCAGACTTGGCCGACAGGCAAGCTCTCCCGCGACCGAACCTGCAATCCTCCCAGCCCGATGTTCACAACCACGACATTGACCGGTTCCAACACATTTGGGACGTTTACGAGCGCGTATTCCAGCACTTCGTAACGGATGTATCGTCTCTTGTCGGCGTCAAATGGTCGTCCCAATGGTTCTCCTGGCATAAAAGCGCCCATTGGGAGTTTCGGAAGGAGGGACGCAAAACAAAAGCCCGCGCGCCGAGTTTCTACTCGACGCGCGGACTTTGGGAGGCTTACTTCTTGGCGCTCATAATCAGAACGTGGCCCGTCTGCTTGTCATACTGCACGTCCACCTTCAGCGCCGAGCGGATGAAGCTCAACGGCACGATGGTCCGTCCGCGATCCAGATAGGAGGGCCGGTCCAGGGAGACATTCGCATTGTTGATCAAAGCGAAGGGATCGCCGATATGGAGCGAAAGGCTGTTTCCGTCCGCCTTCGCGGTCACGGTCTTCGAGTAAGTCTCCCAATCCACGAGGCCGCCCTTCTTCTCCAAAAGGAAGCGAAGCGGAGTCATCGGCACACCGTCGTCCACTCGCGGGAGCACGCCGTGAAAGTCCACAAAGTTGCTGTCGAGCGCCACGGTGAAGGCCCCGATGTTGGGGATTCGGGAACCGTAGGTGATATCCATCAGCGTTGCCGCGGCCGTGACCTGCGAGACCACGGAAGAAGTGTGCTTGACAGACGTCGAATGCCTCGCGACTTCAATGGTCCCCTGTGCGTGTGCATGCGGCTTGGCTGTGAGGGCGTTTCGGGTGCCCGTGGGAACCATCGATTGGGGGCCCATGGCGATGCTCGACGCCGGCGCCATCGGCTTGCGGCCAGACGGGCTGCCGAGAACGTCCACACTCTTGTTCGGGGTAACGCTCGGGAGCGGTCCTGCAGACATCTTGGGCTCGACGTGCTTGGGAGAAGCCTTGACTGCCAGCTTCTTCACACCCTTGTCAGCGCTCATCTTGATGTCCGGCTTGGCGTTGGGGCTGATCTCAAAAATCTCGCTGCCCCGTCGATCGGTTTGGCCGCCGTTGTTCTCAACAAAGACGCGGATTTTGCCGGTCTTGAGCGTCGTGCTGGAATCGTCGATCGCCCACGCCTCAAGCTCGTGCCACCCCTGGGATTCTTTCTCGGTGTCCCAGAGATAGGTGAAGGGCGCGTAGTTTCTCATCGACTTGAAGCGCCCGTCGATAAAGAAGGTCACGTAGGTGTCTCGGAGCGGCCGCTCGAATCCAACTCGCAGCTCGACGGGCCCTCGCACAGTCGCGCCGGTCTTGGGGCTCGCAAGAAACACCGGGCCATGCTGGACGGCTTCGGTCGTCAAAGTCGTGTGCTCCTGTCCGACCAGCTTTCCGGTGCGATCGAACAGCCGGATGACCACCTTGTTGTCGCCCTCCTTGAGGTCGGTCAAGTTGAGCGTGAAGTTGGTCTCGCCAGAATCCTTGGTGGATGACACGGTGCGCGTCCCCAGACTCTCGCCGTTGACCTGGATCTCGACCAATGCAGCCGTCACTCCCGCATAGCGGACCGTGATCGTCGGGCTGTCGATAGCCTTGTTGATCGAGATCTGCTGATCGAAGGTCAACGCAGTCGCGCTTGCGCTGGCGGCGATTGCGCTTAATCCCGCGATGAACAAGCGCCGGATGACTTTGTTAGAGATAAGCATGTCTTTTCCTTCCAAAGACTCGCACACCACGAGCCGGTCTATTGTCCCACCTTGACACGAACTTGTCAAGGCTTGTCAAATATTGCAGACAGGACGGTTCGAAGGGGAGATTCGGTTCGTCTGGATACGGTATCTGTTATCGTCCCTAACAAAAGGAACCCATGATGTTAAGTCTACTGGTCGCCCTGGCCGCAACGCCGCGACCGCCCCACGAGCTTTACGACTACCTCGCAAAACCCGATAACAGCTATTCCTACCAGGTCACAAACGTCTCGGGAACTCGCACCGAGATCAAGATGGTGAGTCAAACCTGGCACGGGGTGCGCTGGAGTCACACGCTGCTCCTGGAGCAGCCAAAGAAGGTCAAATACCCCCATGTGGCGGTGCTTTACATTACAGGGGACGGTCCGTTCGCCGGCGACCTGCTAGACCTTTCCCTTTTCAGCCAGGCAACCGGAATGACCGTGGGAATGCTCTTCGACATCCCCAACCAGCCCATCGATGGGCGGCGCGAGGACGATCTGATCGCCCACACGTTCGAGGAGTATCTCAAGCAGCCAGACCCCACGCTTCCTCTTCTGTTTCCGATGGTAAAGAGCGCCATTCGAGCCATGGACACCGTTCAGAAGGTCACGAGGCACGCCAGAAATCCGATCAGCAAGTTCGTGGTGACCGGCGCCAGCAAGAGAGGCTGGACGACGTGGCTGGTGGGCGCCTCGAGAGACCGGCGCGTCAAAGCGATCGCGCCCATGGTGATCGACACGCTGAACATTCCCAAACAGATGAAGCACCAGCTCGAGACGTGGGGACAGTACTCGGAGCAGATCAAGGATTACACCCGCCGCGGCCTTCAAAGCCAGCTCGAAACACCCCGCGGCCATGACCTGGGCATCCTGATCGACCCCTACTCCTATCGCCGCAATATTCGGATGCCGACGCTAATCGTCAAGGGCTCAAACGACCCCTACTGGGCCGTGGACGCGCTTGACAACTACTATGGAAATCTTTTGGAGCCGCGGTGGATCCTCAACGTTCCCAATGCCGGCCACACGTTGGGCGACGGCGTGATGGCCATTACGTCGATCGGCGCGTTCGCGCAATCGGTCGCCGGCGCTTTCCCAATGCCGCAGATCCGTTGGGACTTCAGCGAGCAGCAGGGCGTCGCTCAGCTCGCAGTCACCTCGATCGACCCACCCATGCAAAGACTCACCCTGTGGGCTGCGACGAGCGACTCTTTGGACTTTCGCAAGTCGAAGTACGAACCGGTGAACGTGGTTCACACGAGCAGCGGCATGAGCGGCGCGGATCCGGAATCGAAAGAGAGGGTCACGGCCTATTTCCGGCTGCCCGGCGATAAGAACGTGGCCATGTTCGGTGAGATGCGGTACGCGGTCGACGGGCATGTGTTCTCTCTTTCGACTCCAACCCGCGTTTACAAGAGGGAAAGCAAGTAGTGCTCGCTCTGTTGACGCTGGTCGGCCTGGCTTGGAGCCCTTCGACATTGGTATTCGTTCGTCACGGCGAAACCGAAGCGAACGCGACGGGACACTACAACTCCCGAACTCTGAACTCGTTCTCCAAAATTGGACAGGAGGAGGTATCGCGGCTGACCAAGCAGCTCGTTAGCGAACCTCGCTTCGACCGGATTCTGGTGTCCCCTTCGCCTCGGGCTTTGCGAACCATCGCTCCGTACCTCGCAGCGACTCATCAAAGGGCCGTGGTGTGGCCTCTCCTTTACGAGTGCTGCACAGGCCGACGTCCCAAAGACGCCCATGCAACGCGGTTTGGGTACGGAGAAAAGATCCGCCTACCTTCCGACATGGCGGCTTATTTTTCGCTTATGCCAGGTGAGGACCGGCTTCCCGTCGCCTCCGATTACAACGCTGGGCTGGCACAAGTGGCGGCTTCGCTTCGCGAGTTTCGAAGGCGCTTTTCACGGGGTAGGGTCTTGTTGGTTGGCCACTCCGGCCAAGGGGGCCACTTTTTGCATGACCTCACCGGCAGGTGGCGAAGGGTCGAGAACGCCAAAGAGATCGTCGTTCAGCTGGGGAGTTAGTTAGCTTCTTCAGGCTGTTCGCAAAGAACCTTCTCAGACTCGTTCAGCCGACCGGGCGGAGGCCGACTGCCCGCCGGAGGGCGTACTCCTTCACCTGACGACCGTTTCCGCCTGTACGCCTGTAACCGTCGGGTGTTCGCTCAAGAACTCTTCCATTCTCATCCCTCAGCAAGGTTGTCTAAGAACGCAGTTACCAGCGAAACACGGAGACCCATGCACGTTAGGGTCCACCTTGAGATTTCCTCTTTCTCATTATGGAGGCCGATCTAGATGAGTCTCAAGGTCCCCCTTCTGGCTCCCGTTTCCGACACGACGGTTGAGCTGATGCCGCCTCTCACGTTGAAATGCCCCGTTATTCGCATCCAGCGAGGCGAGCAGGCCTGGCTCAGCTCGTCAAGGAGCTGGTTCACCACGGCTTCGTAGAAGATCCCTTTCTGGCGGAAGCTGTAGTAGTAGAGCTTGAGCGACTTGAGCTCGATGCAGGTGGCCTCGGGGACGTACTCGAGCTCGATGGTCGCGAAGTCAGGCTGGCCCGTTTTGGGGCAGACGCTCGTGAACTCTGGGCACGTATGTTTGATCAGGTAATCGCGTTGAGGGGCCGGGTTGGCAAAGGTTTCGATCTCCGCCATGGCTAACCTTTGGCGTGAAGGGGCTGGTAAAGCTGGATGGTGAGGCCTCCCGGCGCCGAGAAGTAGGTCACGAGGCCGTATCCCTGATTGGCCACGTCCTGCGTGAATTCGACTCCCTTGGCCTTGAGGTCGGCAACCGTGCTTTGGATGTCGTCGCAGACGAAAGAGATGTCCTGACTGGTTTGTGAGGAGGGGTGAAAGCCGACTTCGCCGAAGCTTGGCGTGAAGATAAGCCAACCTCCGCCGGCGTCAAAGTGAGCCATTCCCAGCTTGTCACGGAAGAACTCGCGGAGCGCATCTGCTTCCGGCGAATAAAACATGGCGTGGACGCCTGTGATCATAGGTTCATTGTATCTGCCTGAGCAGATGCGAATTGGCCGCCGGTAACCTCTATTGCAATGGAACGACGAAAGTTCGGCAATACCGACATGGCAGTGAGCGTGCTGGGATTCGGCGGAGCCGAAATCGGATTCGAGGCAGCGCCCCAAGCCGACGTGGACCGGCTTCTCAACGCCGCGCTCGATACTGGCCTCAACGTGATCGACACGGCCGAATGCTATCGAGACAGCGAAGAGAAGATTGGGATCGCCGTCGGCGGCCGTCGAAGCGAGTTCTTTCTCTTCACCAAGTGCGGCCATTCGACCGGCTTCGAGGAGCCCGACTGGGACCCGAAGATGCTCGCGAAGCAGATCGACCGCAGCTTGGAGCGGCTTCGAACCGACTACGTCGACCTGATTCAGCTTCACTCGTGCTCCGAAGAGCTGTTACGCCAGGGAGACGGGATCGACGTCCTGCAGCGCGCCAAGGCCGCCGGCAAGACGCGTTACATCGGGTACAGCGGCGACCAGGACGCCGCCAAGTACGCCGTCGAGTGCGGAGCGTTCGACTCGCTTCAGACCTCGTGCAACGTCGCGGACCAGGAGAGCGTCGACTTCACGATCCGGCCGGCGTCGGAGAAAGGAATGGGAGTAATCGCCAAACGGCCCGTCGCGAACGTGGCCTGGGCGAACGGCTCGAGCCCGAACAGCTACGGGCACACGTACTGGTCGCGGCTTCAGAAGCTGAACTACCCGTTCTTGCACGATCGCAGCGCAGTCGGCTGGGCGCTGCGATTCACCCTGGCCCAACTGGGAGTCTGCACGGCGATCGTCGGCACCAAGAACCCTGACCGATGGCAGGAGAACGCTAGCTTCCTTTCAAACGGACCGTTGCCTGGCGAGGAAGTGGAAGGGATCCGCCAGAGATGGTCGGAGTGCGCGGAGCCTGACTGGCGTGGCCAGGGGTAGCTAAGCGCCGGGATCCAGCGCTTGGTCCGGCTCATGCGCAGCACGCTTCTTGCGTAGATGCCGGAAGCGGATATTGAGGAGTTCTACCATGACCGACCAAGCCATCGCAAAGTAGGTGTAGTCGCGCGGGATTTCGATTCCGCACGCTTCCGCCACCAGATTGAGGCCGATCAGCACCAGAAACGACAGCGCGAGCATCTTGACGGTGGGGTGGCGGTCGATGAACTCGGCGAGGCTGTTGATCCCCACCATCATCAGCAGGGTGGCGCAAACGACCGCCAGCACCTGGACGGCCATGATGTTGATCATGCCGAGTGCCGTAATCACCGAATCGAGTGAGAAGACGATGTCCAAGATGAAGATCTGCGCCAGGACCGCCGTGAGCGACGGCGCCGCTTTCACGGAGGGCCCGTCCTCGTCGCCCTCCATCTTGGCGTGAATCTCCAAGGTGGCCTTGGCGATCAAGAATCCGCCGCCTCCGAACAGAATCAGGCTTTTCCCCGAGACGGCCACCGAGCCGATCTTGAAGAAAGGGTAGTTCAGAAGCCGGGCAACCCAAAGCAGGGCGACCAAGAGGATGATCCGCGACACCATCGCCGCTATGAGGCCCCATTTTCGCGCTTTGCGCTGCTGTTCGCCGGGAAGCTGGCCCGAGAGGATCGTCAGAAGGACGATGTTGTCGACCCCGAGGACGATCTGAAGGAACGTCAGCGAGACCAGCCCAATCCACGCTTTCGGATCGGACAGCCACGAGAAGTCGTTCAGAGCCACTCCTCATTTTGTCTCGCAACCCTCTTCGACGACAGAACCTGATGCAAAGGAGAGGCTATTGGCTAGTCAGAAGTCGTTTGGCTCCAAGGCGTAGCGGACGTGGGACCACGGAGTATCGGGGATGGGGTCCGAACAAGTAACGGTGACCCACTGGCTCTTGCTGGAGCTATTGCCGTGCAGCGCTTCGTGTCGATCGCGGGATCGCCTCCCTTCGATTTCGATCATGCGCCCATCATCGGCACGCTTCCACGATGCGATCCCGTTAAAGTCGTCCTTCAGGCGTCGGAAACCCGCGTCTGCCAGCTCGTGGGAGGCCTCCCTTACAACGCTGTGGTAATTAGCCCGCCACGAGTAGATACGATACTCATCCGTAAATCCTTTAGATGAACCGCCATCCTCGAAATTGGGAATCACTCCGGTCAAGAATGGAGATTGGCCGTGAACAAAGCCATAGTCGTCTTCCCCAACTATTGCGCGTCCAGCGGTCCATGCAAGCGCGAACACCAAGCAGACCAGAGTGAGTATGAAGAAGAGTCCCCATTGCAGACTTGACCTTGCCTTCATCTGAAAGCACGACGGGCCGCCATGAGCGGCCCGTTCAAAAATGGGAGAGGCTAAAGGCTAGTCTCGTGCGCGTACTTGATGCCGCACCCGTAGGGTTGGGAGGTGGAGGTTGTGACAGGCTTTCCTGCCAGCGCCTCTTGCAGCGCCGCCTTCACGTAGTTATGAGCCGTCTTGAGGTCGTCATCGTCCGTCGTGGGCTTGTCGTCGACGCCGCCACTGTAGATAAGCGTGCCCTTGGGATCGATAATCATCATATCTGGCGTGCATCTGGCCCCATAGGCGCGGCCCACCTTGCCGTCGGAGTCGAGCAGCTCGGCTGTTGCCAACGAGTGCTGCTCCTTCATAATCTTGTTGCCCTCTTCAGGGGTGACGTAGCCTGGCGCGCCGGGAGCTGAAGAGACCACCGACAGCCATACGACGCCATTCTCTTTCGCGTACTTCTGGAGCGACTGCATATTGCCGGTGCGATAGTGCTTCTTCACGAAGGGGCACTGGTTGTTGGTCCACTCCAGCACCACGAACTTGCCTGCGTAATCGGAGAGTGAACGGGGGCTTCCCTTGGTGTCAGTCAAGGTCCAAGACGGCGCCGGCTTGCCGACCGAGGCTGCGGCATAGTGGACCGGGCGCAACGAGGCCGAGACAAGGCTGGGTACCGCGACGATACAAAGAGCGGCAAGCGCCGCAGCTGTAACTAATGACTTGACCATGCTGATTCTCCTATGGGTTCGTAATCGGTATGTCTATTGTAATCGCCGACTGGTGCGATTCGGTTGGATTTGCACTGTTCGTTAATAGAACTCCGCGAAGCCTGCTGGGGGGATGCTGGGCATACTCCGAAACGGTAAGTTCCGCGTCGAGACCATCGGGCGAACGATGAAAGAGCTGCGGCCTGGATTGGTCGAGCACCCCGCTCTCGATTGGAAAGAGGTAGCTTGCCGACTCCCCGCCAGGGCACTTCAGGTGAAGGCGGATCGTTCCTTTCTCGAGCGAAGCCGTTCCCGCCCAACCTTTGGAGGGTTTCGGCAGGCTGCTAAGCGAGCGAGCGAACAACTCCTTCCACGAATGGTCGCCGGCGTTCGTTTTAGCGACCGGCAACGTGAGGGAGAGGTCTCCCTTCGCAGGTACGCACACCTCAGCGGTACAGGTGAGCCATCTCACCCGTCCCCGAAGGTCCACGTGTCTGCCGAGAGGCTTGTCGGGAGGAGTGAGCCGCATCAGCAGAAGCGTGGGCTTTTCGTATCCGTAGCTGACCGTTCCCGCGAGGTCGATGCGGACGGGAGCCGGCCAATAGACCGGCGATGCCTTCCAACCCGCGGGCAGCTTCAGTTGGACATCCGTGGGGCTGCCCGAGTCACCGGGGTTTCGCCAGTAGGTGTGCCAGCCGCGGGCCGTCTGCAAGTAGATGCCCACCCAGAACGGACGCCCCGGTGTAATGGCCGTCACCTCGCTGATCAGCCGCGCATGGTTGTCTTCTGGTTTCGCCACCGCCTGACGAGTCAAAGCAACAGTGAGAGCGCACGCAATCATTTCGACCCACTTTGAAATACGGCGGGGATGGACGTAAGTTGGCAAGTTTCAAGTTCGCAAGTTGGCAGGTGGTAAGACGGGGCAGTTTTCCTGAGTAGCTAACCAGACCCAAGTGTCTTCGGGTCTGCAGCCCTAAGTTCCTTTGTTTGCGAACCTGGAACTTGCCAACTTGAACTCGCCAACTTCCCTTCGCCTCACGCCCCCCGGGGCTGGAGGATCAGGTGCGCCAGCTTGCCTTCCTTGCTCCAAAGTGCCATGAGCGTGTAAGGGTGGCCTGTGGCGGTGAGGTCGTAGGTCAGCAACGTGTCGTCGCCGTAGGGCTTCTCCGAACAAAAGGCGAGTTTGTCGAGGTTTTTCAGGGACACGAAGGCGTTGGCGAGCCGGAGCGTCTTCAACGGCGCGGTCATATCCGGCTCGAGGAAGGTTCCGGAGACGTCCTTGGCAGCGAGCTCGGAAAGGGCCGTTTTCAGCTCCTCGGTGCGCTTCGTGTTCGGATCCGGAGCCTCGGAAGGGACTGGCCACTTCACCTTGGGATCGATGGTCTCGGCGATCTTCTTGGCAAACGCTTCCCCGCCGATAGCATAGACGTTGCTGAGAACGATTACGCTGAGCTTCTCATCGGGGTAACGCGCCAAACCGGCGCTGTAGCCGGACGAGTTTCCTCCGTGCCCTACGTAGTCTTGGATTCCGTAGGGCGAAAGAAACCAGCCCATGCCGTAGAAGCGCTTGTGACCGCTGTTCAGAACCGCCGGAGACCAGATCCTCTCGTAGCCTGCCTTGGAGAGCAGTTTGCGGTCGGCTAAGGCTTTGTCCCAGATGGCCAGGTCTTGGACGCACGAGAGCAGCGAGCCGTCTGAATCGATGCTGGCGCCACTTGGCTTGGCACGCATGAGGTGCTGCGGCTCCATGTTGTAGTAGCCGGCGGCGCGGTTCGGAAGAATGTCGTACATCGTCCCGTACACCGTGTGGTTCATGCCCAGCGGCTTGAGAATGTTTTCCTGAATGAACTGGGTGTAGGGCTTACCGGAAGCCTTTTCGATGATCCACCCCATCAACGCGTAGTTGGTGTTGCTGTACGCCCAAGTGGATCCGACCGGAAAATCGAGAGGCATGGCGGCGATCTTGTCGAAGAACGCTTTGCGGTCGAACTCGTCCGTGAGGGCGAGGCCGGCGACGAACGCGTAGTCGGGCAGACCGGAGGTCTGGTAGAGCAGGTTCGAGACCTTCATTTGCGACCAGGAAGCCGGCGCCTCGCGCAGGTACTTGGACACCGGATCGTCGATCGAGAGCTTGCCCTGGTCCACGAGCAGCATCGCGCCAAAGGCAGTGAACTGCTTGGTCATCGATCCGATCTCGAAGAGCATGTCGTCCTTGGTCTTCACGTTCAGCTCCAAATCGGCCATCCCATAGCTGCTCGTTCGCACAAGCTTTCCGTCGCGGACGATGCCGATGACCATTCCCGGCACGCGATCTTTCTTCATTTCTGCCCGGACCAGATCGTCGACGGCGTCGGCACGCACAGAGCCGACAAGCGCCGTCAAGGCAAGCGAAAGAGCGATCCATTTCACGCCCTACCTTTACCGCATGCCGATTGGGGGAAGTTTCCGCGTTTGCCCTGGGGTAAACCGCTGCCAGATGGGGACTTCGCGCAATCTGGCACAGGTTCTGGTGGCCGTCGGCTGCCTCCTGGTGGTCCTCTTCGGACTCAGATTGAGTCTGCGAACGGCGTTAGGGGAGCAGGGACCAGGCAATCTGAAGTTCGAGTTCGTTCGAACGGAACCTGACCACTCCGTCTATTTGCAGCACCGCTTGAGAATTCGAAAGACGGCACTAAAAGTCGTTTTCCGGTGCTCGGAGGAGGTGTCCGGCTCGCAGCTCCGGGACTATCTAATGGTCACGCGCGTACCCGATGGCGAAACATGCGAAAGCTCTTTGGAAGGCCAGACGGAGGCGAACCTTTGGGCCGGAAGGGTGTTCGACGGCTACGCTCCCTTTTCTGGAAAGGCCGAATGCATGATCGTCGACGGAAAGCGAAACGTCGTGGGACGAGGAATGGTCGATCTCCCAGGCGCCAAAACCTATTTGACAAGCTCGAAGCAAGATCCCCGGCTTGTGGCCTGGTACGACGGCTCGGCGGGGATCGAACTACAGTACGTGGGCAAACCGATGGAAGGGATGGAGTTGGCTGCCATGGTCGTGAACGCCACGCACTGGTACGACAAGGACGGCCTGACCGCGCTGCCCCTCCGCGGAGGCTTCGCCCACTTCCAAATACCCTTTGCCGCCGATCAAAGGGAGATAACGGTCCGAATCTTTGGCTTGAAGACCCTCGCCAGGAGCATGGCGTTCGATCTGAACGGCTTACGGTTGACCCACAAGTCTGGTCAGCCGCAGATGGAGCTGGCGCGGACGGCGCGGTTCGAGATTCCCGGTGTGGGCGACTACACCGTCAAACCGCAGGCAGCTCTCATCAGGCAGAAGAGCGCATCTCAAAGGGAGGTGGTCTTGAAGGCCACTTCCAATCAGTCGGTCCGGGTTTCACCGGAAGGCTTCATCATGAACTTCCCAGTCGTCGAGGTCGTTTCCCCGAGCCTGCCTCACAACGGCATCACGGCCCTGCACTTTCCCTTCGAGGCTCGTGTGCCATCGGGGCCGCTCGACGGGCAGCCCGTCCGCGAGGGCGAATTCGGCCCCGTCAAGCTGAAGATCCACTACAGCGTCTCCCAGCAGAAGCCGTTGTTCACCGTGACCATTCCGATCGCCAACAAGGCCGGCACTACGTCTTCTTGAAGATCACCATCTCATCCGCAAGCGCCAGCGGCAGCAGGATCTCGAAGTTCTTGACTTCGAGCGTTCCCACTGTCGACACACCCGTGTTCAGATCGATCGTTTG
Organism: Fimbriimonas sp.; assembly: GCA_035550555.1. GTDB lineage: Bacteria > Armatimonadota > Fimbriimonadia > Fimbriimonadales > Fimbriimonadaceae > Fimbriimonas. The sequence continues at coordinate 16,895 of DASZPA010000323.1, forward strand.
GGTCTGGTAGACGCCGTCGGAGAGAGGAACTCGGGTGAGGCGCACCTCAATGGGCGACTCGGGCTTGTTTTCGGCGGTCACTCGCGCCATCATCCAGCCGGGCTCCGCCAGCGCTACGACGCTCGCCGCAGGGGCGAGATGGGTGATCGTGAGCCGATTCAGGACAATCCAATCCGGTCCGTCGTTCTTGAGAACCACCTCGTGAGTTCCCGCTTTGAGCTTCACGTCCACAGGCTTTGCGGCATCCCCTTTTTTGAAAGACTCTTTGAAGGCCGAAGCTCCGTCCACCACCACCTCGAGGTTTCCGCCGCTGTCGGAGATTTGGCCGATCGAGATTCGCATGTCCGAAGCTTCAGGCACTTGGAACCGCAAAGTGACTGGCCCACCCATGTCCTTGTGGGACGCTCCCTGCAAGAAAGAGGAGAGCTTTCCCAGCGCCGCCGGTGAGGCGCCCTCGGGCAAGTCGAAGGTGGTCTGGGTGGATGCACCCCAGCCTAAGCCGGGCGCAAACGAAAAGGTGGATCGTTCCTTGGTTCGAACCCCCAGATCAGCGATGTGGGCTGAAGGATGGCGGGCCCAGTCCGACTCGTCCGACACTTTTCTGGCGACGGCATACTCGCCATACAGGTTGTTCTTCTCGACGGCGCCCCAGTACCAAAACATCGCGCTGCCCGCGTGGTTGGCCAGCAGGCCCCCAAGCGTGCCGTCGCGCGCGTCCTGACGCCAATCGGTGCTGCTGCCGTCGCTCGGACCGAACTCTCCGTAGAATCCCGGCTTGTCCTGCGGCATGACCGTCCCGATCACCGACGCTAGGATGTTCGATGGATAAGTGTGCGGTTGAACGAAATCCATCGGAGCGTTGAGGGCGGGACGCATTTCCGAGCTGGTGGTCACGAGGTGGTGGTAGGGATCGATGCTGCGTAAGTACTCGGCCATCTCCTTGTGCCAAGCCTCCACATCGGTCCAGCGGTTCTCCGTCTTTGCCGCATCGACCCACTGGACCTCGTTGAAGAGCTCCCATGCAAACAGTTGCGGCGAGCCTCCGTACCTGGCGACGGCATATCGCAGCCAAATCCTCGCGCGGCGCTTGGCCTCGGCGTCCGTGAAGAAGTCGCCCGGATCCTTGAGAAATCCGCCGTTCTTCGCGTTCCACGGGTTTTCGTTCCAATTGGAGTCGGTTGTGCTGCTGAACTCACCGTGGTGGAAGAGGGTCATTTGAATTTCCACTCCGTCCCTTTCAGCCTCCCGCTCGAGCTGATCCCATCGCTCCAAGGCAGGCGGCCATAGCTGGCCCTTGAGATCTGGTTTGTTGTCCTTGGGCCACCACGGGTTCTTGTCGTCCCAGGAGCAAGCCCAAATGCGTGTCCAATTGACGCCGTTTCGGCCCATCTTTGCCAGCTCGCCGGTCAGGTCGACGTTGCTGGGTTCCTGCCAGCCGAGGTCGAAGCCGATCGGCACGTATGGCGTGCCGTCATCCCACTGAAACCGGTTGGCGTGGTTGGGATCGACTCGCACAAAGCCGTGCGGCAACGGCTTGTCCAGGTGGAAGAGCTTTTGAGTGGGCGCCTGGTGGGCGTCCGTTCCATTGCGGATGAGCCGAGCCCGAAAATCTCCGGGGCGCTGCGTCAAGAAGACGGCTTTCCAAGCTCCTTGCTTCTGGTCGAAGTAAGCGATCCGCTCCTCCTTGACCTCCTTCGGACCCAAGAATTGAACCCTCACGTCGTTCTCGGCCGGGTCGTATGGATTTCCGGCGAATTGGACTTGGAAGGTCGCCGTAACAGGTCCATACCATGTGACAGGAGTCGAGAGCTGCCAAAAAGCAGCAGCCACCGTGAGGCATGCCAGCATAGGGACAGATTACTCGTTAGGTTGCTAGCCCCGGGTTAGGAGGCAGCAGAGCCATTTGAATGGTCGTGACTTGCGCTCAAAGATGAAGCGTTGGGCGTTGGGAGAGCAACCACGGCTCGATGCCGCTTAGTCTGGCCTGCAGTTGAAGGTCCCGAATTCGCAAGAACTGAAAAACGGTGATGATCCAAAGCAACGGACACAGAAACCCGAGAAGCAGCGTCCAAGTAACGCGATACTTTGCCATCCTGTATTCCAGTTGCAGGATTCGCAGCTTCTGCTCCCTCGACGGGCCGAAATCTCCGGCGCTTGCCATGCCGCATTGTAACACCGGTAAACCCGTAAGGAACCATCGTGAGATGAAGATACGAAGGGACCCACTACCGGTTAGGAAGCCGCCGCCTTGAGCATCCGCACCATGTTCACCAAGCCCAGGCTCTTCCCCATCGAAAGCTCTCTGCCGAAGATCTCGAACACCACGCCCTCATCGATGTCGGCCACGTCCCGCCGGCTCTGTCCCGAAAGTGACTGAAGCATTTGCGCGAGCGCCATTGCCGAGATTCCTTGAGGGTTATCCACCGCAAACTTGTACTTTTGGGTGCCATCTGGCTGTGGGTCGGCCGCGAAGAAGACCTCCGATTCGCAGCCTGGCACGCGGTTTTCCGCGCTCCTCGGCACTTCTTCCGGCGTGAAGTTCCTGTACTCGGCGCCGATCTCGACCAACGCGTCGATCCGGTCCGCGCGATCCGGAAAGAGCGACAGATCGTCCAGACGTTCCTGAAGAGGCTTTGGATACGGCATTCCTACCGCTCGATGGGCGCCCCGACCAGATTGCCCCACTCAGTCCAGGAACCGTCGTAATTGCGGACTCGCGGATACCCAAGAAGGTAGTGGAGCACGAACCAGGTGTGGGACGAGCGCTCTCCTATCCGGCAGTACACGATCACGTCGTCGCTTGGTCCCACCTGGGCCGTCTCCTGGTAAACCCGCTGCAAGTCCCATGCGGGAAGGAAGGTTCCGTCCGTGGCATCTACGGCCTTTGCCCACGGGATGTTCTTGGCGCCAGGAATGTGTCCACCCCGAAGCGCGCCTTCGTTGGGGTAGTTCTCCATGTGCAGACGCGTCCCGTTGAACTCCTCCGGCGAACGCACGTCGACCAGCTTTCCTCCGAGCTTCACATGGGCAAAGACCTCGTCACGAAACACCCGGTACTTGGAGTCGTTTCTCGAGGGCGCCGCGTAAGTGGTCGGAGGATATTGAGGAACTTCGCGTGTCATGGGGCGGCTCTCCTGGCTCCACTTAAGCCTTCCACCATCCATGATCTTGATGTTCTCATGACCAAACAGGTGGAAGACCCAAGCCGCATAAGTTGCCCACCAGTTGTTCTTGTCGCCATAGAAGACGATGGTCGTTTGGGGAGTGACGCCGATCCGGGACATGAGCGCTTCGAATCCGTCCTTCTGCAGGTAATCGCGGTGAATCGGATCGTTCAAATCCCTGGTCCAGTCGACCTCGACGGCTCCGGGAACGTGGCCTGCGGCGTAAAGCAGGGGGTCCTCGTTGCTTTCAACCAAGCGGATGCCGGGGTCTTGGAGATGCTCTGCGACCCAATCGGTGCTGACCAACATCTCTGCTCTCGCGTATCCTCGTTCGGCTATCTCACTCATCTTGCTCGCTCTCCCGCTACTACGCGACCCAGCACAAGCACTACGGCAGCGACAAGCAATAACAGCAGCGATAGGCCCACCGCCTGGTCCAGGTCGGTTTCGAATCCCAGATAAATCGCCAGCGGCAGGGTTTCCGTGCGGCCCTGGAAGCTGCCCGCGAAAAGGATCGTCGCTCCGAACTCGCCAAGGGCGCGCGCCCACGTCATCGCCATGCCGCCCATCAGGGTCCGGCCAGAAAGCGGCAAAACGATGCCCATAGCGAGCGCCGCTCCTTTTGCCCCCTCTGACCGGGCCATCTCGACGACGTCTTCCGGAACCGCAGAAAACGCGGCAATGGCCGCTCGGAGAAAGAGCGGCGCGGCGACAAAGACCTGCGCAGCCACGACGGCGCCCGCCGTAAAGGGAAGACCCGTCGGGACAAGGCCGTTGCGGCCCAACGCCAGCAGCAACGCGATGCCAGCGGCGGCGGGCGGCAAGACCAAAGGTAGGTCGATGATGCCGTCCACGAACCTGGCAAAGCGCGATGAAGACCTGGCGATCGCCCAGCCCAACGGCATTCCCAACACGATCAGGATGCCGAGGGCCACGAACGTCGTTCGAAGGCTGACCAGAATAGCTTCGCGGGATTCAGGCTGCGAGAGGTTCTGCGCGAACGATGAATGGCCCCGCACAACCAAGGCGATGGGAGGCAGCAACAGGAAAGCCACCAGCGGTGTGCCCACCAAGGCCGGTCCGAACACGCTTTTGCGAGCCATCGGAACCTAGCGTAGCGCGTGTTAGGCCGGGACGGCTTGCCGGTCGCCCACCATGCTCCGGCCATGTTCGATGAAATACTCGAACTCTTCCGGAAAGGCACGGATAAATCCGTTGAGTGGCCAGGCGGCGGCGTCGCCCAACGGGCAGAAGCTGCGGCCGTCAATCTGGGAGGCAACCTGCTTGAGGAGATCGATGTCGCCGGACTTTCCGCCGCCCCGCAAGATTCGCTCGAGGATCTGAACGATCCAGCGCGTGCCCTCTCTGCAGGGCGTGCACTTCCCACAGCTCTCGTTCGCGTAAAAGAGCGCGGTCCGCCAGGCGAACGTGACGATGCAGGTGGTGTCGTTGAGAACCATGCAGCCGCCGGAGCCCACCATCGTCTTGACCTCCATCAGCTCTTCGTAGCCCAAAACGGCTCGCTCCGTCTCCTCGGCCGTGAGGCAGGGCATCGAGCTGCCGCCGGGAATGCAGGCCTTGAGCTTGCCCTTCACGCCACCCGCAAGATCGATCAGCTCCGTGAGCTTCGTTCCAAACTCGATTTCGTAGTTGCCAGGCTTGTTCACATGGCCCGAGATCGAGAAGATCTTCGTGCCCCGCGAATTCTTCGTGGAAGCGCCCAGCGAGGCCCACCACTCCGCGCCGCGGTCGGTGATGTAGGGGACGTTGCAGTAGCTCTCCACGTTGTGGATCAGGGTCGGTTTGTCCCAAACGCCCTTGACGACCGGGAACGGTGCGTGAGGGAACTTCAACCGCGGCATGCCCCGCTCGCCCATGAGCGAGCTCATCAGGGCCGTTTCCTCGCCGCACTCGTAGGAACCGGCGCCCATATGGATTTGGAGGTCGAAGTTGAATCCTGTTCCGAGGATGTTCTTTCCGAGGAGGTTGTTGGCGTAGGCTTCGTCGATTGCCGCCCGTACGGCTTTCGCCCCGTCGACAAACTCGCCCCGAATGTAGATGTAGCCGACGTCGCCCTGGACGGCGTACGCTGCGATGGTCATGCCCTCAATCAGCTCAAAGGGACAGGTCTCCAGGAGCTGCTTGTCTTTGAACGTTCCGGGCTCGCCCTCGTCGGCGTTGCAGATCAGGTAGTGGGGACCCTTTTTCTCCTTGGGCATGCCGCCCCATTTGAGGGCAGCCGGAGCGCCGGCGCCTCCCCTTCCTCTGAGACCGGCTGTTTTGATGGAATCGACGATCGTCTGGCGCTCCATCTTGAGAGCTCTTGGCAGGCCGACGTAACCGCCGAGCTTCTTGTATCCCTCGAGCGTGCGAAAACTCGGATCGTGGGAATGCTCGAGGAGGAGCTTATACTCGGCCATCACCAAGAGTCTACCGGTTCGATTGGAGACCGAAGAGTTGCCTCACCAAAACAAAGACGGGGGCCACATCCAAGATGTGGCCCCCATCTTTCGATTCTAAGCTACTGACCGCCCGCGCCAGCCGGCTTCTCGGCAGGCTTCGAGGAAAGTCCCGAAGCAGCCGGTGCGCCGCCTGGAGCACCACCCATCGTCGACGGCCCACCCATGGTGGGCAGCTTCTTGGTGGTGTTCGGAGCCAACGCATGCGAAGTGTCCTTCGCAGGCGGAGCTTTGTCAATGTTCGCAGGATCATCGCCCGATGACATGCAGCCCTGAACCAGAGCTGCACTCATCAGCGCAATGACGGCCCAGAAGCCTAGCCTCACTGATTGGTATCCCACTGATACTTCGTCACGTCCGTGATGAAGATCTGGTTGTTCGCGAGACCCTTAGCCCAGTTCGTACCAGCAGCCATCGTGCCCGGATACTCGAACCGCGCATGTCCGTCGCAGAAGGTCACGTTCGTTCCGTTGGTGTGTCGGATCGAAACGTTTCCAGTGTACGTCGGGTTGGAAGCGTAGTTGAGGGTGTCTCCGTAGGAGCCCGTTCCCCAGCTACCATTGGACCAGGTGCAGGCGTCGGGAGAGGTGAGGGTGGCAGGCGCCATCACGTACGTGTCCGTGAACCAGCCGTCCGCGTCGTCGCCGATGATCTTCTTGTCAGCCGAGAAAATCGTGTTGGCAGGCTTGGACATGGACGTGGAGCTGATCGGCAAACCGAAGCCCTGCGGCTGCCAACCGGAACAGTCTCCGCCAGCGTTGTTCAGGTACTCGACGTTCATACCGTAGGCAACACCCCAGTCTTGCCAGTTCTCATCCCAAGAGTATTTGCCGCCGGGAGTCCAGATCCCGTAAGGGTTGCTGGAATCGTCAGCGTCTCGCCACATGGGCCAGCTCTTCATGTACGGATAGACAGCCATCGTCCAGTAGATGTTTTTGAATCCGTTGTGGTCGGTTCCAAGGTTCTCGTTCATGACGACCATGTCGTCATAATCGCCCGAGTACATGATCTCGGCAAGGTTCTGCTGCTTGGTCTGGCTGAGACAGGACGTCTTCTTGGCGGCTTCTTTGGCCTGAGCGAACACAGGGAACAGAATGGCTGCAAGGATTGCAATGATTGCAATGACAACGAGAAGTTCAATTAAGGTAAAGGCACGAAACTTCATTAAGCTATTAACCTCAGTTTGAAGGCAAGTATGAGCCAACAAATATGATTGCAAAGGCTGGCTTCCGCGGTCCAAACAGAAAGTTTGAGCCGCAAGAGGGCCTAACCGTATACTACATCAATTGCGATCCGAATGATCCCACTCGTGAGCACTTTTATCAAAAAGTGAGGTTTTTAACAGCGCCTACGCGGAAGGGACCTTTTGGACTTCTCCCTCGCGAAGCTGAACCTTAATAATCGATGCGGCGAGTCCTACAACTGTGGAATCGGGATTAGCACGAAGATCCTCGATCAATCTATCGACGGCCGCCTCGTCCACCAGACCATAATACTGATCACCGATCTGCATCACGGGCGCCCGATCGCAGGCGTCGAGGCATTCCACCTCTTCATACGTGAACACGCCGTCTTCCGTCGTTTCGCCGTGGCCGACTCCCAGCTTTTGTTGGATGTACACGCTGAGCGGAAACGCTCCAGCCAGATGGCACGAAAGGCACGTACACAGCTCAAGCTTGTGCCGGCCTGGCTTGTGCGAGGCGTTGTACATGGAGTAGAAAGTCGCCACGCCCTCTACCTCCGCGTAAGGGCGACGCAGCCGATAGGCAACCTCGGCGATGGCGTCGCCTGAAAGGAATCCGCCGTACTCTCTCTGCGCCAGCCAAAGGCCCGGCAGAATGCAGGCTTTGGGTTCCGGATAGTGGCTGACCAAGGCCTCCAGCTCTGCAACTGCTTGCTTGGAGAAATTGAGGCTCAGATCCTCGGCCTTCGGTGGCCCCGGACGTTGGTGGATAGAAGTGAGCTGCATCTTAACGGTCGATCTCTCCCAGCACGATGTCGATGGAGCCGATAATCGCGACCACGTCGGCGATCAGCCTTCCGACTGCGAGAACCTCCAACGACTTCAAATTCATCAACGAGCTGGGCCTCTCGTGCCACCGATAGGGCCTGTTGCTACCGTCGCTGACGATATAGAAGCCCAGCTCGCCCTTCGAGCCTTCGATGCCGGCGTAAGCCTCGCCAACTGGCGGATGGTAGCCCTCCGTGTACAGCTTGAAGTGGTGGATAAGCGACTCCATGGAAGTGTCCAACTCCTCACGCGGGGGCGGTGCAATCTTACGGTCGTCCGTTCGAACGGGCCCGTCGGGGAGGTTGTCGATCGCTTGGCGGATGATCTTCACGCTCTCGCGCATCTCGGCAAGTCGGACAAGGAAACGGTCGTAAACGTCGCCGCGCGAACCCACGGGGACCAGGAACTGAAAATCTTCGTAACTGCTGTACGGAGCGGCCTTACGAAGATCGAAAGCGATTCCGCTGGCGCGCATAATGGGCCCGCTGCAGCCGAGCGAAAGCGCCTGGTCGCCAGTCAGCACGCCCACGTCGTAGGTCCTCTCCTTCCAAATCGGATTCTCCACCAGGAGTCCCTCGATCACGTCGAGCTCGGGAAGGAAGCCATCCAGGAACTTTCCCAGCCTCTCAGGAAACTCCGCCGGCATGTCGGCTCGAAGGCCGCCAGGCACGATCCAGCTCGGCATCATCCGCACTCCCGAGAACATTGCGAAGAGGTCAAGCGTCAGCTCCCGCTGCTGCATGCAGTAGAAGTACGGGGTCATTGCGCCGAGATCCAGCCCGTGCGTGCCCAGCCAAACCAGATGGGAGTTGATCCTGGAAAGCTCCGCGAGGATGACCCGAAGATATTGCGCGCGTTTCGGGATTTCACATCCCAGCAGCTTTTCGACGGCCAGCGCATGGGCCAGATTGTTGCCGTTCGCGTTCAGATAGTCCATGCGATCGGTCATCACAACGCACTTCTGATACTGCTGGTACTCGGCCTCCTTCTCCATGCCCGTGTGGAGATAGCCGATCACGCACTTGCACTGAACGATCGTCTCGCCTTCCAGCTCGCAGATCACACGAAGGACACCGTGGGTCGAGGGGTGCTGAGGACCCATGTTCACGACCATCGTGTTCTCGGCCGTCTTTTGGAACAGCGTCTCAGTAGAAGGCATGAACGTGGGCGTCTGGTTCATCGACGCTTACAGGATACCGGTTAAGAAGGCTGCCGGCTTAAGCGACTCTGGCGGTACGAAACCGGTCCAGGAGGATCTTGGCCTGTCCGCCGTCAAGATCGGCGAGGCTGCTCATGCCGTCGAAACCCGAAATCACATGCAGGTCGTCGCTGGTGGCCTTCACGAAGCCCATGTCAAGCTGACTGAAAGCCCTTTTGGAGACTTCCTCATAGACAAGCTGCGTCACAGAATGGTGCCTCCTATCTTTGGAGATGCTTTCGAAGAGGGAATCGACGACTTCGGCCGGACCCTCGATGACTTGCAAGAAACACCCATCGCAATAAATCAGCACGCCGGAGATTCCAGCTTCAACGTTGGTTCTGCGCGATGTTTCCAGCAGCGATACCAGTTCGGAATCGCTCATCGGGTGGAAAGCGGTACTCACGTAGATACATTGCAACAGGGTCCGCGATCCTTCCATCGCCACCGTTCCCGCCATATCTCTAGTTTCGGGACGGAGCCCAATTCCTCAAGCCCGAGAGGGGACCGCATAATTGCCCGATTTTTGGATCGCGCACGCAGAACTACGGTGATTTAACGTTTTGCGACCCGAAGGGCCCGCTTCAGCAAGTTGACCTGGCCAAGGTGATAGCTGGTGTGCAGGGCAATTTTGGTCAGTAGACGCTTTGCGGACTCATCCGATTTGCATCGGTGAGTCCACGGCTCGGCGCAGGCAATTTCGTAAGCCCTCTGCACTCCTTCCACGAAGGCGGCCTTGACTGCCGGCCACTCGTCCTGCGAGATATCGGGGAAGTCTGGAAACGGAGCTACCTTTGGCAGCCCCTGCAAGCGGTGAAGCCACACCCGGTTCCAAATCTCGGTGTGCGCCACGTTCGTCGCAACGGAGTAGGGCATGCCCGGGAGAACGGTGCAAGCTGATTGCGGCTTGACAGACTTGAGAATCTGGGCGGAGCCAGGGAAGTCCGCGCCTTCGATCACCTGCCTCAGCATCTCCCGAATCTCTTCCATTACGACTGCTCGTAGGCCTGCTTGAGCCAACTGAGAAGCTCGGAGTCGATCTCCGCGGCCGATTTCACCCGCACCCGGTTAGAAAGCATCGCGTTGAAGCTGCCAGACGGCTCCAAGCGCTCCGTGGAGCAAACGCCTTTGAGGTTGATGCCCACGTCGAGACGATCCGCGGCGGGCTGCATGATGGCGAACTGTTTGGATCGGCGCAAGCTGACGTAGCCCTTCTTGGGAGCGACGTCCACATCGTCTCCAAATTCCTGGACACGGGCCATCAATGCGTCGTAGATCTCCTTCGCCACCGGCCGCTTGGCAAAGACTGCCTGGATCGGATCCTCGTGCGTCGGCTCTTCAGCTTTGGACCGCAGAGCGATCTGATTGGCGAAGCCGTGGGAGATTCCGTGCTCGCCCTTGAGAAAGGCCATGATCTCGCCGTGCTTTTGGATGCCCTTCGCTGAGATCAGCGCTCGCCATTCGTCGAGCGATTTGCCGGTCTTCGCCGGCAGCGAATCGATCATATTGGCCAAGGCTTCCTCGGGGCGGATGGGCATGCCGCATTATAACACGATCATGTAGAATTATCTCTACATTCCCGTCTGCGTTAAATGCCCTTGAGCGAGTTGACGATCTTCCACTCACTTTCCGCGACCGGCATGACGCTCAGGCGCTGGCCCCTGCGAAGAACCAGCATGTCTTCCAATCCCGGGATGGTCCGAAGCTCGTCAAGCGACACCATGCGGTCGAACTTCGATCGAAACTCCACGTCTCGGAGCAGCCACTTCGGCCTCTCCTGGCGGCTGCTCGGATCGTAGTAATCGCTCTTGGGATCGAACTGCGTCGGATCGGGGTACGGGTCGCTGACGATCTCCATCGTGCCCACAATGCCCGGCGGGGTGCAGCTCGAATGATAGAAAAAGGCCATGTCGCCCTTGTTCATCGAGTCACGGAAGAAATTGCGGACTGTGAAGTTGCGGCATCCTTCCCACATGGCTGGACCACCCGTCTTCCGCAAGTCGTCGATCGAATAGCAGTCCGGCTCGGACTTCATCAGCCAGTATCCCATCGCTGAGATTATTGCCTTTTGTCCGAGCCGGAAGCTGCCTAGGCCGAGACGGCCGCGCCGCGCAAGTCGAGAGTCACGTTGCCGGTGACGGCGCTCACGTCCAACCTGCCGGACCCATCGCCGAGACGTCCCGTCAGGCGGTTCTCCGTCTTGGCTTCGTCGCTGAGCGAAACATTCGACGCGACGCAGCCTCGAAGAGTCGAGAGGCTGACGCGGCAATCGCTCTCTTCCGGCACGGAAACCGAGGCGTTGCCGCTCACCGTCCGCACATCCACGGTGCCCGAGACCGCCTCGTCGATGTCCAGCGTAATGTTGCCGCTCACGGTTTCCAGCTTGATCAGGCGCCCCGAGGTTTCCGTTGCGATCACGTCGCCCGAAGCGGCGCGGACGTTCAGCGAGCCCCGAACGCGCACGCCGTTGACGTTCCCGCTCTTGCTTTCGACGGTGACGGACGGGGAGGTGAGATCTTCCAAAACGACGTTCCCGCTTTCGGCCGAAACGTCGACCTGACCGGAGAGACCGCGGAGCTGGATGTTCCCGGACTTGCTCGATACACGTCCCGACCCTTTGGTGTCGAACACCTGGACGTCACCGGACTCTACCATGACCTCAACCGGCCCGCTTCCGGGCAGCTGAATCTCCAAATCCACGGAGAGGCCCGTCACGTCGGGCTGGCGAATGAGCCACACACTGTCGCTCTCTTCCACGATCAGCGTGTACTCGCGGGCTTTCTCTTTTGCCTCTTCCAAGGTCGCGCCCCGGAACTTCGCCCTGGCGGTGATCGAGCCTGCATCGAAGCCTCCGACGACCTTGACGTCGCCGCAAGGGTTCTCGATCTTGAGCAGCCTTCCCGTGCCCGAAAGAGGAAGCGTAATCTCCTTGACCTCTTGGTTTGTGAGCCAATGGAGGTGCACTTTGCCCTTCGACAGGTCGCCCAAGCCGGCCTTCACGGCTTCGAAGCCTTTCTTCGCATTCTCTCGAGCGTGTTGGGCGACCTCTTGCCAGTTCACCGATTCCACGCTTTCCTTCGTCAACCGCTCGATCGATTCGATCATCGACCGGAAAGAGTCTCTTCCGGAACACGCCTGCGGGGGAGGAGGAGGTGTGTCTCTCGCCTCTGGCTCAGCCGCACCATTCGCGGAAGCCCCGGGTTCCGCAGGTTCGGCTGCGGCTCGTTCTCCCGCGTAAAAAGCGTCGATCAGGTCTGCCCCATCTTCGGCAGAAAGCCTGCCCTCGGCGACCAACTTGCATATTCGTTGAATCTCGTCCTTCAATGCGCCACTCCCAGTTTTTCCTTCGCCTCTTCGGGGGTGATCTCGCCCCGCTCCAGCTCCTCCAAGATCCTTCGTTTCTTGTCGGAGGACTTATCCTTCTTACCGTTCTCCTCTTTTGGGGGTGTCAGATCCAAGGCGTCCAGCAAGCTGTCGAGGCGGATCCGAACGGTGGGATAGCTCAGGTTCAACACCCGCTCCACACTGTTCAGCATTCCCCGGCATCTCAGGAACGTTTCGAGGAACTTGGCCTGCTCCGCGTCCAGGCGGGCGTACTTTGGAATCTCGAAGCGGCCGCGAATGGTGATCCCCGATTCGTCGCTCGTGAGCTCCGAGACATAAAGCTCGCCCCCTGAAACAGGGTCTGTGGCCGGAATTCGATGCAGCTTTTCTTTACCCATGTTGAGGAATTATTAGTTTACACATCGATTTATTCAATTTATTTTAAGTAGGACTATCGGCGTGACGATTTGCTCCAAAAAGAGCGGCCGGGGCTGCATGGTCCAGCTGAAGGAGGGAGATCAACCTAAAACGCGACCGGGCGACACGTTACGTCGTCGCCCGGCAACCTTGATTCCCCTGACAGGTTTTCCGAAAGGCTACTCTTCCGGCTTCTCTTCCGCCGCCTTCTTCGGGGCCCGCTTCTTCTTTGGCGCGGCCTCAGGAGCGGCGGCTTCCTCGGCCTTCTTGGGTTGGGCGTCCAAGTCCACGATGGAAACCTCGGCATTCGAGAGGAGGAAGTCGCCGACCTTTCGGGTCAGCGACCGGAAATGAAGCTCATCGAGCGCCCCGTTTTGCTTCAGCTCTTCCAACAGCGTCAGAGGCTCGGTGTCGAACTCTTGGGCCATCAGCAGAAGCTCGCGGTTCAGCTCGCTCGTGTCGATTTCCATCCCTTCCTTGCTGTAGACCGCTTGGATGAGAAGAGCCCGCTCAACTTCCAGCTTCGCCTTTTCTTGCCAGGCCTTCGCGAACTCTTCGGCGGTCATGCCGTTTTCCTGGGCGTAGTTCTCAAGGGTCTTTTGCTTTTCAGCCTGTTCGCGGGCAAGCTCGCTCAGACGCCGGTTGGCCAAGTTCTCCCACATGTTGTCGGAAACGGCAACCTGACTACGCTCCATGAGACGGTCGACCAGCTGCTCGTGGACCATCTGACGGACCATCTGCTGCTTGGCCGTGCCAATCGCCTCACGGATCCGGTTCTTGAGATCGTCGACACTCTCGGTTTTGAGGCTCTGTGCGAAGGCGTCATCCAGTTCTGGCAGGCGCACCGAGGTGAGCGAGCCGAGCGTGACCTGAGCCGAGAACGATTTTCCGGCCCACTCTTTGTCTTGGAAATTCTCGGGGAAGGAGAGGTCCAAGTTCTTCATCTCCTCGACCCGCATCCCCATGATCGCCTCGTCCAGCTGCGGGAACGTTTGGCCGGCGATCGTCATGAAGGTTCGCGCGTCGGCGGGCGGATCGAGGGGCTTGATCTGAAGCACCGCTACTTCGCCCTCCTCCACGCCGCGGTCCGTGATCGAGACTCGTGTCTGGCCCTTCCGGCGAAGCTCGTCGATCTCGTACTGGACCTCTTCGTCAGTGACGTCGATGGCGGGCTGCTCGACGGGCAGACCTTTATATTCGCCCAGCTCGACCTTGGGAGGGAGCGCCACTTTGGCCGAGAACTCGAACTTGGATTCGTCCTTGCTGATGGCCACCACAGTCACATGAGGCAGCGTGGTGCGGTCCACCTCCAGCTTCTGCTCCTCAATCGCCTTAGGGTAGAGCTTCTGCACGATCTCGTCGGCAGCCGCTTCATTCCACTCCTCCGCCGAAACAAACGGCTCCAGCATGGAGCGGGGCACTTTACCGGGTCGGAAGCCGGGGAGCTTAATCTTCTTGGTGAGCTGCCGAAAAGCCGACTCGAATCCGCTTTTCACCTCGTCGGCGTCGGAAACGATGTTCAGCTTGACTGTGCAGGGGTTCAGTTCTTCGCGAGTAATGACCATGGTCAGTTGGGACGATCAGGCATTTTACCTCCGCCCTCGACTAGCTTAGGAGGTCTTCCAGGGCATCGTACAGTCGAGGAAAGCTCCATTCGAATCCGTGATCGAGCGCTTTCTGAGGAACTGCCCTTTGCGAGGAGAGAAGAAGCTCCGGATCGGGGCCGAAAAGCTTCCCCATCCCGAGAACCGCGAATCTTGGCACGGGGTAATACCACGACGCCCCCATGGCGCCACACAGCGCGACCATCAGCTCGCTGTGACGGCAAGGCCAACGAGAAGAGCCGTTGATCGCGCCGGAGATCACGTCCGATTGGATGCACCAGCGGATCATTCGGCACAGATCGTCCAGATGGATCCACGGCATCCACTCTCCACCATCTCCGGCGGCGCCGATGTGGGCCTGCATGAGCCTGCGAAAAACCTCAAACGATCCCCCGCCTCTGCCCAACACGACTCCCGTTCTCATCAAGACCCGGCGCGTGCGCGGCGTTTCAACCGCTTCCGCTGCAGCCTCCCATGCCTTGCAGACATCCGCAAGGAATCCCGATCCTGCCGGCGAGGCTTCAGTCAGAATCCACTCAGCGCGGTCGCCGTAATAGCCGACGGCACTGCCGTTTACCCAAACACGAGGCGGGTCTTTGGATTGACGAACTGCCTCCCCAATCTTCCGGGTCGTCTCAACTCTGGAATCGAGAATCTTCTTTCTGTTTCTCTCGTTCCATTTGAGTGTGATGGGGGCGCCGGCCAGATTGATCACGGCTTCTGCTCCGTTCACTTCTTGCTGCCAAGGTCCGTCCCAGGTCGCCACTCTCGCGCCGGGTTGTGAATCAGGTTTGCGGTTGAGGGCCACGACCTCGCAATCAGAGAAGTGGCCTATCAAAGCCGAGCCGATAAAACCGGACGCGCCGGCGATGACTATTCGGCCTGCCATTGCGGCACCAGGTCCTGCTCGACACCCAACAGTTGAAGGACCCTTCCGACTACCGTGTCGGCCAGCTCCTCCAAGGAGCTTGGCCGGTGGTACCAGGCGGGGCACGCTGGCACGATCGTCGCGCCGGCTTCCGCGAGCTGCGTGAGGTTGCGCAGCATGATCAGGTTCCAGGGCATCTCCCGGGGGACAAGGATGAGCGGCCGCTTCTCCTTGAGGCAAACGTCGGCCGAACGCGTCAAGAGGTCGTTGGAAATGCCATGCGCGATCCGGCCCGCGGTGCCCATGGAGCAAGGGATGACGACCATTCCGTCGTGCCGAAACGAACCGCTTGCCGGTGGCGTGAAGTAGTCGCGCTCGTCCAAAAGCCTGACGGAGGGGCAATCGGCCCCCAGCCACTCCCGAGTGGACCAACTCTGCCGGCTCAAGGTGATCCCGAGCTCGGTTTGGGCGACCTGGATGGCTTGCTCGCTGACAATGAGGTGCACTTCGGAGAACTGGCTTGCGGCCCTGAGGAGGAACCGCTGGGCGTAAATCGCGCCGCTTGCCCCGGTGATCCCCACTACCAACTTGCCGGTCGCCATGGTTCCTCAGTCTACGGAGTTTGCAAAGCGGGCGTCATTGCCTTTACGATAGGTGTTCGTGAGCGATCCTGGTGAACGTCGAAGCTCGGTTACGCCTGTCGAGGCGTTCCGCTTCGTGCGAGAGGAGGTCAAGCATGAGTACGAGGTGCTGGGCAATCGGCTGACCTCCTACATCACCTCCCAATCGTTCCTGTTTGCTTCGTATGCCGTGTCGATGTCCAATCCCGACGGCAAGTGGGGCCCGGAGTTCAGGCTATGGTTCCCTCTGATCGTCTGCAGCGTTGGGCTGCTGACCTCTTACCGCGCGCAACCCGGCATTCGATCCGCCGTTCTCATTCTGAACCGGCTTCACGAGCAACAAAGCCGGCTTCACCAAGATGCGGACGTACAGGCTCTCGACCCCGCGGACGAAGAGTGGATGACCAATGTGCACCGTCACAGCCTTCAGTTCTCGACGGCAACCGGAGCCATCTTCTCAGTTGCCTGGCTTCTGATGATCGCGCTTGCTACCTGGGTCTATTGGCGCACCCGCTTCCCCTAGGCCGAGATTAAAGCCACTCTTGACGGCGCACGAAGTACGTGTTGTAGAAGTCGCTGTCGCTTCGGACGAGGTAGATGATTCCCTCGATGAAGCCGAGCAGGCTCATCGCCCCTACGAGCAAATGACCGATGCCGAAGAGCCATCCGGTGAGCCAGCCAAGGACAGTGATGGCGAGCATGACGGCGCCGGCCCGGTTGAATCCCAAAAAGAACTTGTGAACCCCAAGCGAACCCAAGAGAATTCCCAAGATCCCGGCGGGGACTTTGCGGCTGGCGGGCACGATGCTCATGAATTGATTTTAGCCTTCGCACGCCTGGCCGGTGGGCCGTTAGGCTGTGTGCAGCGCCGCCAGGAGCTCCAACTCCCGTTCGCGCGGGATACCGTGTCGAGCTGGGCTGGCCGTCGCGTTCGCAAGGTGCCAGTCGGCGGTGTCTCTGGCTGTCTCCGTCAGCGGACGACGCCGAAGCCCGGATTGCACGGCTTGCCAGGAATCGACTCGAAACAGACCGACGCTCTCGGAGGACGGAAGCGCAAGCGGCAAGTCGACCCAGAATTGAACTCCGTGCTCCTCCAGAAACTCCTCCGAGGCCCAGCAGGGCTTCGAGGTTGGATTGAGCGATGCGCAGATCTCAATCATTTCGCCGAACGTGGTCTGCTCACCTGCCACGTCAAAGACGCCCGCCAGCTTCTTTTCGAGCGCCTCGACCATGAATGCGCCGAGATCCCTTGCGTCGATGACTTCGATCGGTTGCGCCTTGACGTCGGGCACGAGCAACTCCCCACCTTCAGCGCAGCGCGCCGCCCAATGTGTGAAGCGGTTCGTGGGATCGTAGGGGCCGGCGATGATGCCCGGCCGAACAATGAGTGCTTCCGGAAATCCTTCCAGGACCGCATCCTCGCATTCGACTTTGAGCGGGCCGTAGGTCTCTCCCGTGACTTCCTCGGTCTCCAGAGGCTCGCCTCTCTGTAGTTCGAGACCGCCATCCTCGGTCTCTTTGTAGACACTGATCGTGGAGACGAACAGGTACCTGCCGGAACGATCTTTGAGCGCTTCCACAGAATTGCGGATCACTCGGGGCACGTAGCCGCATGTATCGATCACGGCATCCCAATCGCGGCTGGCAAGCACGTCGAGAGGTCCTTCCCGATCACCGAAAATCTCTGCAGCGCCCGCAACGATGCCAGGCCCTTTGCTGCCGCGATGGAACAGGGTCACGCCGTGACCCTGCGCAACCGCGGCTTCCGCCGCGTGGCGGCCGACAAAGTTGGTGCCGCCGAGAAAGAGAAGATTCACCCGGCTGTGTTACCCGCTCGAGAGGAAGCTCACGACGCGGTCTCTGCCACCTTGTGCCGCAACTTGCAGCGGCGTGCGGCCCTTTGCGTCGAGCAGCGACTTGTCGGCCCCCGCCCGCAACAGCAGCTCAGCACATTCGATGCATTGGTTGCGCTGGCTCGCCATCATGTGAAGTGGAGTAAAGCCCTCGAAATCGTTCTTCATCAAATTCCGCGAATTCGGATCGGCGCCCCCGGCCAGAAGCAGCTCCACACACTCGGGCGCGTGCTCCGAGGCCCAATGAAGGGGCTTTCCGCCGTAGAGGCCGATCTCGTCGCCCTCGATCAGCGCGCCATGCTCCAGCAAATAGCGGAGGGACTCGACGTGTCCGTTGTGGGCCGGCCAATGAAGGACGGTCTCGCCGATGCAGCCCCGCCGGAAAACGGCCAACGGGTCGCGCTCCACATGCATCCGCAGCCGACCGGTCATACCAAGGCGCGCGGCCAAGACGATGTCGATGCCGCACCCGTACGTGGGAGGAAGGCCGCTGTCCCGCACCGCGGACGCTTGCATCAAGTATTCGGCTACCTCGGCATGACCTCCGGATGCGGCTTCAAAAACAGGCGGATACCCGCCTTGGTTGACGGGATAAACGTCGGCCCCGGCCTCCACAAGCGCCTTGACGGGCTCAAGCCTCCCTAGCTCCGCGGCCGATGAAAGAACGGATACCCAGCCGTACTCTTTGCGGCGCCAGATTCCGGCAAGCTCTGGGTTTTGCCGGACCAGCTCGACCGCGCGATCATCGTCCTTTGCGAGCAGCGCTTGAAAGAAGTGGTCGCCAAGCGACTTGGCCGGCGCGAGCTGGAGCTCCTCGCGCAGCCTTGTCCAGCTTTCGAAGCCGTTTTCGCGGGCGAGGACGAGCTGAGCGTGGGAAATAAAGAACTCCGGCTCGTTGCCAAAGTAGGGAGCGACTCGCGCCAGCGCATCGGCATTTCCGCTGCGCACCGCTCGGACCAACTCTTTTGCCTGGACCTTGAGCTGCCTCAAGTCCAAGCGATCAACCGATCGACTCATATTAGAACCTCCGTGGACTTCGGCCTGCGATCCGCGCCCAGGCGCCAACAAAGGTTCCGATTTGGAATCTCAATCTAGGTGGACACAGTCCTTCCCGCGGATCCGGGTGCGCCCTAACGCGCTGTGCCTATGGTAGCACAGCGCGTTTTCTTAGCCGCCGTGGGTTTTGCTGCCAACGGAAAGCGTTTGCGGCCCAGAGCTGAACTGCACGGCCGGTGCTCCTTTGATGGCGCGCGGCGCCGCCGCGCTGGAGTTGGCCATCGGCGCCGGCTTGGAGGCGACACCCCCGTCCGTGGCAGATCCGCATCCAAACGCCGCAACTACGAGCGTACTTGCAGCAAGAGCGCGCAGCGACTTCACCGCTAGTTGTTGGTCCATATATAGCTGGAGGCGTTCGTTACTTGAACGTTCCCGGCTTCGGACGTCGTGGCGTTCCAATCGGTTCCAGTGGCCAACTGCCCGGGCTGAACCGCTTTCGCGTGACCATCCACAAAGGAGGTAACGGTGTTATTGGACCTTCGAATCGACAGGTTGCCCGTGTAGGCGCCTGCCGCGCCATTGTTTAGCAGGGATAGCGACGTGTATCCGTCCTTCCCCCACCCATCCATGCAGAAGCCGCTCTGGTCGTAGACGTACTGGCCATTACAGTAAGGCGGTTCGATGCTTGCCCACGGGAGGGGAGAGCCCACGCCGTACCAGTATTGCCACTGCTGCTCGGCTGAGGCGGAAGAAGCGGAAGCCACAACAACGCTTGCGGGCCGGGAAACCTGAGAGGAGTTTGTAGAGTGGAGCACATACA
Source organism: Fimbriimonas sp. (assembly GCA_035550555.1). Lineage (GTDB taxonomy): Bacteria > Armatimonadota > Fimbriimonadia > Fimbriimonadales > Fimbriimonadaceae > Fimbriimonas. The sequence continues at coordinate 36,229 of DASZPA010000323.1, forward strand.
CAACTCCCTGCTGCGCCAGAGGAGTGTTCGGATCGTAGACCCAAGGGCTTAGCTGTGTGTAGTTGAACGAGTACTCGGGATTGTAGGAGTCCCAGATCGCCTCGGGCGCCGGACTGGAGTTCGGGTTCGGACTGATCTGAGGGTCCTGCGAGATTTGGCCGTTCTTTTCGTACGGCAACAGTTCGTAAGTCCAAGGAGAAAATCCAACTCCCGTGTTCCCTTCTACAAACATGTGATCGGGAGAATTCCAAACGACTTCGAGGGTGAAGTTGTCCTCGTAGTCGTTCTGATACATGATCTCTGCCAAATCGATCTGCTTGATATTGCTAAGTGAAGCAGTGCTCTTAGCCGCGGCCTTAGCCTGTGCAAAGACAGGAAAAAGGATGGCTGCCAAAATCGCAATGATCGCGATGACCACCAAAAGCTCAATCAGAGTGAAAGCCCTACGCTCGCCTTTGTGCTGAAAAGACATCATCTAACCCCCCGCAGAAATACTGTGGCACCTACAATATACTTCGAGTGGGGTCGCGGACCCACCGCTACCCCCAAAAAAGCCGAAACTTTCGCGGCGCTCTTTCCCATAAAACACGCTTATTTCAAGTTTCATGCCTAAGGCTGCGGCGTCTCTATAAAGCGGGTTCTCTGATGCTGCAGACGCTATCAAACCGATAGTTTTCCTGTTAGGCCTGCCGTGATTAACCTTTGCCTCCGGCACTGCATGCAGGGATCGCAGGCTGCTCCAGAATCGCTAAGATCCAGACCTAAGCCAACAGGCGCGTCGGATTTTGGAGGTAATCCTTGACGATGTTGATGAACTTGGCGCCGATAGCTCCGTCCACCACGCGGTGGTCGAAGGAGCAGGTGACGTTCATTCGACTTCTCGCGACGATAGCCCCATCGTCATCGACGACGGCCTTCTTTCGCACGCTGGCAATGGCAAGGATCGCCGCGTTGGGCTGATTGATGATCGCCAGGAAGTTGTCGACGTCGAGCATTCCCATGTTGGAGATGCTGAAGGTGGAACCGGACACTTCGTCCATGGACAGCTTGTTGTCTTTGGCCTTTTGAACCAGGGAGCGGCTGGCCTCACCAATCTGTCGGAGCGTGAGCTGGTTGGCGTTTCGAATGACGGGAACCGTGAGTCCGTCCGGAACTGCCGCGGCGATGCCGACGTGGATCGCACCGAACTGTCGGACCGTTTGACCCTCGAAGGAGGCGTTGACCTCAGGCATGTCTTGCAGAGCCAGCGCGCATGCCTTGATCACAAAGTCGTTGATGCTGACCTTGCCGCTGTTCTCCTCGGCGAACATCTCACGAAGCTGAAGTATCCGCTCGACGTCCACTTCGACGGTGACGTAGAAGTGGGGGACCTGCTGCTTGCTTTCCGACGTCCTCTTGGCCGTGATCTGGCGGAGCCGCGGCAGGTTGATCGTCTTGTCTTCCGCCGAGGGCTTGGCGACGACGGGAGCGGGAGCCTTGGAAGGCTTGGCTTCGGCGACGTCCTTCTCGACGATTCTCCCGCCGGGGCCGGTGCCCTTGATCGTCGAAAGGTCGATATTCCGCTCTTTGGCGATCTTCTTGGCCAGCGGGCTGGCTTTCACGCGGCTCTCAGCAGCTTCTGTCGGCGGCGTTACGGTCTCTTCGGCTTTGACTTCCTGCTTGGCGCCGTCGTCGGCCGCCACTTCCTGTTTGACCTGATCATTGCTTCGGCCGTTGGGTGAAACGGGCTCTTCTTGAGGCGGCCCCGCAGACTCGGTGGCTTTTCCGGAAGCCGAACCGCCGTTGCCCCAACCGCTCGGCAGCTGCTCTCCGTCTTTCACGATGGCGGCGATCGGCTGGCCAACGGGAACGGTGCCCCCGGCTTGCAGGAGGATGCCGGTCAACTTGCCTGAAGCGGGCGACTCCAACTCAATCGTCGCCTTATCCGTCTGAATATTTCCAATGACTTCGCCTGACTTGACGGTGTCGCCATCGTTCTTCAGCCACTCCAGGAGGGTGCCTTCCTCCATTCCGTCGCCCATCTTGGGCATGATCACTTCGGTCATTTGGTTCGGGTTAGATTACCCGTCGCCGTTTTCTTGGTTCACGGGCACAGAGGCCTGGATGTCTTCAGAACGCATCTCAGGCATCGGCTTCCCATCCACGTCGAACGTATAGATGTACAGGTTCCGGCCGCCGCTGATCTGGATGGCTTCCTTGTGGACCGTTATTTCCTCTCCCATTTGAGCGCCTCCAACGCGAGGGCAGCGCCGCCGAGCATGCCTGCATCATCGATCTGTTCCGCAACCAGAATCCTGGCGTCGTCGAACAGCGACTTGATGGCGATGTTCCGCGCCGTTTTGATGGCCGGTTTAAGCAGAAGATCTCCCGCGCGGGCGACATTTCCTCCAATGGCAACTATGTCGGGCGCGAAGATATTGATGAAGTTGGCGATTCCGACGCCCAACATCGTTCCAACCTCTTCCCACACCTCGATCGAAAGCTCATCCCCTTTAGCCGCGGCCTGGCTCAGCATCAGGGGTGTCAGCTTGCTGTAGTCCTTCCCAAGCATCTCACGGAGGATGGATTCGCGGCCTCTCACGAGACGGTGCTGGGCCCGGGTGATAATCGCGTCGCGGCCGCAGTAGCCTTCGATGCTGCCGTATTCGCCGGCGCGGCAGTCGACGCCCTGATACTGGACGATCGTGTGCCCAAGCTCCGCCCCACCTTTATTCCCACCCACCAGAATCAAGGGCCCGCGAGCATCTCCAAGCACTGCGTCGGGCGACATGATGACTCCCCCGCCGATGCCGGTGCCTAGCGTAAGCATCACCAAGCATTTGGCGCTGTTCTTGCCGCTGCCGAACCGGTATTCGCCCAGCGCGGCCATATTGGCGTCGTTGTCCATGTGGACTTTGAGGCCTCCAAGCTTCGGCTCGAGAAGCTCCCGCACCGGCACGTTCGTCCAGAAGTTGAACACGCCCTCGAGCGTTTCGCCGAAATTCGGCGCCCAGCGGACCACTCCTTCCACGTCGTCGATATGGCCTGGAATCGCAAGACCGACGGCTTCGGGTTTCTGGGATGAGGCCTCCACCGCCTGGGCGACCGTGGAAGCGATCGCGTCGATGACTTTTTCGACTCCGGATTGTCCGTAAGACGGATTCTGGAAACTTTGTCCCGCCTCAGACCCGTCCTCAAAGAAGGCGCCAGCCCGAACATTCGTCCCGCCAAGATCGACGCCGATGACACACTTCACAGGTTGCGAGCATACACGCTCGCCAGCCACCGAAGTAACGGGCTCCGGCTGCGCGCCATAGGAACCCGGCTTATCAAACTCGCTGCGCCAACCTTTCAGGTGGAAATACCGACAGAACTCAACTGCAACCAACGGCAAAACGCATGTAATCCTCTTTCAGAGGCGGTTCCAGTAAGATGTCGGGCAACTGTTCCGCATGGTCGTAAGACCCATTGGGGAGTGATTTGATTCGAAGGTTCGTAGATACAGCCGCAGGGGGACTCTAGGGTTTTGGTGAAGGTTTCGGATATTGCGCAACGGTCTCAGGCGATGGTCGACGAAGTCGAACGGGTCATCGTCGGAAAGAAAGATACGGTATTCAAAGCGGTCCTGACGATGCTATGCAACGGGCATCTGTTGATCGAGGACAGTCCCGGAGTTGGTAAGACGACGCTCGCCAAGGCCTTGGCGAAGGTCATCGGCGGCAAATTCGGCCGCGTCCAGTTCACGCCCGACCTGCTGCCGGCCGACATCACCGGGGGATCCATCTACAACCAGCGCGAGAGCCTGTTTGAGTTTCGCCCCGGTCCGATTTTCGCGAACGTGGTGCTCGTCGACGAGATCAATCGCGCCACACCCAAGACCCAGTCCTCACTCTTGGAAGCCATGGAGGAGCGGCAAGTGACGACGGACGGCGATACCCGGCAGCTTCCGAAGCCGTTCTTCGTGATCGCCACCCAGAACTCGGTCGAGATGACCGGCACTTACCCGCTTCCGGAGGCGCAGCTCGACCGGTTCTTCGCACGCCTCTCCCTGGGCTATCCGAGCAAGGCCGACGAAGCCGACATCTTGACCAGGCAGCAGGTCGCCTCTCCGTTGGAGCTGGTCAGCCCGGTAGTCGACCTTGAGACGTTCATCGAGATGCAGGTTGCGGTTCGGGACGTGTTCGTCCATGAAACGATCCGGAACTACGTTGTCGACGTGGTTCGCGCGACCCGCGAGAGCAACCAGCTGCTCATGGGCGCTTCTCCTCGCGGCTCTCTGCTCCTGATGCGCGCCGCACAGGGGAACGCCGCGATGACCGGAAACGACTTCGTCCGGCCCGACGACGTGAAGAAGGTCGCTTCCTCCGTGCTGGCACACCGCGTTCTGCCTCGTGTGGAGAGCAGGGCCAGGGGTTTGACCACCGATCAGGTCATCGCGAATATCGTCGAGGAAGTTCCCGCTCCGGTACCCGTGTCGTGAGATATCTCGCGGGCTTCGCACTGACATGGGCCTCGGTCTTTCTGGCCCTGGTGGCCATGCTCATCGGTTCGCCCGCGCTCTTCTACATCACGACCGCGTTGATCGCGACGATCGGCGCCTGTCACCTGCAGGCCTATCTTGCCGTTCGTGGGTTGAGGGTTGAGCGGGTCGCGCCGCAAAGTCTGCGCGTTGGGGATTTGGTGACGATCGAGCTCACCGTCTGGAGCACGCTTCGCATCAAGCGGACCCTTATTACCGTTTGGGACAACCTCCCGAGGGATTTGGCGCTCAGCCATCGTTCCCCCAGCCTTCCGATCGCTCCGGCATTCGACCAGCCGATTCGAACCCGGTATCAGCTGCGGGCTCTGAAGCGCGGTCACTTTACTTGGTCCGACGTTCTGGTGACCGGCACCGACGCTTTAGGTCTGATCACCAAGACTCGCCACTATGAGACAGCGACCGCCGAGATGGTGGTCCTTCCCCGGCCGATACCGCTTTCGGTCGAGCTGCCCACAGCGGCGGGTTGGGGCGTGAACGAGTCGGAGAGCGGCCAGACGCGGGGCGCGGGTATCGAGCCGAGAGGAATTCGCCAGTACCGTTTCGGGGACTCCCTTCGCCACATTCACTGGCAGTCGACCGCACGCACCGGTCAGCTGCTCGTCAAGGAGTTCGAGGCCGGAACGCAGGCCGCTGCCGGATTCTGCATTCAACATGGAAACGGCACGGAGATCGGGGTCGGAGCCGCCACGACCCTTGAGCAGATGTGCGGAAACGTGGCATTTCTGGCGGAGACGTTTCTTCGCCAGGGGGCGCGTGTCTTTCTGCCTGGCTTGGAAACCCGAGCTTCCCATTTTGCGCCGCACGAGCGGGTCGGCGAGGTGTATCACACGCTCGCCGAGATCTCGACCGATTCTCCGGCGCCGCTGGCCGACGACGTTATCACGGCTACGGACGAGATGCCGTTTGGAAGCGTCCTCTATGTCCTGGTTGCCGTCGCGGAGGAGGGCTTGGCTCCTGCGATCGCGCGCGCGTGCCGATCGGGTCTGAAGGTGGTGGCGCTCGTCTATGACGCCTACGCCTTTCAAAAGACGAAGGCGAAACAGAGCTTTCAAAGCGCCGTCAATCCCGACTTCACGACAGAGCTTCGGTCTGTCGGCGCCACCCTCGTGCTCGTTCCCATCGACGTCGTCATGACGGAGGATGGAGTCAAGTGAAGGTCCCTGCCAGGCGAGACCAGACCGGTTTCGGGCCCATCGATTACTGCCTGATGGCGCTCGGCAACAGCTTTGCGGTCTATGCGGCCGGCGCGGCCGTGGGCGTGCCGGAAGTCGGGCAGTTCTTTGTGGCGGCGATCTTGGCCGGCACTGGATTCAGCTTCCTGATACGGCGGCTTTTCGGACAGAGCAGCTTCGTCCAGATCGACGCCTATCTCTACGCTCTGGCCACGGCGGCGGCCGTCGCGGGAACGCCTTCCCTCAACTCGCTGCTGCCCGGGGACGGGATACCCGCGGAAGTGATGACCGCCGGTTGGCTTTGCTGGATGCTGACCTTTGGCAGCGCTCTGATGTGGCGGGACAGAACCCTGCTCTTTCAGGCCGTACCGACCATCGCGCTCTTCGGGCTGGTCGGCTGCTACGATACCTACGCGCCCGCGCCCTTCCTGTTCTTCGGGTTCCTTCTTTGCCTGGCGACGCTTCTCGGACGCTCCCATTCCCGTGAGATGCTGAGGCTCGCCGTTCAGAGCGGGTACTTCAACCGCGCAGACGCGCCAAACGCTCCCACCGAGTTCCCCGAGCAGTCTCCGGAGCTCTACGAGGACATCAAAAGAGGACCGTGGCGGTGGCTGGCTGGCCCGGAGTGGGCACTCCTGTCGGGCCTCGTCATCGTGGTCTTCAGCCTGATGGGCGCGCCAGTGATTCGCACGGTCGTCGCACCGCTCTCGGCGAACCTCAGATTTCCGCTGCCCCAGAAGATGCGAGCCATGTCGGCGACGCTGCCGACGACGCCTACCGTTCAGAACAACTTCGAAGTCGGCCGCGGCCCTCTATTCAGCCTGGACCGTAAGCCGACGATCCTTTATCGGACGAACGTCGACCGATCGCTCTACCT
>DASZPA010000324.1:0-2665 GCA_035550555.1 Fimbriimonas sp.
TGGATGCGCTCAACGCCGGCTTGAGCTTCCCGCGGTAGGAGAAGGTTGCTTCGCCGAGGGTGGAGGACTGCAATGGGCCGCCGGAATCGCTGCTGCCTCCGCCTCCTCCACAGCCCGAAAGCGCGACGACGAGAACGGCCAAGCAGGATTTGCGGAGGGTTGAAGGCATTGCCGAGTTTAATGCGAGAGCAGCATTCTTTTCACCTGCAATCAGACGCAAAATCATAGGTTTTTCAGGATCGGGAGTTTCTGCCAGGTGCTGCGCTCCTTCGCGGGAATCCTGAGGTCGAGAAATCGTTGAATAATGCAGTTGCCCTTGATGGCTAGATTCTCCGTGGCAACGAAGGCTTTGAGGCTTTTCGTGGCGGTTTTGCTCTTTGCGAACGCCGTCGGCGCCGGGTTGTGTGCGGCACTGTGCAACGCTCACGTCTGTTGCCATCTCATGAAGGGAAGCACCAAGCAGGCGATGGCCTGCAAAACCGGCATGCGCGAGTGTTGCCCTATGTGCAAGTCGGTGCACTCAGACAAGGCGCAAAGCCAATTGAGCGCGCCCAAGCCGGATTGCTGCGCATGGATCGGAAAGAAGATCTCCCCGCCTGCGACGATCCTGAAGGCTCTCGCTACGCAGCATCAGGCTGTGGCGATCCTCCGGTTGGTTGTCGTCCCGGCAGTTCCAACGCTGGCCCCTCAGACTTTCCAATTCGTAGAGAGCGACGATCGTGCGCCGCCCGGGCCTCGCATCGACGCTCCTTCGTCCCGCGCTCCTCCCGTTGCCTGACGTTTTTCACGCCAAGTGAAGCTCGCCATTGCAACAACCACAGGAGCAAAAGTGATTAGTATCGAATCCGATCTTCCGGCTTTTGCCCTCCCTTGCGGAGAGGCATATGACCGGCAAACCTAGGCATTCAGTAGCCAAGACAGCCGTAACCCTTGTTACGCTCGCGGCCTTTGTGGCGGCCATCCTTGTCATCCGCTGGATCGTCGCCACGCAGCGCTCGCCGGGCGCCATCACGGTCATCGAAGCGCAAGCGATGGACATGGCGGCCATGAAAGCCCCGCCCGGAGCCCAGCCGGTCGAGACCGCCAGACCAGCCTTACGGAAGGTCGGCAATGCGCAAGAACTGCCGGCGACCGTCATGGCCTTTAGCGACGAAGAGATCGTCGCTCGTGTACCTGGAAAGGTTATGAGCTTGGCGTATCCGGGTGACCAGGTTAACGCCGGTCAGATCGTCGCCAAGCTGGACGCGAACGAGTATTTCGCACAAAAGGCTCGGGCCCAGGCGCAAGCAGATTCCGGGGAGGAAACTGCCGCGGCATCCGATCGGGAGTTGGAGGTTCTGGAGGCGAGTCGCCGAAGGACGAGGGCCGACGTGAACGTGGCGCAGCTTTCCGTCAAGCGAGCCGAGGCTGAAAAGCAGGAGTCCGTGCAAGAGCTTGAGAAGTACAACGAGGAGGCGGAATCCGCAGCGGCCAAAGTCAAGGCGCGACAAGCGGATCTGACTTATTCCGAACAGAGCTTGGCTCGGCAGCAGAGCCTCTACAGGCAGGGATTTACCTCGCTCGACCAGTACCAGGTGGCTCAACGAGCCCGGGATGTGGCGAGCGCCACGGTCGAGGCCTCCCAATCCGAGGCGCGCGCCAAAGAAAAGGCCTCGGAAGCGGCGGCGGCGAGGATCTCGACCATGGACAAAGCCGTGCAGCAGGCAGAGGCTCAGGCGAAGTCCGCCCAACTGGCCGTTGTGGAGGCAAGCCGCCAGATCGACAAGGCGAGATCCGAGGCGCGTGCCGCTTGGGGTCAGTCGAAGGCGGCGCGCCAAGAGTACGAATCGGCGGCAGTGGTTGCCGGCTATACGAAGCTTCGGGCATTGGACGACTGCATGGTCTCGGAGCGGTACGTCAGCCCCGGGGCGATCGTCGCGGCTGGTGAAAAGCTGCTCATGCTCCACAACGCGAACAAGGTCCGCGTGCAGGCACAGGCGCCGGAGTCGCTGGCTGCTTCGGTTGGCGTGGGAACGCCGGTCACCGTCCGTTACGGGGACAGAGAGACCCCAGCAAAGGTCACCAGCGTCTTTCCGACCGCCGACACGTCGACTCGAACGTTCACGATCGAGGTTCTCTTGGACAACCCCGGGCGCCGGTACTTGCCCGGCAGCTTCGCGACTCTCTCCGTCGAGACGCAGGCGTCGCAAAGCGAGCTCGCGATTCCTTCCTCGGCGGTCCAGTCCGATTCGTCCGGCAACTCGTTTGTGTGGGTCGTGAAGGAAACGGGCGGCGAGAAGACCGATTGGACCTGCCCGATGCACACCGAGGTGAGCGAACCCGGTCCAGGCAAGTGCCCGATCTGCAAGATGGAGCTGGTCCCGCGGTCTCGGGGCGATAAGTGGGTCGCCTCGCGGAGGGTCGTTCACCTTGGGGGCGCGAACGGTCGGTTCACCGCTGTGACGGATGGGCTATCCACCAACGACGAGGTGATTACGGCCGACTTCGACGAACTGATCGAGGGCATTCCGGTCAAGGCGGTGGAAGAGAGTCCGCTGGCGCCTTCCAGCGCCGAGACAGCCCGCTCTGCGAAGGCCGAGCCGGCTAGGAGAGGAGCGGTCGTTTGGACTTGCCGGATGCATCCGGCGGTCGTCCGAGACCATCCCGGGACGTGTCCCAAGTGCGG
>DASZPA010000325.1:0-25523 GCA_035550555.1 Fimbriimonas sp.
AAGCACACCCAACTGGAACGATATGTTGGACACATCGATCCGAGGCTTGAATAAGTGGGCGCCCTTGGCTGCGGAGTTCGGCGTGGGCTTCGCGATCGAGAACCACCAGGATCTCGGCAGCGAGGAACTCCTTCGCTACGCCGAGGCGGCGGGGCGTAACGTGGGCATTTGTTTCGATACCGGCAATCCGCTTGCCGTCGGGGAGGACATCGTCGCGTTTGCCAAGCGGGTTTCCGGAAGGGTCAGCCATGTGCACTTGAAGGATTACCGTGTCCAGTTCACCGACGAGGGGTACCGTCTTGTTCGCTGCCCCATCGCCGATGGATGCGCCCCGTTCAAGGTGATCGAGGGAATCCTCCTGAGCCATCACGACCACCTGACCGCTTCCCTAGAACCGGGTGCGCTTGAGGCGCGACATGTGCGTCTCTTCACCGACGAATGGTGGAACGGATACCCGCCCCGCTCCGCTCGAGAGTTGGGAGCGGCGATGCGCACCGCGCGACGCAACCGGCTTGCCGAAGACGAGGAGTACCGAACCCCCTGGGAGCTCCATGCGACCGGCGACGAGATTGTTCGGTATGAGAAAGATGTGCTTAAACGAAGCGTGGACAACATGAAGCAATTGGGGTGGCTGTAAGTGGGAGTTCTGGACAGCTTTCGTCTCGACGGACGCCGAGCGCTGGTCACGGGCGGTTCAAAGGGTTTGGGACGAGTGATCGCAGGGGCTCTCGCGGAAGCGGGAGCAGACGTTGCGATCGTCAGCCGGTCGAGCGAGGCGTGCGCATGTGCCGCCAACGAGATTGCCGATGCCACCGGCAAGAAGACTTACGCTGCCGCCGCCGATGTGAGCCTGGCTACCGAGGTTGAAAGGCTCGCAAAAGAGATCGAGGGCCAATTCGGTGGAATCGACATCCTCGTGAACAACGCTGGTGTCAACATCCGCGGCTCCGTTCCGGATCTGACGGAGGAAGTGTGGGATGAGGTTCTCGGCATCAACTTGAAGGCTCCGTTCCTCTGCTCGAGGGCCTTTGGCCCGCACATGGCCGCAAAGGGCTGGGGACGAATCATCAATCTCGGCAGCATCCTCTCTGTGATTGCGATCGCCGGTCGAGCGCCCTACTGCTCGGCCAAGGCCGGCGTGACCTCTCTTACTCGCGTGATGGCGCTGGAATGGGCAACGTCTGGTGTGACAGTCAACTCAATCTGTCCCGGCCCCTTCGGCACCGATATGAACAAGCCGCTGCTGGAGGACCCGGAGAAATATCAGGCGTTCGTTTCGAAGATTCCCATGGGGCGGTGGGGCGAGTTAGACGAAGTGGCCGGCGCCGCCGTCTTTCTAGCCTCTCCAGCGTCATCCTTCGTCACCGGCTCCATGCTGTTCGTCGATGGCGGATGGACCGCGCAGTAGTCCTTCTCGCCTACCGATCAACCTGCGGTCTTCTAGCGCCAACGGCGCGACCCATACCAGCCCACACCGAAACTGTGGGAAGGGCGTCGATACGAATCTCCGGAGGACCGCAGGTCCGTTCCACAGCGCATTTGGAAAGGAGGGACACTCGTGAACAGCTATTCCGCAAACCGATAGGCAATCCCAAATGGAATGCTATGAAACCGACCTGCGGCCCTCTAACGACACGCATCTCGCCCCCACACCTTCGGGCGTGGGCTGGTATAGCACGGACCGTTTGCCCTGCCAGGTGAAGCACCCAAGGCTCACTTAAGAAACACACTTGCACGCAAGGGACTATGCTTGCAGCCATGGACAGTTTGAGGGGCGAAATTGCCTTTGTGACCGGTTCGGGGAGGGGCATCGGGTTCGCTATCGCGCAACGCCTCGCGCAGCTAGGAGCGGATGTGGCGATCCATGACAGGTCCCAAACAGAACCGGCAGAGTTTGGAGAGTCGGAAAGCCTCGATCACGCCGCGAGCAAGATCGCTGGGGCGGGCGTCCGAAGCGTGGCCGTGATGGGTGATATCGCCGACGAGGCAGCCGTTCAAACAATGCGATCGCAAATCGAGAACACCCTGGGACCGGTATCGATCCTCGTCAACTGCGCGGGCGGTGATATCGCCGCCAAGGGCGGCAAGCCGGTTCCGAATGAGGCACTCGAAGTTCCGATGGAAGACGTACGAGCGATTCTGGAACGAAATCTGATCGGTACCATGATCGCTTGTCGCGCTGTGTGCCCGGGGATGATCGCGAGAAGGAAGGGTTCCATCGTCAACATCGCATCAGTAGCTGCCCACGCCGGTGTAACCAACGGCGTTGCCTACGCAACCGCCAAAGCGGGCATTGTCCACTACTCAAAATGCCTGGCCCAACAGACGCGCAGCTCCGGGGTCCGCATCAATGTGGTCAGCCCCGGCCCGATCAAGACAAGCAGATTCATGAACACCAGGGAAACAGACCCGCTGATGGTCGACCCCGAAGACAACACCCTCGTACGATACGGCGAACCATACGAAATCGCCGATGTGGTCGCGTTTCTTGCAGGCGCCTCTGCACGCTTCGTCCACGGCCAGGTGATCCGCGTGGACGGAGGATGGTTGAACTCGTGACTACCTAGATCAAACGGCGGCTTCCTGAAGTTCGCCATCCACGAGGTGGACGATGCGGTCGGCCTCGGCAAGCATCGAGACGTCATGGGTGACCATGACCAGCGAGCCATCGGCTCGGTGCTGGTTCAGCATCGAGACTACGGCCTCCCCATTCTTGTGGTCGAGCGAGGCCGTCGGCTCGTCCGCGAAGATCACCTGTGGCTGCGCCAGCAACGCTCTCGCCACGCAGACCCGCTGTCTCTCGCCGCCGCTCAGCTCATGAGGCCGCCGCCGCCACTTCTCGCCGAGTCCCAGGCGGTCCAACAGCTCAAAAGCGCGAGAGTCGCTTGATCCTTGCGGCGCGGCGATTCGCACGTTCTCGAGAGCGTTCAAGTAGCCGAGCAGATAGGGCTGTTGGAAGACGAAGCCGAACCGCTTAAGCCTCATTCGGCTCCGCTGGTCGTCATTCATCGCCTTCAGACTTTGACCCTCCACCGTTACATCTCCTTCGCTCGGCGCTTTGAGGCCACTCAATAAATAGAGAAGCGACGACTTCCCTGAGCCCGAAGGCCCGAGAATTCCAAGGAACTCCTTCCGGCGCACGGTCAGGGTAACGCCGCGACAGGCGTACATCGGCCGTCCTTGGTCGCTGTAAATGAGCGAAGCCGAGGTTGCATCGATTAGGCTCACTTAGACGAGCCTCCGCTCGACGATGCTCACGGGATCGAACCGGTGGAAGCGCCACCAGACCGTGAGACCTGCCACCACGAGGATCGCGATGGGCAGAGGCGCCGTGTATTTGAACGCGACGGGATCGAACGAGTCGATCTGGAACGCTCGAGGCGCAGTGAGGACTGCGTTGGCAATGGCAAGCAGTGCCTGCGCGCCGCCGACACCTAGCAGCCACCCGGCGGCTACGACAATAGCCGATTCCCAAAAAACGCGCCGCAGGAGTTGACCACGCGTATAGCCGACGGCCTGGAGCAGTCCGAATTCGATCAGCCGCTGCGACTGGTAGATGTTCATGAGCATCGCCATCATCAGCGTGATCATCACAGCCAGCGCGGCGGTGACCACGTCCAAGATCGTGTAGAGCGTCTTGAACATTGTCTTGGTCTGCTTCTCGATCTGATAGTAGGCGAAGAGTTGAGCATGTCTCTTCTCAAAGTGCTTCACGCCCCACATGCCCAAAGTGTCTTGGTCCTTCTGGTTCTTGGCGTAGACCAGCCCCAAATCGATCGGTGGAAAGTGGTAGGCGCGCTGATACTCGATCGGATTGACCATCACCCAATAGGGCGTGTCTGCGATGCCGACAACCTTGACATACCGAGGTGAGTAGCTGTCCTGTTTGTCTGGTGACAGGACGATCGACTTGTCTCTGAGCTTATGAGGCTCGTTCGGATTGTAGATGTGTAAGTCGAGGTTCTTCGCGACTGGCGTGCTCACAAGCGCTTCTGGCTCACCGGGCGTTGGTAGCCGCCCTTCGATGTGATTCACATGAAGCTTTTGCAAGTAGTACTGCATGTCGGGCCGGCTGAGGCCGATCATCGGAAACGGAAACTTGCCGACGATGCTGTCGACCTGCGCCGATGACACACGGCACAGCATGATGCGTTCAATTGGCACTGGAGCCGTCTTTCTGATCTCAGCAAGAATCTTGGGGGTTTCAGACGGGTCGCCACGCGGGCTCACGCCCAGCATCACCTTGGAGTACTGGTAAATGCTCCGAACCGAAAAGGGAATCGAGTCGATCAGCGCGATGATGCTGGAAACAAGCATTACCGCCATGAAGATCACTCCGATCAGCGGGATCGTCTTGCCGGAGTTTCGGGAAAGATAGACGAAAGGCGAAAGCGGCCAGACCCGGATTGTGGCGGTGGACGAAGATGTGACCCTCTTCCGTTTTTCCTCTACCGCCTCCGTTAATGCCAACTAGCCGCTTCGCTCCCGTCGATATCTAATAAACAACTCGTTTCCGACCGCGTGATGTTCCACAAGCTCGAATCGCTGGATCAGCCCTCGGGGCAGCGGATCTCCTCCTGCATACGTCGGAACGTCCCGCCCTAACTTGATCTTCGGCGCGATCGTCAGAAACAACTCGTCCACAAGATTCTGGCGCAGCAAACCTGCGTTAAGTTCACTACCGCCCAAGACAAGCAGCTTGCTTACACCTACGCTTTTCAGCTTCGCAAGGAGGAGCACAAAATCTACCTTCGATTTGCCCGCTCTCAGGCGGTGGATAGAGGCGGGCAAATCGAAATCGGATTCCTCTGAAGTGGCCACGTAAGCCTCTTCGTGGAGAAAAGCCGCATCCAGCGGAATTTCCCCTGAGTTCGAAACAACGATCCTTTTGGCAGTGCGCGGCGACCACGTCTTTTGAGTCGCTCTCAACGTGCCGGCGCCGATCATCACGGCGTCCGACGCAGCCTCCAATCGTCGCATCAGTTGGTGGTCGACTTGAGAACCCAGGTCGCTTACGCTCTCGTCGCGATCTCCGGAGAGGGTCTTCCCATCAATGGTCGCCACCATGTCGATGTACACATAGGGCCGGTCTCCCGTCGGCTCCGGAAAATTCAGGTCGGCATACACTTCTGTCAAAGGGATCGGATCGCTTTCTTCAGATTGGCGTAAGGCTGCTCAGCATACAGCTTGCCTCCAATAAAGAAAGTCGGCACGTTGTAGACGCCGGTTTCGTAGGCCGGAATGTCAAAGCCGACGATCTTCTCTCTAAACCGCCGCTCCTCAATCGCTTTTCTTAGCTGGTCCAGATCGGAAACGATCGGTGAAGCGACCTCGGCGATCACCGCTGGCTTATTGATCTCCTTTCCGTGTTCCCAGAGCGCGCGGTAGAGAGCCTCTACCATCTCGTCGGCCCTGTTCTGCGTCTTGGCGTACTCCACGGCTTCGTGAGCGTTGTGCGTGCGCATCCGCTTCGGACGCTCGACGCCGGGAAGCTCTGCGCCATCGGCGACCAGCAGGAACTCGAACCGCGATAGCAGTGGAGGGCGCTTGGAGGGAACTGGCGGCGGTCCAGGCTCGGGCCACTCGAGCTCGTCCGGCCACAGCTCGTAGCCGAGCCATTCGAAATTGACGTCGAACTCTTTTCGCAGGCGCTGGGTTTGAAGCCATCCCACCCAGCACCAAGGACAAGTGAAATCGTGTGCAACCGGTATCGTTTGAGCCATGGTCCGACTAAAGCCTACGGTCGCTTTTTCGCTACCGTTGGCACTGTTCGGCGTGGGTTGTTCGGGGCAGAAGGTCGAAGGCCGCTGGCTCGGGGCTTTTCCCCTTCGCGAAGCCAAAAACTGTCAAATTCAGCTTCTCAACACCAGCCGCTTCTCCGTCGCCTGCGACGGCACCGCCATCGTCGCCGCCGGTCGTTACCGATGGAATGGCAAGACCCTGACCCTGGACACTCAGATTCTCACCTTTGACGGAGACCTTGAGCAAGCTAAACCGCAGTTAGCCTTCGATGTCGAGGGTCACGGCAATTCCATGAAGCTCTACCGGATGGGTGAGACTTTCGAGTGGAAGCGAGCCTATCGATAGGCTTTGCAGCACATAATCAAGTCTGATATGTATAGAAACGGACTACTTTCTATACACATCTTGGAACAACCGTGTTGCTGAAATCACTGCAACCATAGACCCGTCGCAATTCGAAACTTCGGAAATCTTGAGGGGACTGACCCTAGCGAGTCGAAGTTTGGCGGAACTGGGTGATCTCGTCAATACCCCACCAGGAGATTCTAATCAACGCGCTTGGTCTCCAAGAGTCGAAGGATAGCTCTGCGATCGAGAACATAGTGACAACGCACGATGAACTCTATCGAGAGGACGTCTCTCCAGCAGGGTCACATAACATCGAGGCAAAGGAAGTCTATCGCTATAGGCAAGCCTTGGGCCTGGGATTCAGCCTAGTCCAACAATCAGGCTTGATCACCCTGAGTCACCTCTGCCGTGTGCAGGAAGTCCTTACTGAAAGCTCCGCCAGCCTAAGAACCTTTCCTGGCACAACCTTACAAAACGCCTACGGTGAAACAGTCTATGCACTTCCTCAATCACACGAGGAGATCGTTCGCCTTTTCGGGGATCTCGAGCAGTTTGTCAACGATCCCGAAACCTTTGATGCCGATCCGCTGATCAAGATGGCGCTCATCCATCATCAGTTTGAGAGCATCCATCCGTTTTACGATGGCAACGGACGCACAGGCCGAATCCTGAATGTGCTCTACTTGGTGAAGGAACGCTACTCGATATTCCTGTTCTATACCTGAGTAGACCAATCCTCCGATCCAAAACGGACTACTACCATTTGCTCCAGGCTGTCCGCGACGAAGATGCCTGGGAAGCGTGGGTCTTGTACATGCTTACAATGGTTCAGTAGAGCGCGGATCATGCAGTTGCGACAACTAAGAGGATCGGCCAAACCCTTCTTGCGACGAAACACAAGATTCGGTCCCAGCATAAGTTCTATAGCCAAGATCTCATCAACTCTCTGTTTTCGCATCCCTACACGAAAACAGAGTTTCTGATGAAAAGCCTCGGAGTTTCACGCCTAACCGCAACGAAATACCTAAACGCTTTGACAGATTCGGATGTCCTACGGAGACAAAAGATTGGGCGTTCAAACTATTACGTGAACACCGCCTTGTGGGCAATCCTCACCAATGCTCAGGAAGGCCCGAGGGACAGTACTCAGTAGGCGCCTCGAAACCGCATCTGCAGCCCGTAGATCCCGTGGGAAGCAGTGATGAAGAGCAGGTGGTGGTCCTTACCTCCGAAGCAGACGTGGCCCACCCAGTCCTCAGGCACGTCGATGTGCTGGATCTGCTTGCCGGTCTTATCGAACACGGTCACGCCCTTTCCCGACAGGTAAACGTTGCCTGCCGTATCCAACGTCATGCCGTCGGAGCCCAAGGCGCAGAACTGCTGCTTGCCCGTGAGGGAGCCGTCTTTCTCGATATTGAACCTGTAGGTGACGTTTGCGCCGAGGTCGGCCACGTAGAGGATCTTTCCGTCCGGCGTCCCGACGATGCCGTTCGGAGTCTTCATTTTCGTTTCCACCGGACGCATGTCGCCCTTCTTTGGGAGGAAATAGACGTACTGCCCAGGTTGCTGGGGCGCGGGGTCGCGATTCCAGTAGGGGCGAACGTAGAGCGGATCGGTGATGTACATGCCGCCATCCGGGCGGATCCAGACGTCGTTAGGCCCGTTCAAAAGTCGCCCCTGATAGTCTGAAACGAGAACAGTCGTCTTCTGAGTCGGCGAGATCGACCACAGCTCGTTCTTCTCGTCGGCGCAAGCGATCAGATTGCCTTTTTTGTCGATCGCCATACCGTTCGCACGGCCTGCGGGCCGCATCCACTCGATCACCTGACCTTTGGTGGTCCATTTGAGGATCCGATTGTTCGGCTGATCGGTGAAATAGACGTTGCCGGCTCGATCGTCCACGGGGCCTTCGGTAAACGCAAATCCGTCGGCAAGCTTCTGAAGCGTGGCGCCTTTCGCCACGATGTCCTGATCCCGCTGTCCGGCAACGAGAACAAGCAACAACGCAAGAGTCATTGTTGAAAGTGTACAGCGGTCGAGAATTTAAGGCTAGAGCAGGCGCCATCGACTTCGGAGCTAGGGGATTCCATCATAGGGTTGTCTGCGCACATAAGGATTGGGTACCACGCCGGGGTTGTCCTCAAGAGGGACCAGCCATACCGTGAAGGTCCTGGATTCCGTGGCTTCCAAGTGCTCAACGTCGAGCAAGGCCGGCGGTCCTTCGCCTGATCCGGGCCGACCGCCCCCGTAGAACCAGCACAGCGTGTCGCGATCCGAACGGAAGGCTCCAGCCTTGAAGTCAGGCGGCAGATGCAACTTCATTGACCAGTCTCGCTCCTTTGGCAGACTTGCGGCATTGCCCTTCACAGGATCTATCCGCACCCAGACCGTGCCACTCTTGGTCACGGAGCACGTCAGTTTTCGTTTTGGCCATGCTTCCTGAATTGGTTTAGTGTTTAGCTTGGCGCCCTCAAGAATCGTCGCTGTAACCGTGTGACCAAGATCTGGCAGGAAGATATCGATCTCGTTAGTCCCGTTCTCGCTAACGGTGACCTTGCCCAGAAGCGGAACCAGCTTCGAACCAGTACGACCTGAAGAGTGTCCGGTCCAAACGGTAAATAGCACGGCGATCGAAGCGAAACAAGCCTGCACCCTCTGATGATACAGAACTCTGTTTTCGGGGATGGTGTCTCGAAACGCTTGCCCAGTGGAGCGCGTCCAATTAGGCAATGGCCATGCTCGGAATCGTGTTGCTCGCGGCTACGGCTCAAGCCTCGCTGGATGGAGTCAAGGTGGCCTTGAAGGAGGTTGTCGAGATTCGACACAGCGGTTCTGTGAGGGCCTGGGATGCGGAAGGGCGGCTAGTCCCAGATGCAACCGACCCTTCCGATGAGAAGCCTCCACTGGCCAAGCACGGTTACCGCCTCATTCGCCTTGTGGTAGAAATGAAGAGCGCCATTCCCGACCTCTCGTGGGGAATGCCAACCCCAGTCTTCAAACGTTGGCGTGGAGGAGAGGACGTTTCACAGAAAACGGTCAACGACCGGACGACCGACGTGGTCACACTCCAAGTGCCACAAGACCTTCCGACGCTCAGGCTGGCCATTCCCTATGCAACCGGGCCCTTCAAAACCTTGCTCGATCAAGACATGTCCACCGACGATGCCGGAAGGCTCAAGAGGCGGGACGTACCCGGCGAGTCTTGGAATCACGGCGCCATGGAGCCGTACGAACTTCCATTTGGTTCGCCGTCGGAGAATAAGCATTGGGAACTGCGGGGCACCTACACCAAGGCCGACGGCTCAGACGACCAGATCCAAAACATCACCGAAAGGGCTTGGGCTTTGGACCCCCCTAAGGGCTTTGTCATCCTCCTGCCAACCGCAATTCCGAAGCACATCAAGTTAGAGGGACGGCCTTACAAAGACGTCCTAATCGAAGACATTCCTTTGCATCCTAACTAGCTGGGACACTCTATGAAATGCGACCTGGGAGACTGTTGCACTGGCTTTTCCGTGCTGGCTGAAAGAACTTTCGTGACCGCCAAGGCCAAACGAAAAGGGTAAGGAGCGCACTCGTAGCGACCCCTGCTAGGACAGGCTGGGCGACCGGCGGTAGGCGGCGATCCTTTCCTCGGCCGCAGGGCCGAACTCGACGAGCCGTCGGTACAACGTGAGCTGCACCATCGCCCGAACTCGGTTGAGGTCCGGTGGATCGTTGGGACTCAACTGGAAGTACGTATCGCCTCGCAGGTAATCGGTGAGGAACCTCAGGCCAAGCTCCAGCGTGATCGCTTGCACCGACGCCACCATCAGCGAGACTTCCGCGTCGGTGACCTCGCGTGCGGCCTCCAAAAAGCCTCGGGCCACGGCGTCGTAGACGTCTCGATCGACCGTAACCTTGGAAAGGTCGCGCTCCTTCTCGCCCGCAACGTTGACCATCGACCGCACCATGTCGCCCCAATCGGCAAGCCAGGTAAACGGCATGATCGTGTCGAGGTCGACCAGCCCTTTCACGCGCCCCGAATGCGAGCAGAAGAGGAAGTTCTCAATCTTCGTGTCGCCATGGATGAGCGTGTGACGGATGGTGCCTTCCTGAAGCGCGTTCCAGAGGACCATCGCGAAGGGCTCCTGCTCCACGACAAGCGCGATGAATGGAGCCAGTTCGGGGTCGTTCCGGCGATCTTGGAGCGCTTGGTCGTCAAGTCCCACCAGGAAGTGCTGGCCGGTGCTGTCGAAAAGAATTGGGTCCGTAGGGAGGAGCGATGCCGCCTGCTCGAAGGTCCTGTTGGCCGCCATGACGGAATGAAACTGGCGATAGTACAGCCCAGTGTCGCGATACCCGGGTAACGAGCCTTCAATGGTGTTGGGATCGATGCAAGCCGTCAGGTCGGAGTAGATCGCCAAGCCTTTGCCGACTTGCGTGGCCAGAGCTAGCTGTGCATTGCGGCCGGAAACCTCGCTGAGGCTCTTGTAGCAAACCGACTTGGAGATCCTTACCATTAGCCGCCAGACCGACCATCCGTGCTCGTCGGTCAGGTCCAGGAACGGCTGATCATCCCGGGTGGGAACCAATTCGATCGGCTCCCATAGTTCGTCTCCGAGACCGGCTTCCAGCGATTCGTTCTGCGCGCGGATCGAGGCAACCATCGACTTCATCACGCGGTAAGGCATCGTGAAGACGTCGGAGTTCACCTTTTGAAGGAGATACTCCTCGCCGCCGGCGATAACGTGATAGGTGTGAAGGTTGATATTGCCGCGGCCCGGGAAAGGCGCCACCAGCACAGGGCCGTTGACTTGGAACTGTAGGGCGACCCACTCGATATCCTCGGTCGTGTAGTCGCTATAGGCGCCAGTGAAATGCGCCGGCTTCATCGTGCACGGTCTAGGAGCCCACTCCTCGATCATCAAACCATCCAAAGCAAGACGTGTGCCTTGCAAGGATGAGTATAGCGTCTTAACACTCGCGAACCAGAAGATGCCCAACAATTTTCAGCAATCTCACCGTGAACTCCGGATCGGGTAGCTATTGCACATGAAGACCGTTTCCATCTTCATGGACGTGGAAGATCCCATCAATCCGCTCGCAGACGACGCGGCGGTGGAGCTGGCCCGGTTGTTCTCCGAAGCGGGCGTTCGTGGTTCGTTCTGCCTGACGGGCGACAAGTGCCGGACGCTGATGGCTCGCGGCCGAACCGACGCGATCGAGGCGTATAGGCCGCACTGCCTTGGCCTTCATACCGACACGCATTCAAGGCATCCGTCGACGATGGAACTATTGGAGAAGCCGGAGTTCAAGGAGGGCTGCGAGGCAGCCTTCGAAGCCGAAAGCAAAGGGTTTGAAGCCTTCGAACAGGCGTTCGGAAGGGATCCCGTCTTCTGGGGCGGCGCTGGAAACACATGGTCCGTGGAGATCACCGATGCTCTCAAACGGCTTGGCATACCCGCCTACGCCTACGCCCTTTCGCAGTTTCCCAACGAAGCCGTGCATCTCTTCAACGGTGTGATCGGAATGCCGCAGGCCCTGAGCGTCTCCGAACTGGATTGGGCCGACGACGAACGGGCCGCCGATTGCTCTGTGAAGGTGCTCGATGCGATCCAAGCGATTCCTCAGCCGTGGATCGGCGTATTCGTGGGCCATCCGACCAAGTTTCGGTACACACAGTATTGGGACATCCAATACAACGCTGGGCGCACGCCGCCGTCACCGGAGTTCACCGAGCCGCATCCGGTGGAAACCTACGACCGCTCCAAGAAGAATTTGGCCGCCTTCTTAAGCAAGGCCCAGGATCGGTTCGAGGTCATCGGGGTGGATGAAGCCCTCAGGCTTGGCTGGGAGTTTCGCGAGCCGACGGAAAGCGAACTCGAATTCTTTCGGGTGGGGACAGAAAGGAACATGCGAGGGGCGGCGACCTGGCCGATCCACCACCCCACCTTGGATCCTACGAAGATGATTGAAAAGACCCTCGCACTTGCCGACACAGCAAAGGTGGGGTTCGTCGGCGCTCGCGCCTAGCGCTCCGGACCTCGCATGTACACCGTGTGAAACAGCTCCTGCCAATCCGCCCCTCGCTTCATAGCCAAGGTCCACTTGAACTGGGAATCCGAAACCTTCTCGTACGTCGCTCGAAGCACGGGCGACTTGCCGTTGTCTTCGGTCATCAAGATCAACTTCCCGTCCTTAAGCTCGCCCGAGAGCTCTGTCGGCGCGACCGAGGTGTCGTTGAACCACCAGGCTCGATACTTGCCGGATTTCTCGTCAAACGTAAGAAAGTGACGCGTATCGGAGGCCTTTCTGCCGGGCAGCGAGGTCGAGAGCTTCTCCTCCAGGTACCGTCCGCCGATCGCCTCGGCCACGTTGTCCGTCGCCTCTCCGACCATGGGTGCGCCCCCCGTGTTGAATTCTTGCTTACCAACCCAACGACCTTTCATAAACGAGATTCCCGGGATTGAGGCGGTGCTCGAGTCGTGCCCTTGGGCGCAGAGGTTAACCACGGTACAGATGGCAAGTAAGGCGAACAAAGACTTCATTGAATGCTCCTTTTGCCACACAGTATCACAGAAACCTCACGCGTAAAGGTTGCGAAGAACGGGGCGCCATGAAGGATACGAAAGAAGGTCGGTGCTGTCGCTGAACTGATCGATACTGCCGATGTTCCGTCGTGAGGCAATCGCCTGAACTCTCGGGTCTACTATCTTCTTTCGGATGGCATCCGCGAACCCGCTGGTGGACTCGATCACGTGAAAGGGCCGTTCGTGGAAGAGTTCGGATTGGGCAGAAAGCGGATCGGTTATGCCCGAATCGTTGTGCATTCCGGCGAGGAACTCGTAGGCAGGAATGAGCACCGCATCACGCTGTTGCCATCCACGAGCGTCCAGGACGGTCTGCAAGAGCGGTTTCAGCACCTTGGCACAGTCGAGTTGCGAAAAAGCAGTTCCGAACCATTTAGGGTACGGCGCTAGTTGGTGTTCGTACCAAAATGCCAGGCGCATCAAGTCGCGCACGAGCCGCGCAGCGATGATCTGTGCCCCAATCTCATCGCCTACATATCCTGCGCGCCCGACGAGATGCTCCTCTTGGCCGATCCGCGTCCATCCGGAAGCCAGCTTGTAGAGCCAAACGTCTCGTGGCAGGTGTCGGAATTGCTGCCTGATAGCTTCCAGTCCCAAGTCGTCGCGGAAGAGCCTTCCGGATGCGATGCTTAGGAGCTCTTGTTCAGGAACGACCAACCAGTCGGCCGGGCCGAGGGGCCGGAAGATCTCAATTCCGAATCTATCGAGAAAGAACCCGCGGATCGTGTAGCACTCGACGTAGTGGGACCGAGACCGATCTGGAGCGATGTCCGTCGTGAATCCGACGAAGTCGGGCGGGATGCCCTGGTCGAGGAGGCCGTTAATCGATGAAAGATCTGTGTCGTCTTGGAAGAACAGTAGGCACCGAGGACCCCAATTGTGGTCCCGGGACATCTCAGTGTCGTAACCCAGCACTTCGGAGCCAGATCCAAGGAGGCCCGCGCTGTAGGCCAGACCAGGAAAAGCCTCGGCGATCATCGGCCGGATCACTTCGTCAAAGAACCGCTCGCTCAGCTCCAGACCTTTCACTCAGCGATTATGCGGCGTTGCGCAATTGAGGCGCAAAAGTGTTGCGTTCATTGAAAATGAACCACTTGTTCATCTGCCGTTCATTTTCATTTCCCATGATTAAACGCAATCAGAACCGTGTGCTCTGCAGCAGGCGTTCTGTTGATTGGCGAACGCCGTATGTTGCTTACGAAAGAGAGGGGACCGCGAGAACGGTTAGGCAAAATGCCGATAGAACCGATGGAACTCCATGCCCTCCCGACAGTAGCGCTCCGCCATCAGCTTTCCGGCCACGCCGCAAACCTCCTTCAGTCGATTCTCAGTTCTGTCGACTATGGTGTGCTCCTTACTGGGCTTGATCACACCTCGCTCGCCTGCAATCAGCGCTTCGGTGACCTGTTCGGGGTGGATATCGAAGCCGTCGTCGAGAGCGACTCGCCACAGGTTCGCGAGATGGCTCGAGAGCGAATCCATGACTTCGATGGCTGGACGGCGAACATGGAGATGGTTCACGCCGATCCCGAGTTCGTCCAGACGGACGAGCTGCGGCTGAAAAGCCCAACCGCCTTCTTGCGCAGATACACCGGCCCAGTCCGCGATGAACAGGGCAACGTCATCGGCCGCTTATGGACGTTTCAGGACCGGACACGCGAGCGTCGCCTCGAGCGGATGCGGGAGTACTTGCACGAGGCGAGCCTCGCGTTCGACCCAGACCCCAAGCACGTTTACGAGCTGATCACGAACAAGGTCTCGGAGTACTTCAGCTCCCTCACGCTCCTTTCGATCCGCGCCGGCGAAGAAGGGGATTACATGGAGTTTCGCGTGGTGGCAGGAGCTCCGTCCACGATGCCGAAGCTCGCCGGCAACGTGCTCAACGAGTCGTTTTGCCAATTCACGATTCAAGCCGACGAGGCGCTGCTCATCCAAGACTCCCGCCTCAAGCCCGAGGCTGCCGAGATCATGCCGACGAAGGTGGGTTTGACCCGCTACGCGGGCGTTCCTTTGCGGGCGCCAGACCAGTCGATCATCGGAACGCTGTGCATCCTTGACGGCAAATCGGATGAGCTGATCGATGAAGACGACATGCGGTTCTTGAGCCTGATGGCCATGCGCATCAGCAGCGAGCTGGAACGAGAGAAGCAGCTTTCTGGATTGGAGCGAGACCTCGCCGCGACCCAGTCGCAGCTGATCCAGAGCGAGAAGCTCGCGGTGACAGGCACCCTCGCCGCTTCTATCGCGCACGACATTCGCAACATCCTCTCCGCGATCTCTTTGACCATCACCATGGGTGTCGATGACCCGGCCGAGACGCTTGATGAGCTTCACGGCCATCTCGACCGGTTCACCGTTCTCTCCCACCGATTGCTCTCTTACGTGCGGCCCCAAAAACTGACACGCGAGCCTGTCTCGCTGCCAGAGGTCCTTCGCCGCGTTTTGGATCTTCTCGCCAGCCACTTCCGCGTTGCCATGATCTCCTTGAACTTGGAGATCGACTCCTCGATCCCGGATATCGCCGCCGACCCTACCCGGCTCGACCACCTGTTCGTGAACCTGATCCTCAACGCGATCCAGGCGTCGGGCGCCGGCAAGACTCTTCATGTGTTGGCGGTCCGGGAGGAGGAGCGAGTAGTCGTGAGGATTCGCGATGAGGGGCCCGGAATGTCCCAGGCGGCCAAAGAAAAGTTGTTCAAGCCCTTCTCGACCAGTCGGTCGCAAGGGTTCGGTCTGGGGCTCTACAGTTGCCGCCAGATCGTGATGGAGTGTGGCGGCAAGATCGACGTCGTTAGTGCTCCCGGCAAAGGCACCACGTTCCAAGTGGAATTCGAAGCAGCATGACTCACGAAGTACTCATCGTCGACGACGACCGGTTCTTGGTCAACGGCCTCCGCAAGCTGCTCATGCAGCACCGCTACTCGGTGCGCGTCGCGCACGGCGCGGAGGAGGGCGTCCAAGCCGCCTTGGAGAAGGCGCCGGACATGCTCATCCTCGACCTGAACCTTCCCGACGGCGACGGGGTCTCGGTCTGCCGCCGATTGCGAGAGGAGCACCGGTTCCCGATTCTGATGCTCACCTCTCGATCTGACGCCTTGTCAAAGGTGATCGGTCTGGAGGTCGGCGCCGACGACTATCTGGCAAAGCCTTTCGACGCCAACGAGCTGCTGGCTCGGGTTCGTGCGCAGCTTCGGCGCTCGCAGGAGTACCAATCCCGTCCCGTGATACCCACCAAAACCTTCGGTCCCCTTGAAATCGACTTCGAGGCACGACGCGTCAACGTGAACGGCCAGCCGGTCGACCTCACGTCGATGGAGTACCTCATCCTCACCTACCTCGCCTCCAACGCCGGCCGAGCCATCAGTTGCGAGCAGCTCTTCACGGCCGTCTGGGGCTACGACATGGACACCAGCAGTAACACGCTCAATGTACTGATCTACCGGTTGAGGAGGAAGCTGGAAGCCGCGGGCAGCGGGCAGGTCGTGCACACGATCCGAGGCTACGGTTTTTCGTTCGGGACGAGCTAGGCCAGAATCGAATCTGCATCAACCGGCCAGCACCGAAAGCCGGGCCTCCGCCTCTGCCGAAATCTCCCTCACCAAATCCGCTGCCACGCGCTTCTCCTTCAGAACCCCCACGCTCTGACCCGCGTAGACGTGAGCGATCTCGAATCGCTTCTCGGCCTTTGCGGCCCTCAGCTCCTGCACGGCCTCCAGACTCGAAGCAGCCTCGCTCTCATGGCCGATCCACTGACGTGTGAAGTCGTTTTGAAGCGTCCGTCCCTTGAACTTGGCGGGCCATGGGATGCTTTGGACCTGGTCGAACAGGCTCGTCAAAACCGTGTCCGATGCCTCTGCAGAGGCGATCGCCTCTTGGGCGCCGGGTGCGATTCTCGCCTCGTTCGTCATGAGGAACGGCGTGCCGATCCAGGCGCCTTGAGCACCCGCAGCCAAAACCGCAGCAAGCCCGCGGCCCGTCGCGATTCCCCCTGCGGCCACAACGGGCGTCTTCACCCGATCCAAGACCAACTGCAAGAGAGGAAGCGTTCCAATACCGCCGGTGTGTCCACCTGCCTCGGTGCCTTGCGCGACGAGTAGATCCGCGCCGGCCATCTCGGCGGCAAGAGCGCTTTCCAAGTCTTGAATCTGACTGGCTACCATGATGCCCGCGGCATGGACTTGAGCGACGTAAGGCGAGATATCGCCGAACGAGAGAGACAGAAAGAACGGCTTGAGCTTAATAGCTAGCTCGAGCTGATCGGGACGCATCTCCAGCGCCCAAACCTGGAACCCCAATCCAAACTTCCGAGACGAATTGCCTTCGCGGACGATGGCTACCTGTTCTTCGGTCTCCTCCAGCGTGTCGCGATACTCCACACCGACCATTCCGATCCCGCCCGCGTCCGTAACGGCGCGAGCCAGCTCCCCACCCGCTGCAGGTGTCATCGGCGCGCTGATGATCGGATGGCGAAGACCCCACTCGGTGGTGAGATAGGTCTTGAGCATCTCAGGCGAGCAGCTTCTGGACCACGTTGCCGTAGACGTCGGTCAAACGGAAGTTTCGTCCCTGGTAGAGGTAGGTCAGTTTCGTGTGGTCGATGCCAAGCAGGTGCAACAGCGTCGCGTGGAGATCATGCACGCTGACCGGGTCTTCAGTGACTCCGTAGCCGACGTCGTCCGTCGCGCCGAGGGAGAGTCCCGGCTTGATGCCGCCGCCAGCCATCCACATAGTGAAAGCTCGCGGATGGTGGTCTCGACCGGGCCAAGGCGAGCCGCCTCTGCCTTCGTTCATCGGCGTCCTGCCAAACTCGCCGCCCCAAATGACGATGGTCTCGTCCAAGAGGCCTCGTTGCTTGAGGTCTTTCAGAAGCGCGGCAGCCGCCTTATCGGTCTCCACGCAGCGGTCCTTGAGAGCGTGCTTGATGTCGTTCCCTTCGTCCGATCCGTGCGTGTCCCAGCCTCGGTGGTAGAGCTGGACGAACCGCACGCCGCGCTCCACAAGCCTGCGCGCCAGCAGGCAGTTGTTGGCGAAGCTCTTCTTGCCGGGCTCTGTGCCGTACATTTCGTGGGTTTCTTTCGATTCCTTCGAGATATCCATCAGCTCCGGAACACTGGTCTGCATTCGGTAGGCAAGCTCGTATTGCGAGATCCGTGTCTCGATCTCCGGATCTAGCGCGTGCTTGAGCTGCATGCCGTTCAGGTCGTGCAGAGCGTCCAGGGTGTCTCGACGAACGTCGGAGCCGACTCCGTCCGGGTTGTCGACGAACAGGACGGGTTCGCCCTGCGAGCGGAACTCGACGCCTTGGTACACAGTCGGCAAGAAACCGCTGCCCCAACACGATTTGCCTCCGTCCGGGTTCGAGTCACCCGATATCAGCACCACAAATCCCGGCAGATCGTGGTTTTCGGTCCCCAGACCATAAGTCGCCCAGGACCCGAAGGCCGGCCGCCCCGGGAGTTGGAACCCGGTGTTCATGAAGAGTTGGGCCGGAGCGTGGTTGAACTGCTCGGTGGACATCGAACGCACCACGGCGATCTCGTCCGCAACGGTTTTCAGGTGGGGCAACAGCTCCGACAGTTCTTGGCCCGACTGTCCCACCTTCTCGAACTTGTAAGGTGAGCCGAGCATTTTGGGAGTGCCCTTGATGAACGCGAACTGCTCACCCTTTAATAGGTCGCCTGGACAGGGCTGACCATCGAACTTGTTCAGCGTCGGTTTGTAATCGAACATGTCGACCTGCGAGGGCGCCCCGGCCATGAACAAGTAGATCACGTTCTTCGCCTTTGCCGGAAACATCGGCTTTCTGGGTGAGAACGGATCTCGCGTCTCTTGTTGCGCATAGACCGACTGGGCTAGGAGCGAGGAGAGGGCCAAGCCGCCGATGCCGTATCCCACCTGCTTGAAGAACGTCCGGCGGGTCAGATCGAGAAGCGGATTGATATGTTCAGGATTCGACATGGTACTTAGCCTTTTGTGATCGTTTCGTCGAGATTCAGCAAGACGTTGGCAAGCATGGTCCAAGCGGCGTCGTCCGCAGTCCCGCCCAGCTTTGCGGCTTCTTTCGGACGCTTCGCATACACCGATTTGAGCTGCGCGTACAAGGCCTCGAGCCTCTTAACTTCCGCCGGCTTGGGCTTACGGGCGACGCACCGGACGAAGCCCTCGTCGATGTGAGTCTCCGTGGTCTTGCCTGCGGTCTCCATCTTCTTGGCCAGGGCCTGAGAGGCAAGCATGATGAACTTGTCGTTAAGCTGCGCCAGCGCTTGAAGAGGCGTGTTGGTGCGGATTCGTCGCACCGTGCACGACTCGCGGCTGGTGGCGTCGAACGCTTCGAACGACGGATATGGGGCCGTGCGTTTCCAGAACGTGTAAATGCCGCGCCGGTACTGATCTCCATTCGTGCTGGGCATCCAGCGCTGACCGCTGTAAGGGCTGTCCCATATGCCGTCCGGTTGGTACGGAAAGACGCTGGGGCCGCCGATCTTGGGACTGAGCAGCCCACTCGCCTGCAGAGCGACGTCGTGGATCATCTCGGCCTCCATGCGGAACCGAGGGCCTCTCGCCAGAAGCAGGTTCTGCGGATCGCGGGCCAGGAGCGTCGGCGTAGCATCGGAGGATTGCCGGTAGGTGGATGACATGACGATCATGCGGTTCACTGCTTTCATGTCCCAACCCTTGGCCATGAACTCGCACGCCAGCCAGTCGAGTAGCTCCGGATGGGTCGGCGGTGTGCCTCGCGTCCCAAAATCTTCGCTCGTCTCTACGATTCCGCGCCCGAAATACCTTTCCCAGATCCGATTGACCTCAACACGCGCGGTCAGAGGATTGTTCTTGCTGACCAACCACTTGGCGAGGTCGAGGCGGTCGGCCCGGGCGGTCTTCAGAGGCGGCAGAACCGATGGCGTGCCCGCGTTGACTTCGTCAGTCTTGCTGGTGAACTCACCGCGATGACGCACCCACTCCGTGAGCGGTCCCTTCGTAGGCTTCTCCTGAAGAACCATCGCCATCGGAATCTGGTTGTTGAGGTCGCTCAGCTCCCGCTCCGCCCGCTTGACTTCCCGCATCTTGGCGCCGTAGAACGGGCTTGTGGAGCGGAAGTAGGCGAGCAGTTGATCTTCCTGTTTCTTGTCACGCGAAGTCGATTTCAATAAGGCTTTGACATCCGCCGGCATCAGCGAGGCCAACGGGTCAGGGGCATCCGTGACGGAAACCCGGAACTTGCCGAGAACGTGCTTCGCAAACCTTGATTGATGCTCGAGCACGAGCCGAAGTTTTGCGCCGGCTGGCACCGGCGAACTGACGGCGATAGCCATCTCATGTGGCTTGCCCATCCCGTCGTTCACGGCCCATCCCGACTCCTTGTTGCCGACCAACGCCTCGTCAGCATCGAAATCGCTCTGGGTGTAGTCAGTCTTCGAAACCGCAAGTCCGACGGGCTTTCCGTCCGCAAAAAGCTCTATGTTTGTTAGAACAAAGTTGCCATTATCGGCGCGACCTGGCCCGTTGTTGACGAACGAAGGATCGGTCAGAGCCTCTAACCGCAGACCCCTCAACTCTGATTTTGAGGTGCCAAGTGAAAGGTCGTAATTCTCCCGGTCGGGGTTCGCTCCACTTGCAGTAATTGTTCCGTCGTCTGCCACTTTGAGCGTGGCGCCGTTCTGGGCCGAAGCCTTCTCTGGCTTCATTACATCCCACGTGACTGGCTGCAGTGCCGCCACCTGCCATGCCTTGTACCGCTGATCTGCCTGACCAACACTCGACTCGATTCCCGACTTCAAGGAAGCGATTTCGCCGTTCAGGCGCTGTTTCTCAGCCTCTTGAGTTGGTGTGGGAATCGGGATTCGCGGTTCGAGCCACTTCTCCTCGCCGATATCTTTCGGACCCTCGGGCAGCACCACCGAGTTGTTGTAGAAGGCGACCATCTTGTAGTAGTCCTTCTGTGTGAAGGGATCGTACTTGTGGTCGTGGCAGCGGGCGCACATCAGAGTGGTGCCCAGCCAAACGGTGGCTGTGGTCTCGGCGCGGTCCTCCACCACAGCGAAGTGGGCCTCTTCCTGGTTGACGCCGCCCTCCAGGTTCTGCATCGTGTTCCGCTCGAAGCCAGTCGCCACCTTGTCTTGGAGCGTCGAGTTCGGCATCAGGTCGCCGGCGATCTGCTCAACGGTGAACTGGTCGTATGGCATGTTCCGGTTGTAGGCGTTGATCACCCAGTCGCGATACTCCCAAGCCGTACGGTTCAGGTCCTTCTCATAGCCGTCGGTGTCGGCATACCGTGCCAGATCCAGCCACTCCCGAGCCTGCCGCTCGCCGTAGTGAGGCGAGGCCAAAAGCCGGTCAACGACTTTCTCATAGGCGTTTGGACTCTTGTCGTGGACGAAGTCGGACACTTCAGCAGGTGTTGGAGGCAGGCCGATTAAGTCCAGCGAAAGCCGCCGGATCAACGTCTCTTTCGAGGCCTCGGGCGAGGGCCGCAAACCTTCCTTTTTGAGCTTCGCGAGGACGAATGCGTCGATCGGGTTGCGGACCCACGAGGAGTTCAGATTCGGAACTTTGGGCATGACCGGCGCGACGTAAGCCCAGTGCTTCATGGCGGTCTCCGAATCGAACTTGGCGCCGCCTTCGATCCACTGGCGAACCATCGCCAGGTCCTCATGGCTCAAAGGAGGCATTCCCATCGGCATCGACGCACCGCCGATCCCCATGAGTCGCTTCATCAGCAACGAGTCCTTGGGGTCGCCGGCTTTGAAAAGGGCGCCGCTCACGCCTCCCTTCTTCATGCCGGTCGCCGTCGAAAGATCGAGCTTCCCGGCTGCCGATTTGCCCGAATGGCACGAGATACAGTGAGCCTTGAAGACCGGCGCCACCTGGCGGCCAAAACTGACTTGAGGCACGGAGCTGTTCTGGTTAGCCGAAAGAAAAGCGAAAGGCGTGGCCGCTCCGACCACCATGCCCACTTTCACCCAGGACTTCGCCGAGGCGCCCTTGCCCATCACTCCTCCTACGACACCCGTCGAAGCAACGTGACGCGGCCGATCGGCACCCACTCGACCACGACGATATCGCGTTTGTTAATCCAGATCGCCGCATGTGGATGGACGAACTTGCCAGGGATGAACTTCTCTCTTGGCGCATCCCGCAGCTCCCCTTCGCCTGCGCCGTCCCCCAGCGCCGCGACCACTTTGTTGTCCGGACCGAGAATGTTGACGATGCTGTCAAGATCCGGCACGAGAGCCAATCCATGGTTGTAGTGGATGTGACAAGGTTGGCGCATTCCTTCCGTCACAAATCCAAGGTGCTTGCCGTCGAGTGTGAACTCCTGCAGACGGTGGTTGCTCCTGTCTGCGACGACCAGCTTGGGTGTGTGGGACCGAGTGTCAACCCATAGGCCATGAGGGCAGTTCACAAAGCCTGCTTCCTTCCCGGGCTTGACCACAACCCCTTTGTAATCGCCGTTGATCGAGTAGCGGTGGATGTAGCTGCTTCCGTATCCGTCGCTTACGAACAGGTCGCCATCGGGAAGGAACGCCACGTTCGTCGGACACCACTTGTCTTCGCTCGGATAGACCCCGGATTCCATCGGCACGCCCTTTCGCCACACAACGTCGCCTTTCAGGGTGGTCTTCACCACGTGCCGGTGTGCGATGTCGCAGTGGTAAAGGAACTCCTCTCCGTCTTCCTTTCGAATATCCAGTCCGTGTCCGCCGCCCTTGAACTCAGAGCCCCATGAGGTGATGAATTTCCCGTGCGGATCGAAGACCACGATCGCATCGGAGCTGATGCTCGATGGGTTCACCGTATGGCTGACGTAGATCCGGTGCTGGGAGTCGACGGCCAAGCCGTGAGTGTCGCCCCATGTGATGTTCGAGGGCGGCACAAGCCAGTCGTGGATGCACTCGTACGTGTGCTCGCCCGAGCCGAGGATAATGCCTTTGGGCCTCGCTTGGGCCCTCAGAGCTCCGGGCAAGGCGGCCCAGGCAGCGGCTCCGGCAGTTGCGGCAATGAAATGTCGGCGAGTGACAACCTGACTCATATCGCCTCTAGTTTAGCGGTGTTTGAAGGGCGGGACGACCGCAATTGCCTTAGAAAACGTTGAAAACGACAACGGTAAGTTTGAGCTTGGAATGCCTGAGACGCGCCCAATCCGGGGAGACAATGAGGAGAGGGCCCTCAGGCATGGACTCCAACGCCCTGTTTCGTTAGTGATTCTCAGCGGCTGCAGACTAGGCGGCTTCGTCGAGCGAGATCGTGGCGCACAGCTCGCCCTCATCGACGGTAAAGGGAATCACGATACACGTTCCACCCTTGCACCGCATGTTCACGCGCGTGCCTCTAATCATCCTGGGCGTCGCGAGTTCCAGACAGACGCCGCTCTCGGACATTGCGTGGGTCAGTCTGCCGAGGATCTCCTTGCACAGCGCCATGATCATCTCGGACGCCGTGGCGTCAAACGTCACGATCTGCTCTCCCGTCAAGGACGAGGCGATCCGGTCCGCGGTGCCGAGCGACATTCCAAAAATCACCTGACCCGACAGCCGCCCGCTGAAGCTGCAGACCACGTTGATTTGGTGAGTCGTGAAGCCGTCGCCTTGAACCGTGCCGATCGGTCCTCGCACGGAGGAGCGCCCCAGCATCCTTTCAAGAGCGTCTTGGGTGGCGCCGACGAGAGCGCTTATGGATTCGACGAGCATGACAATCTCAGGAAAAGCAAAACAAAAGGAAGTTGGGGTCAGGCCGCGCGCCGAGGGGCGACGGCGAGCACGCGCTCGATCTTTTCCACTTCGGCACACATCACGTCCTTGATGACCGTCGTCTGCTCCGCGGAAAGGTTCACCGCGTCGAGCATCTGTTCGGTCAGCTCGTACTCCACTTCCGGCGCCTGGTTGGTGAAGCCGGCCTGATGGGCCAGAACGTCGGCGAGCAGAAGGATGGCGGCGGGGCTGCCCTTTTGGGGGCTTTCAGCGTTGTGATGTCCCTCAATGGCCTCTTTGACCTTCGGTCCAAGACACCATTTCTCGGCGAGGATCCCACCGAGCTGAGCGTGGGTGAATGGAATAATCTTCGGTTCGGCCTGGAAGAGTGGGACTCGAGCGCACTGTGCCAACCGAATGACGGCGTCGAGCTCGCCTGGACAAAACTTCGCCATAACGATCAGCCCGATGTCGTGCAGCATCCCCATGCAATAGATCTCTTCGGAAAGAAAGGGAGCCACGATCGCCGCGATGATCTTGGCGGCGTTGGCCACGGCCAGACTGTGCCGCCAGTAGGCCAGCATGTTGAATCCTTGCGACTCGTACCGCTCGGCGGTCAGATTCTGAAAGGAGACCGCGAGAATCACGCTCCGAGTCCGGTTGAGACCCAAGATGGCGAGAGCCCTTCCCACGGACGTGACATTGCTGATCGCGTAGATGGGGGAGTTTACTACTCGCAGTACTTTTGCAGTTAGGGCCGGATCTTGCTCGATGAGGCGTTCGATTTCGCGTGTCGAGGAACCCGAATCCTCGGCTGCTCGAAGCGCGGCGTGCGCCGCCTGGGGCAGAACCGGCAAGTTCTCGCCACGGGCTATCTTCAGCTCGATCGTTCGGAGGTCCACAGAAATAAATACTCGGTGGATCGTGACCCGAAGCTACACCCCTTGATTTACAACATTAACGAGTTAATCAGCGATTTTTGCCTGAATGGCGCAAGTCTCGTGGCTCTCCACGCAAAGTTCAGAGGCTGCTTCCGAAGAACCTCTTGGCATTGATCGTCGTCACCGACGCGCACTCCTCGGGAGAGATTCCCAGGGCTGCGGCCAACCCGGCGACGATCTCGGGAATGTAGGCGGGACGGTTCGGTTTGCCGCGATAGGGGACGGGCGTGAGATACGGCGCGTCCGTCTCTACCACCAGACGATCCGGAGGAAGCCTCCTGAGGATTTGCCGTAGGTCCTCTGCCTTTTTGTAAGTAACGGGGCCGTCCACTCCGAAATAGCATCCAAGCTCCGCGGCTCTCTGCGCGTCCTGCTGACTGCCTGCGAAGCAGTGGAGCAGGTACGGACGCTTCGGACGCGCCTCCAGCACATCCAGAAGGTCCGAGTAAGCCTCCCGCGCATGAAAGACCACAGGCATCTCCAGCTTCTGAGCGAGCCCGAGCTGATCGAGAAGGGCTCGCCTTTGAACCTCGGGCGGAGAGTAGTCCCAGTGATAGTCGAGACCGATTTCCCCGAGTGCAAGGGCCTTGGGCCGTTGCAGGAGCGTCTCCAATTCCCGCAACCGATCGGGCGAGTAATCCGCCGTGTAATTGGGGTGCCAGCCCAGGATGCAGAAGAGCTCCTCGTGAGACTCTGCCAGGCGAACCGTTTCGGCCCACTCGTCGGGTTTCACTCCCACCACGATGATCCTGTCGACTCCCTTCGCCTTCGCCGCTGCGATCTCCGCGGCGGCGTCTGGAAAGGCTGACGGGTCGTTCAGATGACAGTGCGTATCGATCAGCATGCAAGGACTCTATTGTGTGAGACTAGACCGACATGAACGACGAAGTGGCCGACCTACGTTGCGAGCTCGCCCTAAACCCGCTCGGAATCGATGCTCCGAACCCGCGGCTAGGCTGGCGACTTGCAAGCGAGCGGGTAGGCGCTCGCCAAACGGCGTACCGCGTCAGCGTTGAAGGGCTTTGGGATTCCGGACGCGTCGAGTCGGATGCGCAATCGATCCGCTATGGAGGTCCGAAGCTGGGGAGCGGACAGCGCTGCCAGTGGACGGTTGAACTGTGGGACGAAGACGGCAACTCCTTTAAATCAGCGCCCGCGTGGTGGGAGATGGGCCTGATGGAAGAAGGCGATTGGAAGGGAAGCTGGATCCAATCCCAGCTCTCCGGCAGCCC
>DASZPA010000326.1:0-4682 GCA_035550555.1 Fimbriimonas sp.
AGGAGAAAGTCTGGAGCGGGAACAATCCGGGCATGTCTTACAAGCCATTCACCCTCTCTGATCATTGTCTCCAAGCATGCCTTGCAAACAACGAACTGATCGTGAGAGGAACTCACGTTCACGACCGTGACCGGCGCTGGAGAAACGGCCTTGCACCCCGGCAGCTTCAGGTCGCATTCGCTGATGACTGCGACACCTGTCGTCTCGACTTCCAAAGCTAGCTTCATGTTATGTTTAACCAGGCATCCAATTGGTCGCGCGCATCTTCAATAAGTATCCTACGCTGGCTATTCTCTAAGACGAGAACAAACGATGCATGAATACTAGCTTCGGCCTCCTCTAAATAGTAATCAGGCAATTCGAAGGGACGCCGGATTGAGAGCCTATGTCGTTCAGCATGGGCAAGCTCGTGGGCAAGGCACGACTGCATCGACATTCGCGACCTGGCATCCATGCCAGCGCCTGGCAATACGTCGCTACCCAAGATCACTCGATTTCGTTCAGCGACGAACCGGGTGAGGCTTCCGGCTCCGTAAGCCAAAGAAACGTCCAGTTCACAAACCTCTGAGCCACCGATGAGCTCCCAAAAGGCGGAGCACGTTTCAACCTGACGCTGGGTGAGGCCTTGCTGGTTTCTACGTCCACCTGGCGCCACGGAACTGATTATGAAGAACAGCCTCTCAATGGCATGCAGACCCGGGTCTGGAGGTCCAAGGTAGAACCAGACAATGCTCCTCGCCCCTGTCGCGCTGTCGCTTGCCCAGAGTCAGTCCCAGTATCCCGCTTACTCCGTGAAGCCGCTCTCGGGAGTCACGATCTCCGGGCTGCCCGAGGTGACGAGCCGCCTCTGCGTGGACCAGTTCGGCTATCTGCCGGATGCGGCCAAGGTGGCTGTCATCTCCGATCCGGTGAAGGGATACAACGCGTTCGATCACTACACACCCGGCGCTAAGCTAGAAGTCCGCACGTGCTCAGGCAAGACCGTTTTCTCGGGACCTTCCGAGCCGTGGAAAGACGGCGCCGTGCACGAGGACTCCGGCGACAAAGGCTGGTGGTTCGATTTCTCTTCCTTGAGAGCGCCCGGCCAGTACTACGTCTATGATCCCTCCACTGAAAAGCGGTCTCCCGTTTTTCGAATCGGCGCGGGCGTGTTCAAGCCGGTGCTGACCGCTGCCGCGCGCATGTTCTACTACCAGCGCGAGGCGATGCCGATCGAGAGCAAATACGCGCAGGGCCCATGGGTGGACGACGCGGACTTCCTGCAAGACAAGCAGATGCGCTATGTGAACGCCAAAAGCGACAGGTCCCAGGATCGCGATATGTCGGGCGGCTGGATGGATGCGGGCGACACCGATAAGTATCCGCCGTTCAACGGCGACGTCATCCATCCGCTGCTCTATGCCTACACCGCCAACCCCAGGGCTTTTACCGACGACTTCGGCATTCCCGAGTCCGGCAACGGGCTTCCGGACCTGTTGGACGAGATCAAGTATCAGCTCGATTGGCTGATCCGTTCGCAGTTTCCGGACGGAGCGCTGCCCATCAAGGAAGGCAACATCGACTACGCGGGCGTCATTCCGCTCAGCAAAGACCTGCGCCCTCGATACTACGGCCCCAAGGACTCGGGCTCGACCATCTTCACCTGCGCCAACTTCGCGCATGCGGCTCGTGTCTACGGGAAGTTCCCGGTTTGGAAGCGGTTCGCCGCGGATCTCAAACAGCGGGCCATTCTGGCTTGGAACTGGTACCAATCCCACCCGCCACCTACAATCTCGATACCGGCGAGATCAAGAGCGGCATCGCCAACCGCTCGGCCGAGGAGCAGGACCGGATGGAGGCCTATGCCGCCATCCACCTCTTTGCACTTACCGGCGACGCCAAATATCAGCAGTCGATTATCAAGAAGGTTGGAGCCTCAAGGCAGTTATCCGATGCGATCTGGAGTCCCTATGAAGCAGGTTCTTCCGAATCTCTGGTGGACTACTTGTCGGTTCCTGGCGCCGATCCTGACGTCTGCCGCCGCATCAAGGATCAGCTCACCCGATCCGCCACGGACGCCCACTTTGCGCCGCCCGCGGACGCCGACCTCTACCGCGCCTGGATGGAGCCGACGAACTACCACTGGGGAAGCAATACGGTGCGGGCGAACTGGGGAGTGGTCGCGCTGCTCGCCGCCGATCACGCGGATGTCGACGCGGCTACCAAGGCGCGCCTTCGCCAGCGAGCTGCCGACATGCTCCACTCGTTCCACGGAGTGAACCCGCTCAGCGTGGTCTATCTCACCAACATGGGCAAATACGGCGCAGAACACTCGCTGCAAACGATCTATCACGCCCGATACGGCGCGGGCACGCCGTTCTCCGAAAACCCCCCACCTGGGTACGTAGTCGGCGGACCGAATCAGAGCTTCAGCGGCAAGGCCGCTGCGGGCAAGCCCTCGATCGAATGGATCCGCAAACAGCCCAGGGCCAAAGCCTATGCCGACTTCAATCTAAACTGGCCAGAAAGCAGTTGGGAGCTCAGCGAGCCCGCCATCTACTATCAGGCCGCCTACGTTCGGCTTTTGGCGCCGTTTGTAAAATAGCGGCAAGGTTGCGAGCCTTTGGATGGGAGTCGTACTGGCGAGTGGGCATATACTTGCTTTGGCAGTTTTCTGGGATTACCTACATCCTTATTTGGCGGAAGCGGGAGATTGACATGAAGTCGAGTTGTCTTCGATCGGTGCTGTTCTTGTTTTTGGCGGCAGTCTGTTTGGCGTCATGCGGAGGCGGTGGAGGCGGATCTTCCAAGCCGCGGGCCGTTCTTCCTTCGGCGACGGTCGATTGGCCGCAGCGGAGCAGGAATATCGCGGCTCCTTCTTCGGCTCTCTCCGTCTCGTTCCTGCTGCACGACCCCATCGGCGCTCAGGCCGACTTCGCGTTTGCGGGAGACCGGTCCACCAATCTCGCCGCGCATTCCGAGACCTATAAGGGCTCATCGGCGGCGCCGACCGGCAACTACACGCTGTCCGGAACCTTCTATCCCCAGGCCGGCGAGGCGGGAACGGCCGTAGCTACCTTTTCGGTGGATGTCACGCTCAAAAAGGACGGCACCTTCACCAAGCAGGACGGAACGCCCTTGGGTGCGGTCGGCTTCACCGGAACCGTCGGATCGGTGGTGATCGATCCCAACCAAACCGTGCCGATGTCCGTCACACAGCAGCTCACCGCCACGGTGTTCGACAAGAACAACGCAGTGCTCGCCCTGTCGCCGGGCTCGCTGGTTTGGAGTGTAACCAACGGCAATTCCAACCTGACGGTGACCCCCGATGGAAACGCCACCGGTGTGGCCGACGGCAACGCAACCGTCTCCGTTGCCGTGGATGGAGTCACCAGTGAAGCCGTCACCGTGTCGGTCGTCACGAGGAGCGTGGTGGTCAACGACGGCGCTCGCGACCTGACGTACGATCCCGTGAACGACACGGTCCTCGTCGCTCCGCTGTACGGGGGTCAGACTCTCGATCCGGTGAACGCATCGACTGGAGAGGTCCAAACGAAGGTCAACCTGCCGGCGTCCGTGCTGTGGGTCTCGATGAGCGGAGACAAGACCAATGTGCTGCTCGCTTGCGATGACCACAAGGTTCGGGTGCTCGACGCTGGAACATACGCGGTGAAGGAGACCATTGCCTGCCCAGACAGCTCGAATCCGACGGGCATCTTTGGCCTGCCCGGAACAAGCGACAGTTTCGTTCTAAACCTCGATCAAACCACCTATGTGATGGACGGCCCGACCCCCCGTCCCAACCACGGGTCGATCGGCAACATGGAAGCGCTCAGCACCGACGGAACCAAGGTCGTCGGCTTCAACTTCGGCGGGAACTACCACATCGCGTCCATCGATTCCACGGGACTCACCAACATCGTGTCGAGCAACCGCGGCGCGGCGCCGACGGTGGCCTATCAGGGCGGCTTCGTCGTTGGGGCAGGCGGAGACTACTTCGATGGAAATGCGAACTACCTGGGCCCGCTTCCGGTCATCCCCGCCGAGAACCGCGTCGTCGGCTCGCTCAGCGGAACGAAGGAGGTGGCGTTTATCAGCTGGAACCCGGCCCAGTGCCAAGTGATGGACGTGACCACTCAAACCGAGGTGGGCAGGTTCAACGTCCCCGGCTTCGGAGGCGGCCTGATGGAACCAATCTCCGCTGGACCTCACCGAATGGCCTGCCGAAACTTCAGCGCCCCCGTCCCAGCCATCTGCATCATGACGGATTCGGCTTTGCCGTAGTTTGTCCTTACCCACATCTCTCATCAGTGTAGTGCGGAGAGGTTCCTGCAGCGCCAAAGGTGCGACTCATATGCAGCCTGGGGTGGAGCGGCGAAGCCGGCGTAACCCCAGGACGGGCGCGGTCCAGGATCCTAGTGCGCTCCAATCGATTGCGAAGCTGCCTCGAAGACGGGGGATAGGGACATGATGATTTGTCCTCGCGCCAACTCTCAAAGTCAAGGAAAGAGGGTGAGCGCGACTGAATCTACGCCAACCCACAGATGCGAGAGGACGATCAGAGGGCGCCGCTCCGGCTAACCGGACCCAAACTGCTGCCGGCGCCTCTCGAGCCAGTCTTGGAGGTCTCGGCCGGTCAGCTCCTCCGCGGAATTACCCAGGCGGACATACAGCTTGTTGTCCAGGTAGTACGGGGTGGGCTC
>DASZPA010000327.1:0-2053 GCA_035550555.1 Fimbriimonas sp.
GGCCTGTATAGCGACCTCCTGCTTCACGAGATGAGTCCGGAACTGGCCGACACCGGGTTCTACGGACTATTCGCAGCCCGCGAAGTCGAACGTGCGGCCGCTCCCGCGGGCCCGCGTGCCGAAGCCGGCCGGCGCCCTGAGATAGGGGCCAGGCTCCAGGAATGGCGAACGCCGCCCCTCTGGGGCCTGCGCGACTCGGCTCCCTACCTGCACGACGGCCGCGCGCAGACGATCGACCAGGCCATCCGCTTGCACGGTGGTCAGGGTTCGGCGGCCGCTCAGCGGTACGCGCAGCGCTCAGGGCGCGATCGTAAACAGCTCGAAAACTTCCTGCTCTCCCTGGCCGCACCAGCCGCTCGCGATGGAGCCCCGGATTAAGGGTGGGCAGCTCTTCTGTAGGTAGAGCATCCGTTCAGTTTGGGTCCGGATGCCAGTAGGCATCCCATTGTTTTTCTCCGCTGTTGAAGAGCGCACGCAGGTGGCACATTTGATCGGCTCCGTCTCCACCCCAACGCATGCCCCCACCTTTCATGCGCTTGCCAACGACCGTTTTGCAGGCTGCTTCGACCGGTCCAGAGCCGATCGCCCAGCCTTTGGCCAGGTAATTTGGATAGTTCATGCGATGAGCATTATTTTTAAAGTACGTCACCACCTCACTGTGAACTTTCCGCAAGCCTTCGCAGCCGTCAGTGGGCAGCGTGCGCAGTGCCTCCAAAACCACCTCACCACCCTCGTGTTTCAGTCGATGACACCACTGCTCGAGCCACTGCTCTCGAGCCTCTTCATCACGGGGGTACAGTGCTCGCCCCATGTTGCCCAAGTACTCCGTGACGTGGTAGAAGTCCAGGATCACGGCTTCAACACGGCCGAAGTTCTCCTGCAACAGGTCTTCCAAGCCCGATCCGCCATCGCTCAACGCGATCCACCGCTGCGCCTGATCCATACCGACTTGTGCGGCTTGCTTTCGCAACGGTTCGGCAAGCGAGGCTTGCCCATCCAACCCGGCCACGTAACGCGCCTGAAACCGCGGCGCACCCCCTTGGGCTCGGCGCCAGGACCACTGGGCTGGATCATCAGGTACCGGGTTGTAGATCATTCCCACCGCAGCCATTCGGCCCGCGGCCGCTGCGCCGTGGGGACCTTGCATTCCCAAGCCGGTCAGATCGATCGAGACGTAAGCGCAGGTCTTGCCCTCGGCATCCTTATGCCAAGACCAAGGCGTGCTGGCTCCAAAAGTTTCACCGGCGTCGAGCCGTTGGCCAATGTCATGGCCCACCGCCTCGCTGGTGCGTTGGACGGTCGATTCCGAAACCTGCAGGCCGCCCACCTTCTGAAGCACCATGTCGGCACCTTCGGCGAAACTGGTGATCGCGCCGACGAGGCAAACCACCTCACTCGCCCCAGGCGTCAATGCTTGCCGCGACAGTCCCAGAGTCTCGTCCCAGGGCACTCTCCCGTGGCTGCACGACCGACAGTGGTAATAAGCCCGCTTCAAAGGAAACGTCCCGACCAGACTCTCCACCGTCTTCTCACGATACCCGACGAACCGGGCCGACTCCTGGCAATGCGGACAGCTCATCGACGAACCTTGGTACCCCCTTTTTTCCGCTCGTCCAGAGCGGTCTCGAAGGCCTTGGCTCCGATCTTATGGACGGCATCTCTAACCTCGAACTCCGTCTGTCCCAGAAGCTGACGATCCGGTTTGGAGGCAAGCATCTCGGCCAGATCCCGAAGTTCGGCGTCGGTAACACGGCGAAGAGTCTGAAAGATCCGCTCGGCCAATTCGGACTGCTCGGGGGTCAATGAAAATCGAGACATAGGAGCCCTCCGTGAACAGACGATCACAGAATCCGATCGAACCCATCGGAGGCCTCTGTTGTACGAAAAAATCCACCTACAATCGAGCTGCCCACCCAAAGCGAACGTGGTGTCCGGAATCGACTTGATCAATAGCCTCCGCCACCTAAGAATAGAAGGAAGTCCGGCGTAAGCCTTCCGGGGAATTCCGTCAGGAGGTTCTTCCCCGATGCGCATCGTTTCGAGCCTGATCTTC
>DASZPA010000328.1:0-6565 GCA_035550555.1 Fimbriimonas sp.
GCAATGAAGCGATCTACGATTCGACCTTGGTGGCTGTGGCTTGTGCCTCTTACAGTGGTGTGTTACGCACCGAGTCATCACGGTGCCTCGTCCAACAACGGCTTGCCGAATTTCATCTTCTTCACCTCGACAAAGGATGGGAACGAGGAGATCTATCAGTGGGACAAGTCGACCCAACTGGTCACGAATCTCACGAACGACCCAGGTGAGGACTACAACGCGGCAACCACTCCCGGATGGAACAAAGTCGTGTTCTCATCGACGCGAGGCGGAGGTGGCGCTCATATCTTTTCAATGGATCCTGACGGCCATAACGTCGTGCAGCTTACGACCGGTACAGACACCGACGAACTTGCCACGATCGACCCCTCATCCCACAAAATCGCTTTCGCCAGAACTTCGGGCGGGCTCCAGACCCTTTGGACGATGGATTCGGACGGATCGAATCTTGAACAGATCACCACGGATGAAGGTTACGACCCCTGCTTTACCAGTGGCGGGCAGATCCTCTTCTGTTCGGGTCGCACGGGCAATAGCGAACTCTGGATTTGCGATGCGGATGGATCCAATGCGACGCAGATCACCCACACGGCCAACGTCGACGAGTACGTCCCAACCATTGCGCCAGATGGTTCCAAGGTGTATGTCGGCGCCCAAGCTGCTGGCGGTTCGCAGTCGATCTTGTCGGTCGACACCTCGAATGGGACGGAGAAGGTCGAGGCCGACAGCGGCGGACAGTTCAAGGATTGGCCTCATGTCACTTCTAATGGGACGCTGCTCTTCTCTCTTCAATCGGTGGAGGACGCGGAAGATGGAACCATCCACTACCAGCGGCCCAACGGAGGCGGGCACGACAATCAGGTTCCGAACATCCCATCGAAGTCGCTCGACCCCACGTCCCTGTAGGGACTCTGAGCATTTTTTGGAAGTCTGACCACGTCGAAGTCGCATTTCGATGTGGCAGATGAGTGAAAAGACCCGAAAACTCGGAATCCAGACGCCGACGCTGACTACATGTAGGCAGGCAATCGAAAGCAAACAGCGTCAACGACCTTTGAAAGAGTCGCGCACCAAACCCATAAGGGCGAACCCGACGATCCGCGTTAGTTGCATCCTGAATACTAATGTCCAGGGTTGTGTTTTTGAACAATGTTGTGGTTCCATGTCGGAGCCAATCTTGCAATTTTCGACCGTAAGAAGTGATAGTAGTCTGACCAAAGATGTGGTTAGAGCAACCAGGCACGATTTCTGCAAGCGATGAACGTGAGGAAACTGCGGGGTGGCGTCAGAAGTCTGCATCATTGCAGCCCTGTGGGTTGCCGTAGGAGATATTTGAGTGGCAAGTAGACCAGTTTGGGACGGTGCGATCACTTTTGGGATGGTGACCATCCCGGTCGGCCTTTTTACGGCGACCGAGGAAAAAGAGGTCCATTTCAATCAGTTGCACAAGGGCTGTGGCGCGAGGGTCAAGTACCAGAAGACCTGTCCTGTCCATGAAAAGGTGCTGACAGCCGACGAGATCGAGCGCGGCTACGAAGTCTCGAAAGGCAACTACGTGGTCATCACCGATGAAGACCTGGAGAACCTTCCGATCCCGAGCAAACACGTCATCGAGGTAACGGCGTTCGTGAAGGTCGGAGAGATCGATCCACTCTATTTCGATAGGCCCTACTACATCCAGCCCCGGGAGATGGGCAAGAAGCCGCTGGCTCTGCTCATGAGAGCGTTGACAGACAAGGGTGTGGCGGCGCTGGGAAAGGTGGCACTGCGAAACCGAGAGACTCTTTGCCTCATCAGAGTGACGGAGGACGCACTGATCTTGGAGCTTCTTCACTGGCCCGACGAGATTCGGAAGCCGGCCGAGCTTGACGTTAAGAAGTCGGACGTGGATGAGAAGCAGCTGAAAATGGCCGAAAGCCTAATTGACCTTCTGGCCGACGAGTTCAAGCCGGATGAGTACCACGACGAGTTCCGCGAAGCCCTGAAAATGAAGATCGAGGAGAAGGCGGAAGGTCATCAGGCCCAACCCGCTCCCGAAGCCGAGCCGGCAAAGGTTATCGACCTTATGGAAGCTCTTCGAGCATCGGTGGAAGCAGCGAAGGACGCGCGACGCAAGAGTAGTTAGCCATGCTAAAGGAGTACGCGAAGAAGCGACACTTCGGCGTGACTCCCGAGCCGGGGCCACAGGTTCAAGAGAGCCCAGGCGAGCTCACATTCGTAGTCCAAAAACACGCTGCCACGCGGCTCCACTACGACTTCCGTCTGGAGCTGGGTGGAGTGCTCGTCTCGTGGGCAGTGCCTAAGGGGCCATCTCTCAATCATGCCGATAAGCGTCTGGCCGTCCACGTCGAAGACCATCCCTTGGCCTACGGCGGCTTCGAGGGGATGATCCCTCAGGGAGAGTACGGCGGTGGGGAAGTGATTGTCTGGGATCGGGGGATCTACCACACCGATAAGGCGCCTCTCGGTCGGGAGTCTCAGGAGAAAGAGCTTAAGACGCAGCTCGAGCGGGGCATGTTGGAGTTTGTCTTGGAAGGCGAGAAGCTGCGCGGCGGATGGGTGCTGATCCACACGCGGGGCAACCAGTGGCTTCTGATCAAGCGCGACGACGAGTTCGCATCGGAGTCCGATGTTCTGGCACAAGACCATTCCGTATTGACCGGACACCGGATCGGCGGCGTGGCGGACGCCAAGCACGGCAGCGTCGCCACCAAGACGCCTTCCAATGTCAGCAGGCTGCCGGACATGTTGCCGATGCTGCTAACGGAGGCTGAAAAGCCGTTCTCGAACCCCAAGTGGTCCTTCGAGCTGAAGCTTGATGGTGTGAGGCTGCTCACTTATGTGAATGGCGACAACATCCGGATGATTACGCGGAACGGGAACGAGGTGTCCTCC
The DNA here is from genome assembly GCA_035550555.1 of Fimbriimonas sp. Lineage (GTDB taxonomy): Bacteria > Armatimonadota > Fimbriimonadia > Fimbriimonadales > Fimbriimonadaceae > Fimbriimonas. The sequence continues at coordinate 2,896 of DASZPA010000328.1, forward strand.
CGGTTTCCCATCTTGCTGCCCCAACTGAGAGCCCTGAATCTGCAGGATACGGTGTTCGACGGTGAGGTTGTGACGTTCGACGAAAACGGATTGCCTAACTTCCAGGCGTTAATCCAGCCATTTCAAGCCGGCATGGTGAGGAACGGAGAGCTGTGCCTTTTCGATCTCCTCTTCTGCGAAGGTAAAGATCTGCGAAAGCTGCCATTACAGGAACGTCGGAAGGAGTTGGCGCGCCTCGCGCCCAAAGGAAACAATCTGCGGGTTCTGGACGTGTACCCCGAAGATGGCGAAGCGCTCTACGAGGCGGCCACCCAGATGGGGTTCGAGGGCGTGGTCGGCAAGCGGCTCGACAGCTCCTACGAATCGGGCGTTAGATCGGCGAACTGGGTGAAGCTGAAGAAATATCACAGCGAGGAGTTCGTGGTCGGCGGCTACACGGTCGGTGACGGCTCCAGGGAGTCGACGTTTGGAGCTTTGACCTTGGGCAGGATGACCGAGCGCGGCCTGGAGTTCGTCGGTAAGTGCGGCGGCGGGTTCGACGACAAGAAGCTCGACGAGGTCAAGGATCAGCTGGTCAAGTTGAAGGCGGACAAGTCCCCCTTTGTGGAACCGCTGCCGATCAAGCACGTCAAATGGGTGCGGCCGGAGCTCGTCGTCGAGGTTCGGTTTATGGGCTTGACTCGGGACCAGAAGCTTCGGTTTCCAATCTTTCTGAGGGTCCGGCCAGATGTTCCCGTCGACAACCCAGCACCAAAGCGAGGACCCAGCGTGAATTTCAAGGGCGCAAAAGGCGAGTTAACTGCCGAGGTCGAAGGTCACAAGATCCGTTTCAGCAGCTTGGACAAGGAGCTTTGGCCAGGAGTCACCAAGGGTGACCTTATCCACTACTACTCTGCCGTCAGCGAAACGCTGCTGAAGTATCTCAAAAACAGGCCCGTCTCCTTTGTGCGGTGTCCCGAGGGAATCCAAGGCGAGCGGTTCTTCCAGAAGCACTTCGACAAGGGACGGCCCGAGTTCGTGGACGTGGCGACGATCCATAGCGAATCCAACGAAGGACCAAGAGACTTCGTCATGTGCAACAACCTAGCCACGCTTCTTTGGATGGGGCAGATGGCCGTGCTCGAAATCAACCCGTGGGACTCCCGGGTGGATCCGGAGGACGGGGCGCCAGAGTCGGACATCGACTTTGGAACCTCCCTGGAATCGCTCGAGGACTCAGTCCTGAACCGTCCGGATTATCTCGTGCTCGACCTTGATCCCCACTTTGGTGGTAAGGCTACCGGCTGGAAGAAGGCAGAGTGGGAACGGCTGGCAGAGACCGCTTTCGTGCTCCGCGACCTGCTCAAGAGCGTGGGACTCAAATGCTTTCCCAAGAGCTCTGGGAAGAGCGGCCTGCACCTATATCTCCCGATCTCCCGCGACTACACATATGATCAAGTTCGCGCCGCAGCAATGGCGATCGGAAAGCAGGCGGCCGCCAAACTTGGCACAAAGATCACACTTGAATGGAACACGAAGAAGCGCCCCGACGGGGTCTTCATCGACGTGAATCAGAACGTCCGGGGTAAGACGATGGCCGCTCCCTATTCACCCCGCGCAGCCCTTGGCGCAGGAGTCTCCATGCCCTTGTTGTGGAGTGAACTGGAAAGAATCGACCCAACCGAGTTCACTGTCCTCACTGCTTTGGATCGCCTTTCCGAGAAGGGCGATCTCTGGGCCGAGACGCTGGGTTTGCATCAGAAGCTAGGCTGACGCTGCCGGGCTATCCGGTAGATCGGAGACCTGGAACCAGTAGTGCGTCACACCGCGGACGGTGGCCAGATACTCGTCGTACGCTGTGGGCTTCCGCACATACGAGTTGGCTCCAAGAGCGTAAGCGCGATTGACCTCTTGCCTCTGGTCTGACGAGGAGAAGACGACAACCGGCACCAGCTCCATGGAGGGACTCTTTCGAATCGCTCGCAGAACGTCCAGTCCGGTGACCTTGGGGAGCTTCAGATCCAGCAGAACCAGGTCGGGAACCGCTTGGACCTCCTCGTCCGCGATGCTCAAAACCCCGGACGTGCATTCCACGGCGATTTGTCCATCCCTGGCGACGGCGATCTGAACACTCGGCAACTGCTGCCTAATGGCGCGGCAAGAAAGCGCCTCATCGTCGGCATTGTCCTCGACCACCAGCACAATCGGTCCCTCGGCACGCTCCATACGCAATTAATCCTCCTAGCAAAACGTGGGCCACCGCAAGCCTCCCTGCCCCGCCCTCGTCTCGATCAGCGATCCTACCCAAACTCTAAGAACGTTAGCCTTGAAGAAAGCATTGCACTTCCGCTTTACGGCCTTACTGGCCTTGCTTCTTTGATCTAGGTGGCGCTTATCAGGACCGACTTACTGTACACCAAGTCTCATTAGAGCGTCGGTTGTTACTATTCTTTCGTGCTGGTGTCTTGTTCTTGCGGGTGTAGACTTGCAGACAGTGAAGAGGCATGTGGGGAGAGCCTTCATGTCGGCAGCGCTCATCGTGCTGGTCGTCGCAGGCGGCGTGTTCGTGCTCGCCTCGGTCATTGACTCGATCGTTCGGCTCGAGAATCGAACTTGGTGGGTGGCTCACAGCTATCAGGTCATCGACACTTCAGACCTAATCCTGGCAGATCTGGCAGAAGCCGAGTCGTACCAGCGCGGTTACTTGTTAACGGGGAAGGACTCCTACCTATCTCATTACGAGATAGCCGCACAAAGGAGCTCGAATCGTGCGCAAGCTCTTCATGGAATGGTCAAGGACAAGGATGCCCAATTGGCTCGCGCCAAAGACCTGGAACGTCTCATTCAATCCAGGGTCGCCTCCTTACAGAAGGGCATCGACGTTCGAAAAAGCGACGGCGTCGAAGCGGCGCGCCTGTACCTGAACCAGGGTTATGGCGCCTCCTTGATGGCCCGAGTCCGGTTGAAGAGCGCGGAAATGAAGAATGCGGAAGGGCAGCTCCTGGATACTCGCAAGGTTGAGGAGCGAGAGACGACTGCCCATCTGAGGCAGGCAGTCATTGCCGCCATCACGGTCTTGGCAGTCATGGTTCTTGCTGCGAGCCTTATTGCGAATGAAGTCCACCACAACCGGCGAAAGCTCACCGACATGATCGATAGCGTGGGGGATGCGTTCTTTGCCATGGACGGAAAGTGGCGGATTTCCCATTTCAACGAGATGGCGGCGCAGTTCTTCGGACTCGAGCCGGCCAAGGTGATTGGCCGCAGGTTCTTGGAGGCCTTTCCAAATGTGGCGGGTTCCGAGCTTGAAGTCACCTGTCATGCCGCGATGCAGTCAGGCAAGCCGCAGGCTCTGGAGACCTTCCTCCCCAGGATTGAGAAGCACATCGAGGTTCGGTGTTTCCCGTCCCGAGAAGGTCTCAGCGTCTTCTGCCACGACATCTCCGGCCGTGTGGAGCAGGAACGGCAGATCCAAGAGTTGAACGAGCTGTTGGAGCGAAGAGTCTTGGACCGCACGGCGCAACTCGAGACCTTCTGCTACTCGGTCGCCCACGACATGCGGATGCACATTCGAGGCATCTCCGTGAACTCGACCATGATTTTGGAGGAGCTCCAACCTGGCAAGAACCCCTTGGTTCGCGAGAAGCTGGAACGCTTGACCATCGCTACCAAGCAGATGTCGCGGCTGGTG
>DASZPA010000329.1:0-28838 GCA_035550555.1 Fimbriimonas sp.
TGGACGACCACATTGTTCTGAATCTTGCATTCGGCGGAGATGTTGCCCGCCTCCTGAAGCGCCCGCTGAAACTCGTCCTCGAACATCTCGGAGAGGTCGAACCGGCTGAGCTCCATTCCTTGTGTGCCTGTCCGAGAGAACTGGAGCAGGTCGTCGACGACGGCTCCGAGGTGCAGGGCGGCGGCGTGGGCCTTCTCAAGGTTCTGTACCAGTTCGGGCTCGATCGCACCCTGTGAGTCCTCGATGGCAACACGGATATTGCTGACGATGCCTCGGATCGGCCCGCGAAGGTCGTGGGCGACGGAGTAACTGAAGGCCTCCAAATCTTCGTTCTTCGCCATCAGGGCTGCCGTCCGCTCCTGAACCTTCGACTCCAGCTCGGCGTTGAGTCGCGTCAGCTCCGAGTCTTTCTCCTGAAGCCTTTCCTGGTGCTCGCGCCGCTCTGTGACGTCGATGCCGGCGCCGATATACCCGGCGAACGTCCCGAGCAGGTTGTAAGGCACGCCGCGATTGAGAATCCAGCGATACTCTCCGTCAAGCCGCCTCAGACGGAACTCAACTTCGAACGGCTCCCGCAAGCCGAAGTGCGACGAGAAGACGTTGAGGCAGTCGGCGCGGTCGTCCGCATGGATTCCTTCGTGCCACCCGCTGCCCATCTCCTGCTCCGTGGTCCGCCCCGTGAATCGCAGCCAGCCTTCATTGAAGAAGGTGCACCGCATTTGGGAATCGCTCATCCACATGAGCACGGGCGCGCTGTCGGCCATGGTGCGAAACACCATTTCCGGTTCTTGGAGGAGGTGACCTTCGAATGAATGAGAATCCACGAGGTTCAAATTCATTATCCCACCCTTGCGGTCCGGATCGCAATTTCTCCCCTCAAACGGCAACATCACCAAGACAGGAAGGCACAAGGCTTCACAAAGAACGGCCGCCCGATCCTTTGTGAAACTCCGTGCCCTCGGCGTCTCGGTGGTTAAGAAACCTTCAAGCTAGATCTTTGCCAACGCTTGATCCAAATCGTCGATTAGATCCTGCGCGTCCTCGATTCCGATCGACGCCCGGATCAGCGTCGGAGGGATTCCTTTTAGGACCCGCTGCTCCTCGGTCATTGTCGCGTGAGACATGAGCGGCGGGTAGCCGATGAGCGACTCGACCCCTCCCAATGACTCGGCCAAGAGAAACACTTCGGTCGACTCGCAAATCTTCCTCGCCGCCTCGGTCCCACCCGTGACCTCGAACGCGAGCATGCCTCCAAAGCCTTTCATTTGCTTCTTGGCTGTCGCATGGTCGGGGTGGCTTGGCAAGCCGGGATAGTGGACCTTGGAAACCTTCGGGTGCGCGGCCAAGTACTCCGCTACGGCCTGTGCGTTCTTGCAGTGGCGCTCCATGCGGCAGGACAGCGTCTTCACGCCGCGCAGGGAGAGCCAGCAGTCGAAGGGAGAAGGCACGGCGCCGACGGCTTTGTTCCACTCGAAGACGGCGGTGTGGATCTCATCGTCGTTCGTCACAAGCGCTCCGCCGATCACGTCCGAGTGGCCGCTGATGTACTTGGTCGTGCTGTGGACGACGATATCGACACCGAGCTCGAGAGGATTCTGAAGAGCCGGGGAGGCGAAGGTGTTGTCGAAAACTACGATCAAACCGTGCTTCTTGGCGACGGCCACCACGGCGGCGATGTCGCTCACCCGAAGGTTCGGATTGGTCGGCGTTTCGAAGATGAGCAGCTTACTGTTGGGCTGAACGGCGTCCGAGATGCTGAGAGGCTCGTGCGCGCAGAACTCGCTCACCGAAATACCTTGCCGGGGGAGCAGCTTCTCACCGACTCGGAACGTGCCCCCATAGATGTCGCCGGCCATCAACAGGTGGTCGCCCTGCTTCAAAAGAGAAAAGGCCGCCACGATGGCGGCCATTCCGCTTGCGAAGAGCGTACAGTGCTTGCCGCCTTCCAGCGCTGCAACGACCTCTTCGAGGGCGAGGCGGTTCGGATTGGCGCATCGGGTGTAGTCGACGGGAGGAATGTGGTCGAGGTCCTCCCAGGCGAAGGTAGCCGATTGATAGAGAGGCGGAATGACGGCACGAAACTTGGGATCGGGGTCCTGGCCCACCCGGATCGCCTTCGTAGCAAAACGCATGAATAAAGAATAGCCGAGGCCTCTGGGACTCTAAGCGCTTCTCGAAGGGAGGTCTAAAGATCGTGAGGCAGAACAGCAGATTCAGCGTCTTGCATTAGGCAATCTGCTTCGCGGCGGAGACGGGCCACAGGTAGCTCACGGGCAAAAAAGATGAAAATTTGCGCTTGACATCGCAAAAGATCATGTATACTAACTGCCGATAAGGGGATCCCGAAGTTAATCAAAGAAAGAGTGCCGGCCGCTAGGGGAGAGCGTAACGCGGCGCGGCACTCGCTTCGGATGGTTTGTCTGTTCACCCCGGTTTTGGTCAGGGCTTATCTTTACAGACTCACTCAAGAAGCCGTTAGTTCTAGGTTATGAGACCATTGGCGGCGTTCTTAACCTACTTCTCCAATGAGTCGACGAGCGGCACTCCGACATTGCCTGTGGGTACCTCGATCCCGAGCAATCTGCAGAGGGTCGGGGCGATTCCGGAAGTGTAGACCCTCTTCAAGTAGTTGCCAGGCTTGATGCCCCGCGCATGAACGAAGATGGGCGCATGGGCGTCGTAGTCCCACACTGTGCCATGGCCGGTTCCAGTGCCGCCCCCTCCCAGGTTTCCAGGGCCTTCCAAGACGAGCACGTCGCCTCCAAGCTTTCGGTTGAAGCCGTTCAGTACTCGATCCTTCCAAGGGTAGTTCGGAATCTCGTTGTGCATGATCTCGGTTCGTGTGAAAGCGGCGAAGATTCCCGGCACGGTTTCCGCGGCATCGGCGGCCGCGTCTTCGAGATCGGACATGTGGAGATCCTTCTTCGCTGCCAAGTCGCGGTTGAGATAGAGGTTCTGCTCGTAAATGCCATCTCCGAGAACCCAATCGCCTTCCCCGAACTTGGCTGCCAGAGCCTTCTTAACCGCGGCGACGGCTTCGTCTCCGACGCCTGCCATAGCTCCCGTCTTGTACACGTCGTTCGCCTCTTTGGGGATCGGCACGACTCCATGGTCGGCAGTCACAACCATCGCGACGTTGTCCATACCGCCAGGCACAGCGGCCTGCAGGTGATTGATGAACTCACTGATTTGGCGGTCGGTCCGCACGGTCATGTCCATCACCTCGGGGCTGTTCGGCCCGTACTGGTGGCCGACATAGTCGTTTGAAGACAGGTTGATGACCAACACGTCTGGCACGTCGTGCTGGCCGAGCTTATCGGCGTCCACGGCTCTTTCCGCCGCCTGGAACGTGATGTCGTTGCCAAAGCTGGAGTTCGGAAAGCTGCCGTACAGTTTGGGGCCGGGCGTGGCCTGCATCCGGTGCGAAAACGGCTTGCCGTTCTCGCTGGGCTTTTCGGCCGGCGCGCGCCGGGTAATGGCATAGTCGTCATCGGGAAGCAGGGGCTCCCAGACCTTGCCGGCCAGTTTGTCGATGTTCTTCTCGTCGTCAAGGCTTTGCACCCACGCCGGCAGTTGGCCGCTCGGCGCGTACCAAGTGCTGGTGACCCATTTCCCTGTCCCGTAGTCGAGCCAAATGACATCGTCCGCAGCGTGGCCGGCCATGAGAATCGCTGCGCGGTCTTTGATGGCCACTCCGACGACTTTGGAGCGGCCGTTGGTAGCCATCTTGAGCTCGTCCCCGACGGTGGTCACGAGCAGGTTCCGTGGGCTCATCGGTCCACTCGTCCCGCCTACCGTCTGAACCGTCTTGTCGTCCACGCAGTACACGGTCTTTCCAGTTGCACGATCGAACCATTCGTTGCTCACGATGCCGTCGTACGCTGGCTCGGAGCCCGACATCAGGGTTGCGTGTCCGGGGCCGGTGGCGGTTGGGATGTGGTTGTGAATCGCGTTGCGAAAATGCGCCCCGGTGTCCATCAAATACCTAAACCCGCCAAGCTTGCCGCCCGACTTGGCCGGAAGGAAGTAGGGTGCGTACCGCTCGACATAGTCACCCCGAAACTGGTCGATCGAGATGAGGACGACGAGCTTAGGAGGATTGATTCCAATCCGGGAAGTCTGGCCTTGCGCCGTCAGGACGGCGAGCGCGAGAGTCGCAAGCATGCCGGAAGAATACCGGCCCCTTTCGGAGTTGCGACTTTGCGGTTAAGAGGCTGTTATGAAGGCATTTTAGTTGACTGTGTCATAGGTGTAGTGGAAGCTGAACGAACCGCCTCCCGCGATGGTGCATCCCTTGAAGTCTGTCGCCGTTGCCGAAAAACCGATCGTGAAGGTCCCGTCGCCGTTATCTTTCACCTTGGTGATCTGCATGCTGCCACTGGAAGCCAGGAAGATGTAGTTCGAGTGGTCCTTGCCGGGCAGGAAGTGGAACGTTCCGACTTTGTTCGACCCGTACGAAAATGTCTGGCCCGTGCTGAATCTTCCGCCGGAAGATAAGGTCGCCACGAGCTGAAATGTCAACGAGGTGTCCGTATTCACGAACTCCGCCAGAGCGCCATCCGAACCGGACGCTGCCACATGAAGCGAGAGGTAGAAGGGCTCGCTGAAAGTTCCATCGGAAAGCGGAGGAATGTTTTCGCCGGAGACATCTCCCGACACGGTGTATCCGAACCGGAGATCCCCGACCGCGATCGTGGTTGTAGCGCTTCCCGCGACCGACTTGGAAGAGTTGAGCACCTCGACTTTGAGGACGTCCGTCGAGTTTGCCGAAGGCGCGGTGTAGGTGATGCTGTTGGTGCTTGTGACGACGGGATTCCCGCCAGACAGTTTGCCCTTTCCGGTGAGGCTCCATCGATAGGTTGCGCCGTCTGGAATTGTTCCGGTTGTCGCCGACACGCTAAAGGTCTTCTTCTCCGTCTGATCCATGGAGCCACCGGGAGGGGAGATGGAGAGCGTTAAAGCCGTGTAGTCGTACGGGTTGCTCAGCAAGTAGCCCGATGAGCTCGATCCGCCTAGCGAACGAACCACCAGCTTGCCGGAAGGATCGGAGGGCTTGTCGACGACGATACTCGTCTCCCTCCAAGTGTGGACCGCGAGAGGAGTCCCACCGATCGTGACCGATCCTTCAGGGGCGCCGAACATGCCCGAGAGGGTCAAGGTCTCGGCGGTCGCATCGACGTCCGTTCCCGTGATCACCGGGATGATCGTGGGGACATTGGTGTCCGCCCCAGTTGAGAGCCGGTACATCGATTGGCCGTCCTTCGTGACGGAAACATCGTAAGGCAGTCCACCCACTGGGCGCGTGTTGTCGGCCAGCAGGCTCGTCAGCTTGGTGAAGTCCGTAGGCGGAGGATTATCCGGATCGACCGGCGCCACCTGATTGAGGCCCAGCAAGCGGTCGAACATAAAAGAGGTTGTCGCGGTGGATTCAGCCGAGCGCTCTGGCAGAGTCCAGCCACCGTAAACGGCCACACCAGGGAACCCCGACGTCGGATCCAGTGCCGCCTTCAAGATGTAGGGGTTGTATGACGAGCAAGCCTGAGAGAGCCAGATGGCATTCTTCGCGAACGACATCCCCGAATCGTGAAGAAACTGGTCGCTGACGCAATACTTGCGGACGGTTTTCACCGAGCCATCGGCCTGCACCTCGTCGGCTATTCCCGTGGCAATGGTTCCCTTGTTCCAATAGGCCTGGTAATCGACTTTGTTCTTTTGAACGGTCGGCGACTCTGAGGTGGAATACCAAAACCGCTCGAAATTGTTCTTGTCCTGCGAGATGACGCCGTGTGCATGAATGAACAAGAGGCCGGCGTTCGTAATTTGCTTGTAGTCGTTTACGAGACCGGAAAGCATCACGACGTTGTAGCCATGCGCCGTAAGGGGCCCGGCAATAGCTCCTGTAGCGTCCGGGCGCGCAGGTTCAAAGGCATTCATCAAGTAAGCCGTTGGAGCAGCAGGAAGGTCCGCGGGTCTAGCCTGGTTGGCGATGGTTGGCCGGGCAGCGGATGGTTGCGCTCCCTCATCGGGGTCGGAGGTGAGGCACGCGCACATTTGGCCATCGGTAAACCATCCGACTGCGTCGCCGCTCTTGCTTACCTCAACGCGAGCGAACTGTTTCATCGTCTTCATCTTCGCGACGATCTGGCTGGCGGCGTCCTTCTGCCCATGAACGTTCTGGAACAAAGATTCCAAAGCCGTAAAGGCTGCCTCCCGGTCTGTATCGGACACGCTTCCATCGACAAACGTCGGCCACGGAGCCGAACTCGAGGCTCCCGATCCTCCACAGCCCACAAGGATGACTATGAAAAGAAGCGCGGCTGCGGCAAGGAAGAAGATCTTCGCCAAAAGTGTGCCTGGAGCAACGCGATTCACGCGCAGGTTTTGCATTAGCTCCACTTTGGAGATGGAGTGCAAACTATCGTAAACTTGAATCTGTAGTGGGGCAGCCTATCGCGATTACCAACAAAGAGCTTCCGCCCCGTACTCTCGGTGGAGGGGTGTGGACGGTTAGGCTACACGGTTCCTTCAGCCTTTGCTCCCCAGAAGGTGAGTCCGTTCGATTTCAGAACGGCATGGTCGACGCTCTCTTCGCCATTTTGTCCCAGCACCGCGAGTTCGGAATCTTAAGGGATGATCTCGCCGCGATCCTTTGGCCCGGCAAGGCCCACCCGAATCAGAAGTCATCGCTTCGGCAGGCGCTGGCGCTTTGCCGCAAGGTGATCGGGGCAGAAGCTATCGAGGCTTCGAGGAGCCACTGCAGGTTCGCCGATCGTTTCGAATTGGAGGTCCTGCCTGGCTCGGGCGTCTTCATGCCGGGGCATGAGGGCGATTATTTCGACGACGTGCGCCGCGACGACCTCCTCTCTGAAAATTCATCGAAGGAGAGCGGTGTACTGAGGGCTTGGCTCCAGATCTTGGAGTGGAACGCCGCCCATGATCCCGGCACGTTCTTCAATTTGCTGCGGATCGCGCCTCACCAGGCGGAGGGTCTGCCGTTTCGCGACTTGGAACGACTGCTCGTGCAGGCTTCCACGGAATCGAAAGATGCCTGGGCCGAGTACTGGTGGGGAACGGTCCTGGATGATCTCGAGGAGTGCAGGCAGCACCTCAAAACGGCGCTTCGATTGGGTTTGGAAACGCGAGACGATGACTTGCTATCCAAGATCTGTCTGGAACTGGGCAGAGCCTGTTCAAGGATGGGTCGCTTGAAGGGCGCCCAGTCCGTATCGGCGCTGGCGGACGAGATCGCGGACCGGTCGGGCGTACCGGCGCACCGGGTTAACGCCCTCCGCCTCAAGGGAACCTTGAACTTCCACTGGGGCGATCCAAAACGGGGATCCGATCTGTTCGAGAAGGCGATCCAGATCGCCGGTTCGCCGATGGAGCAGCACCATCTGACAGCCAGCTTGGCCCTGTTTCAAGCCGGGTATGGATTCGAGACCGAAGCTCAAGCCAGTCTCGACCGGATTTCGGCAGACGCCGCGTCATTGGGCCACATGAAACTCGCTTCCCTCGTTCAGTTGGCGCGTCAAATCCTCCTCGCGAGGAGTTCCGACCCGGAATCCGGCTATCGACAAGTCATCGCCGCGGTGCAATCAGCCCCAGTTTCCGAGCAGATCTCCAGCTACACCGAGGAACTCCTTTCCTTCCTTTGCGACCGCAAAGGCGCTACTGGCTTGGCGACAGGCCACAGGACGAAGTCGCTTCACTCGAGGGCCAAGACCAAGGACGTAGCGACCAATTGGGTCAGGACTCTGGGCGGGCAACCCATCACGGGTCCCGCCCTGACCTGACGCACAGTTAGGCAGTCATCTGCCGCACGATCTCAGGCACTTGTTCGATCGCATGCGCGACCTTGCTGGGTTCTCGTCCGCCTGCGGTGGCGAAGTCCGGACGTCCGCCTCCGCCTCCGCCGACAAGCTTCGCAACCTCGCGAACCAAGTTGCCGGCATGGGCGCCCTTCTTGATCGCTTCGGCGCCGGCCTTCGCGAATAGGTTGACCTTTCCGTCAGACGTAACGGCCACCAGGCCAAGGAAGAGCGGTTTGCCGGCAGCGGCGTTGTCAAGCTCCGAGGCCGCGATCTTCGGGTCGACTTCGCCGAAGTTCTTCACCCAAACGGGCAGGCCGTTGATTTCGGTCGTGTCGGACTCCGAGCCCTCCGCTTTGCCAGTTCCGCGGAGTGCCGCGACTTCGGCCTTCTCGCGCTTGCGCTTCTCTTCGCGAAGTTGCTCCAGCGTCTTGCCCACAGCGGAAACCAGCTCTTTCGGCGTCGCCTTCAGAAGTCCCGCCGCTTCCTTCAGTCGCGAAGTTTCGTCGAGCACCCACTCGTAAGCTGCCTCACCTGTAATTGCCTCCACACGGCGGATACCGCTCGCGGCGCTGCTCTCGGATTGGATCTTGAATAGTCCCAGCTCGCCGGTCGACGACACGTGGACGCCGCCGCATAGCTCACGAGAGAAGTCGCCAACCTCGACCATTCGAACCTTGTCGCCGTACTTCTCGCCGAACAGCGCCATCGCGCCTTTCGCTCTCGCTTCGGCGATGGGAATGTCCACGTAGGTCACGACGGGTGTGTTCGCCAGCGCCTGCTCGTTGACCATCCGCTCCACGCGTGCCACCTCTTCAGGCGACATCCCCTTGCCGTGGGTGAAGTCGAATCGAAGCCCGTCCGGCCCCACGTACGAGCCGGCCTGCGCTACGTGACCTCCCAGGGTTTGCCGCAGAGCCGCGTGCAGCAAGTGCGTGGCCGTGTGGTTGCGGCGGATGCGATTGCGACGGCTTTCATCCACCTGGGCGGTTACCTTCACACCGATCAGCTCGTTGGGATCGCCCGGCCATTCCACCTGATGCCAGAACGTGCCGCCGGACTTGGTGGTGTCCGAAACCTTGAGCTCGATTCCAGTCCCAAACAGCGTGCCTTGATCGCCGATCTGACCGCCCGATTCGGCATAGAAGGGTGTTCTGTCTAAAGCGATCTTCCACCGGGCCGGTCCGTCGGGACGAACTCTTACGATCGTTCCGGAGCCGACGCAGTCGGCGTAGCCGAGGAACTTTGTGGTGGCAGGGGCGTCCTCGGTCGCCAGTTCTTCCTCGATTGAGAGTGCGCCATAGACGGAGTCTCTTTCTTGTCCGGAGCGGGACCTTTCTTGAGCCTCCTTCAATGCGCTCTCATATCCATCAAGGTCGACGGCGATCCCGCTCTCTTGGGCGATCTCCTGCGTGACTTCCAACGGAAAGCCATAGGTGTCGTAGAGCCGAAACGCGATGTCGCCTGCAAGAACGTCGCCGGAGCCAAGTCCTGAGAGCTCTTGCTCCAGCAGGGAAGTGCCGGCGGAAAGCGTGCGGCGGAACTGGGCCTCCTCGTTTCGGAGAGTCTCCTCGATTGTCTCACGCCGGTCGCCAAGCTCCGTGTAGAAGTCGCCCATCGCCTCCACAACTCCCTGGAAAACCTCTGCGAAGAACGGTTTGTTGAGCCCGAGTACCCGCTGCCCTTTCAATACTGCGCGCCGGATGAGCCTCCGCAGCACGTAGCCTCGGCCGTTATTGCTGGGAAAGACTCCGTCGGCGATGCAGAAGGAGGAGGTTCGGATATGGTCGGCGATCACGCGTTCGGCCAAGACCCGTTGTTCAGACCCGGGACCGTCTGGCGAGAGGGAGCGGATGCGGTTCAAGATAGGGGCAAACACATCCAGGTCGTACACCGACTTGAAGCCGCCCAGGACCATGGCGGTCCGCTCCAGACCCATGCCGGTGTCGATCGACCTGAAAGGGAGCTCCGGCATCCCCTCCTTGATGTAGCCCTCCGCGGGCCGGCCGGCGTTCTTGAGCTTTCCCTGCCACTCGTAGGTGATGAAAACGTCGTTCCAGATCTCGACCCAATTTCCGGCGGAATCGTCCCGCAGGAAGTCTTCGCGCGAGTAGGGTCCGGTTGGAGGATCTCCAGCCGTCCAGTAGAACATCTCCGAGTTCGGGCCGCACGGGCCTGGGGGGCCCTTCGTGAACGAGCCCGCCGGCCAGTAGTTCGTCTCTTCGTCCAGCCGAAAGATTCGGGTGGCTGGATCGAGCCCGGCCGAGGTCAAAATTCTTGACCAGTACCCGTAGGTTTCGTCGTCGTCCTCGTAAATTGTAAACGCGAGCTTCTTGGCATCGAGGTTTAGCCCAGCCGGTGTCGTGAGAAACTCCCAGGAGTACGCGACCGCCTGCTCCTTGAAGTAGCCGCCGAACGAGAAGTTGCCCATCATCTCGAAGAAGGTGAGATGGGTGTCGTCGCCGACTTCCTCGATGTCCCCGGTCCGCACACACTTCTGAGCAGTCGTGAGAAGCTTGTTCTCCGGCTGGGCCGTGCCGCGGAAGTACGGCTTGAACTGGATCATGCCGGCGCCGTTGAACAGCAGCGACTCGTCCAAGCGGCCGGTCACGTCGTACGGAATCAAGGAGCCCGAAGGGAAGTGCATATGCCCCTTCGACTCGAAGAACTCCAGATATTTCTTGCGCAGGTCGCGCACGTTCATGCCGTAAAGGGTACCGCTCGAAGCCTCTCGGGCCCAGGAACATCTTTGTTCCGCCTGTGAGTCGCTATCAGTCATGGAGAGCAAGAAAGACACGATCTTGAATTTGGAGAAAGGCTTCTGGGAGCATGGCAACGATGCCGACTTCTTCAAGGAGAATTTCGACGACGACGGTCTGAACGTGATCGAGCCGATGGGATTCATCGACAAGGCCGGCGCGGTCAAGATGTCTTCGCAAGCCAAACCGTGGAAGAACGTCAAAATGCAGGACGTTCACGTACAGGAGCTCACGCCTGACTGCGTGTCTCTTGCCTACCACGGCGAAGGGAGCCAGGACGGAATGGACGAACCCTATCGGGCCACCATCAGCTCGGTTTACGTACGCCGCGACGGGAAATGGCGATTGGCGTTGACCAGCCACCAGCCATGGAAGGCTCAAAAGTAATACTTGCCTGTTCTTAAGTCTGGAACCTGGGAACTTCGCCGTGTCTATTAAAGTCCAACCAGGCGTGAACGAGCACTTGCTATGCGATGAAGGGATTCATGTGTCCGTCAGCGGACATGGTGCGCGTACTTTGTTGTTTGTCAAGGACGGCACGGCGATTCGGTTTTGGGCTGACACGGAGGAGGTGGAGCGCGTCTTGAACGGCGACTCCCTTTCACTCTCCGCCTTTGGCGGCTCATGCAAGCTTCAACGGGAGGGAAAGCGAACGCGCCTCGAGTTCGATCCGGATGAGGGCAGCCGTTGTGTGTGCAAGTTCTCTTCGGAGGAACTCGCACACGCACTGGAGGATGTCCGGCGCACTCAAGAACACCAGGACGTAGACGAAACCGGCAACTAATCGTGAGCAGCGGGAGGGCCATTCGCGATCCTCGCGATGAACTCCTCCTTCGTGTTCGCTCTCGGGAACGGCTGGTCCGGGATGGGTAGGTCGAGAGCCTTGCAGAGTGGCTCCCAGCCCTCTTTGGCCTCCCAAACCACCAGCCTCTCTTTGGGAGCCGTGCTCATGACGTTCTCTTCGTGCTTCTTAAAGGCTGTGATCGCCGCGTCTTTGTTCGTGAGGTCGGTGGTGAAGTGGTTCGCCATCATGGTGCTCACCATTCGGAACCAGCCGTTGTCGTCGGGCCGGTCTTTCAACTGACCGATGCCCTTGAAGATCGTCTCGCTCGCACTTTCCCACCACGCTTCAGGGTCTCGTCGCGAGAACACGATCACCGCGTCAGGATTTGCCTCAGCGAGAGGCAGCCAGTACGCGCTTGCGGGCCAGTCGACAGCCGCCGTGTAGCCCGTCATGAGCGAGTTCCAGTCGACGGGCTTACCGTCGGCCGCGTCCTGCCAGACAGGAATGTGGGCAGGCTTCTGAAACACCTCGTACATGTGGTAGCAGGTGCCGCCGAGAAGCTGCTCCAGGCCTAATTTCAACGAGAACGTTCCAGTTCGGCCCAACCCCGCGCCGACGACTTTGAGTGCCATGACGCTTCGAATTATATCGGCTGCAGATCAACCCGGCGTGACAGGACCCAGCGACGGAATCTGAACATCTTCCAAGACGTGCCGGTCCGCGTAGTCCAGCAGCTTGGCGCGCGTGTCTTGAATGTCTAAGTTTCGCATCGCAAGCTGACCAATTCGATCGGCCGGGCTAAACTCCGATTCGCCGCTTTCCATGCTCAGCTTCTCTGGATGGTATGAGAGAGCCGGACCTTTCGTCTCCAGGATCGTGTAGTCGTCGCCGCGCCTCAGCTCTAGCTTGACTTCGCCGCTCACCAGGTTCGAGACCCATCGCTGCAACATGTCCCGCAGCATGATCGATTGGGGGTCGAACCACCGCCCCTCATACATCAGGCGCCCAAGTCGTCGTCCCTCCGCACGATAGATGTCGATCGTGCTTTCGTTGTGGATCGCGTTGATCAGCCGCTCGTAGGCGATGAAGAACAGCGCCATTCCGGGCGCTTCATAGATGCCTCGGCTTTTCGCCTCGATGATCCGGTTTTCGATCTGGTCGCTGCACCCCAGTCCATGCCGTCCCCCGATCTCGTTCGCCTTGAGAACCAGATCGACCTGGCTCCCGAACGACTCGCCGTTCAAAGCCACAGGCCAGCCGTTCTTGAATTCGACGGTGACCTCTTCCGCTTCGATCTTAACGTTCTTGTCCCAGAACTTGGCGCACATGATCGGCTCGACGAGCCGCATCCCATTCGCAAGCGACTCCAAGTCCTTCGCCTCGTGGGTCGCGCCCCAAATGTTCGCATCCGTCGAATACGCCTTCTCGACCGAAGCCCTGTAGGGAAGATCGCGAACCTGCAGCCACTCGCTCATCTCCTTGCGGCCTCCCAACTCGTTCACAAAGTCCTGGTCCAGCCACGGCTTGTAGATGCGCAGATCAGGGTTCTTGAGCAGCCCGTACCGGTAGAATCGCTCGATGTCGTTGCCCTTGTAAGTGCTGCCGTCGCCCCAAATCGAGACGCCGTCCTCGGCCATCGCCCCAACTAGCAGCGTCCCGGTCACCGCGCGGCCGATCGGCGTCGTGTTGAAGTAGGTTTTGCCGGCGCTGGAGATATGGAACGCGCCGCATTGCAGCGCCGCGAGCCCTTCGTGGACCATCTGCTCGCGGCAATCGACGAGTCGCGCCTTCTCGGCGCCGTACTCCATCGCGCGTGCGGGCACGCCTTCGACGTCTGACTCGTCGTACTGGCCAAGCAGTCCGGTGTAGCAGTAAGGGATCGCTCCCTTCTCGCGCATCCACGCCACAGCGACGGAGGTATCGAGCCCCCCCGAAAACGCCAGCCCCACCCGCTCGCCAACCGGCAGCTTCTCCAAGATCCGAGACATAAGCCGCCTTATTATGAAGCCGGGCAGATATCCGTAACCGCGACATGGTTTTCGGTCGCATTGAGCATTTCATTAAGACGGGCGCTCCCGTAACCTTGAACTCAATGCTCCCACGCAGACAATCACTTTGTCCGTAGTGGACAAGGGGTGAAGCCATTTGGGAGTCCGCGCACATGTGCGCGTCTTCAATTGCCGCCGGAGGCGGCGCCTGTCATCGCTACGTAAGACCGTGATTGAAGGGCTCCGCCTCCGGCGAGATAAGAGACGCGGACACGTCCGCGGACTCCCAACTAAGTTGAAGTCGGCGCAGAAGCTCACGCGCACAGAATCGCCATACCGTTCTACAAGGCGGAGGCGAGTCCATGGATTGGAAGATTGATAGCCTGACTTGGGAGTCCGCGCACGTGTGCGCGTCTTCAATTGCCGCCGGAGGTGGCGCCTGTCATCGCTACGTAAGACCGTGATTGAAGGGCCCCTCCTCCGGC
The DNA here is from genome assembly GCA_035550555.1 of Fimbriimonas sp. Lineage (GTDB taxonomy): Bacteria > Armatimonadota > Fimbriimonadia > Fimbriimonadales > Fimbriimonadaceae > Fimbriimonas. The sequence continues at coordinate 13,825 of DASZPA010000329.1, forward strand.
GAGATAAAAGACGCGGACACGTCCGCGGACTCCCAAATGGCGCATTCTGCTTCGAACCGAGATGCGTGGTGAGTGACAGCGCGCCATCCTGCGGCTACGGATCTCTTCACCGTATTCTGTCGGCATGCCTTTTGTGAGCTACTCCGTCGATTGGGGCGGGTCCCAGCGTGGGTACCAGGTTTACGCTCCCGACTCCATCGAGAAGCCCGCGCCGGCGATTCTGTTCCTTCACGGCATGGGAGAGTCGGGAACGGACAATGAGGCTCAGATCCATGTGGGACTTGGCTCCGCGATTCAAGAAGGCCCTGAGAAGTGGCCGTTCGTCGTCATCTTTCCTCAAAAAGCGGAAGCAGGCGTGCTTTGGCCGAGCTACCGACCAATGGTGAATGCGATTTTGCAGGACGTTGAGAACCGTTACGATCTAGACCCGTCGAGACGCTATGTCACCGGCATCAGCCAGGGCGGCAACGGAACCCTTACCCTGGCAACCAACCTTGTGTGGCAATTCGCCGCAGCCGTTCCGATCTGCGGCTGGGCCGACCCGCGTCTGGCGGCCGTGGAGCTTCAGACCACGCCGACGTGGCTCTTTCACGGCCAACTCGACGGTGCAGTCCCGGTGGAGTGCAGCCAAGCTGTGGCGGGCTGGATGAAGCGGTTTGCCGCGCCAGTCGAGCTAACCATCTTCCCCGAGGACGACCACAACTCGTGGGACTCGGCCTACAAGGGCCAAGACGTCGCCGGATGGCTCTTACAGCACCGGCTATAGGATCTGCACGTCGTGCGAGCCCTCTTGGACCTCGCCGATGATCGCAGCCGATTCGCCGGCCTCGTTCAGCCTTTGAACGACCGCGGGGGCGATCATCCGGTCGGTGAGCAGCACCATTCCGATGCCCATATTGAAGGCGCGGTACATCTCCACGTCGCTGACGTTGCCCGTCGATTGGATGAGATGGAAGATCGGCTGGGGGGTCCACGATCGCTTCTCGATCATCACTCGCCGGTCCGAAGGGAGAACGCGAGGAATGTTGTCGTACAGTCCGCCGCCTGTGATGTGAGCCGCCGCATAGATGAGGTCATTCTCCTGCAGCAGCGGATAGACCGTATTGAAATAGCATTTGTGCGGTCGGATAAGCTCCTCGCCAATAGTCGTGGGCAGGCCGGCTAGCTCATCCCGAACGCTCAACCCACCGAACTCGAAGAGTGCCCTTCGAGCGAGCGAATAGCCGTTCGTGTGAAGGCCGTTGCTGGCGATGCCGATCACAGCGTCTCCGATCTGCACCTTTCCGCGAGGGAGCTTCTTCTCCGCATCGACCACGCCCACCACGGCGCCGACCACGTCGATCTCGTCCTCGTGGTAGACGCCGGGCATCTCCGCGGTCTCTCCTCCGATAAGAGCCACGTTGATCTCTTTGCAGGCCTCAGCCATGCCAGTCAAGATCTCCTCGAACATCAAGCCTTGCAGCCGAGAGCAGCCGTAATAGTCGAGAAAGAACATCGGCCTTGCGCCCTGGCACAGGATGTCGTTCACGCAATGATTGACGATGTCCTTGCCAAGCCCGCCGAACTGGCCGACCATTGCTGCCACTTTCGTTTTGGTGCCGACGCCGTCGATGGAGCTCACCAGGAGAGGGTGCTGCAGGTCGGGAAAGAGGCCTGAGAAAAGCCCGCCAAAGCCGCCGACTCCGCCCACGACGCCATCGGTATAAGTGGCGCGGACGTCCGACATGACAGCCCGCATGGCTCGCGCGGCCTCGTCCACGTCTACCCCGGAGGAGCGATAGGTAAGAGCCGCATCGGACATGGTTGGAAGATACCCGGAGGGTTCAGTTTGTGAGTTCTTGAGTTTGTGAGTTGTTAAGAGACGTCGCGAGTCCAGCTTTCTCCTTGTCAACTTGCATACTTAACCCTTCACCACGTAGTGCAAGTATTTGGAGAACTGGGCCGGAAGAATTTCGGACAGATCGAAGAAGAATGGCTGATCGGTCGGAATTTCGGGTTTGTACACCTTGTTCCCAAGCTCGTCCTCGGTGTTCAAGGGGCTGAACGTGATGAATCTCATGATCGGCGTGCTGGGATCAAGCTTCCTAGCCGATGGAGGCCGAACGAAGCGAAACGCGGAGTAGTTGAAATCACGGCTGCCCGAGTTTGGCTCTTCGACGAAAATCGTTGGACAGATTTGTTCTATTTTTGACTCAAATTCATGCAGCTTTTCATCAAGCGACTGATACCGCTGATTCGACCAGTCTTTGTCGAACTCCAAGGACCTTGGAGGGAAGGTCGGGAAGTGGATGTTGGGGTACTGGCTGAAGGCGCCGGACATCATTTGAGCGTCGAAGTAGGGAGCCTTTGGCGCCATTTGAGAAACGTTTGGATCCGTTAGGTCGATAGGGTCTATTGCGTACTTGGCCAAGAACGCCAATCGTTGGCGCAGGCTATAGCCTCGATCAAAGAGGTCAGGCACGAGGTTTTGCAGGCCCGGCAAGACCTCGGCGCCGTTGATCATCATGCCGGATGGACTCATCAGCTGCATGCGTCTTGCCGTTGCGGACTCATATCCCGGCGGTTCTGATTCGAGAATGACTACCGCATGGATGCCTTTACCGGGGATTAGGCCAAGAAGCCGGTTGAAGTGGTTGGCCAGACCCGGATCGTCGGGCGAGATCCAGTTTCCAAACCTCTCTACCTGATGGTTGATAGGGTTGAATCGTGCTTCGGGAAGTTTGTCGAGGTCCAATCCGGTCATCCCCGAGATATTCCGGTCGGGATCAGGGCAAGACTCCCCCCTCAGCAGGTCCCACGGGCGGACCACCACGTCCACGGCAAGACCGGATGCCATCGCGGCTTTGACGGCCTCAGGAGACTGGGAATCCAGCCACAGTTCGGTGAGACCCGACTTCTTGACCTGCTCGCACTCCATGGAGACTGTGCTCGGATCATCGGATTTGATCGCGACGCCGCTGCCGGGCTTGAGCACCTTCGGATCGACGGGCACCGTGAGCTGCAGCGGCGGGTTCCGTCTGACAACGCCCCCCACACCCACGTCGCCTTCGAACATGTGGTATTCCAGCGGCATGCCGTCGGGGAGCACAAGCCGATACCCGAGCACGCTCGTAAGCCGCACCTTGTCTTGAAGAGCGGCAATGGGCGTTCCGCCTTGGGTGCTCTGGGACCGGGCGCCGTCAGTTGCTTGAATGGCCGATCGAATGGCGGACGGAAGACTGGCTAGAGGCACCCAGCCGGTTTCCATGCTGCTGCCGTTCGGCGCAAACGCTCCCGAGGGGATTTGGCGAGCTCCAAGGGTGTCCGTAGCGGAAAAGGGGACTCGATCGAGGACTGCGCGCCTTGCGACAGCGCTGCGCCACTGGGCGACGCGAGACCGCAACTGTATGTCGCCGAGTGCCTTGCGCAGCTTGAGCCGCATCTCCTTCGAGCCGGCGCCCTCCAAATCGGATGTCAGCACGTACTGCGTTCCGACACGTCGGATGGCGCCTCCTACGGCCAGAGTGAGCCCGTGAAGCAAGTCCGCCGCTGCAACGGAGCTCCCGAAGGCCTTCACATTCAGTGAAGCGATTCGGACGTCTGTTATGACAGGAATGCCAGTCTCTTGGGCTACGGCGTCGACCAGGTCGCCGAGCTTGCTGGTCGCGCTCAGATCGATGCTTCCTTTCAGACGAGGATCGGTCCATTTCAAATCCGACTTCTTCTCAAAGGCTTCGACGACCTTTCCGACAAGATTGGGGGCGTTGAAACCTAAGAAGGGTTGAACCGATTGGGCGACCGGCGTGCCGACGGGACCTCGATAGTAAAGGCTCTGGAGTCCGAAGAACGTCTTGCCTGCGTTGGCCACTTGCAGGGCGCCATAGGACACATCCAGCGCTCGATTGAATTGGAGCCGAACTTTTCCCAGTTGATCCTGTCCAAGCTGGACCGGCTCGTTCTGACTCTCAAATCCGTTGTTCTTTGCCTGCCCGGCAATGTAGCTGAAGGGGTTCGGCAGCAAAGAAAGGAGCGCCGCTCGCTGTTCGCCCTGCAACTCGTCTGCCGCGATCCCTCTGCTGGTCAGCTTGTTCAGATCGGAATCGCTCAACGTCGACAAGAGAAACAGGATCTTGTCGCTGTCCGACAAAGCTTGATAGGCGTTCGGCAGGTCGCTGTCGTCCAGCGTGATAGCCCACTTCAGTGTAAGCACAGAGAGGTTGCCAGCCTTCACGATCTTCCGTTCGTAAGCGTCGAGATCGGCGCCCTTGTCGTCGAACGGGAAGGCGGAGTCGGTTTCAATCCCAATCAAGGTTCCAGACTTGGCAGCGTCCCAGGGCATCTTCTGAATGAATGCAGTGAGGCTCTGCGACGCACCGTTCTGGGTGTAAGCGGTAGCCGAAAGCAAGAGACAGGCAATTGAAACAGGACCCCGGCGCATGTCAAGGAGGGACGGAAAGACCCCGCAAGAAGTTTAGAAACTGGGTCCAAAACGAAGGCGAACAAAGAGGCCGACGCTCCTGGTCTCCTTCCAAGTCCGCATATTTTCGTGGGGTTGTGGGAAGATGGAGACGTGAAATTCGCGGGCGTTGTTAAGGCTTTCACGCTCGCGATGGCGGCCTGCTCGGCATGCTCTTCCAGGGCAGAGATCGTAGAGAACCGCTCGTTCTCCGGCCCTAAAACAACCATCCGCTATGCCCTCTGGGGAGGAGCTGACGAGGTTGGGACTGCACGGCTGTTCTGCCAGCAGTTCGTGAAGCTCCATCCGGAGGTCCGGCTCGACGTTGCCGTGTATCCATGGGGCCAGTACTGGGCGAAGCTGCAGACGCAGATGGCTTCGGGCCTTGCCCCCGACGTCATGGCGTTCTATTCGGGTTCTTTCGGGGAGTGGGTGGCTCGTGGAGCGCTGTATCCGCTGGACGACCTGGCGAAGCAGTCCGGCTTCACCGTCAAGGACTACTACCCGCAGGCGATCGAAAACTGCAGCTGGGATGGGAAGCTGTTCACGATCCCGACTGATATCGCGATCTGGTCGATGGTCTATTCGACCGACCGGCTCGAGGAGAGTGGGATCCCAAAGTCCGAATGGCCTCGCGCGGACAAGGCGATGACGTGGGATGAGTTCCTCAAGCTCTCCAAACGGCTGACTCTACGAGGAGCCGACGGCAAGATCGTCCAGTACGGGATGTCGGCTGGTCAGGAGTGGGACTTGGCGATGTGCGGCATGTACGGTGGCAGCTTCGTGGACCGTCCGGTGAATCCCACCAAAAGCACTGCCGCAAACAACGAGGCGCTGATTAGGGGCTTCACCGAGCTGTTCCAAAACCAGTACGCCGACAGCACCACGCTTGGCGCCGCGCCTCTGAGCGCCGGTGCGTTCACCAACAACTCCGACACGATTCTGATCAGCCCCAAGTTCGCGATGGGCACGACGGGGCCTTGGGCTCTCCGGCAGCTTCGCGACGCGGGCGTCCAGTTCGGGGTGACGCCGATGCCGCAGGGTCCGCATCCGCACAATCTGATCAGCGTCAATTCAGCCGGCATCTATGCGCACTCGAAGCATGTAAAAGAGGCCTGGGAGTTCGTCGCGTTCCTTACCAGCGGTGACCGCGAAAAAGAGGTGGGGCTGCGGATGAAGGGCATCCCGAGCCTGATCTCGGCCACGCCGTACCTGATTCACAACTCCTACAACATTCCGGGCGCCGAGGCGTTCTTGGAGGACCTCAAGATCGCTGAGCCGACCATGACGGCTGACGCGACGGCTATCGTCTCTGCCAGGGACAACTGGCTCAACTCCACCGACGAAGCGATCGAGGCGGAGCACGACGCTCGTCTGGGATCGTTGCCCAAGACGAATGGGAAGGTCTCTGCGGCGGACTACCAGAAGTACGTGGCGGCAATGAACGACTTCATCGCCAAGACGGTTAGGAGGCGGATGCCAGAGATGGACGCGAATCTGTCCAAGGCGATCTACGAAGACCACCTGCCGCCGCCGACTCCGCTCGTCAAGTTCGTCTTGCCCCTCCTCGCCGTGCTCGGCTTGATCGGCGTGGGCGCCGTCTATGTTCGAGGCGTAGGGAAGACGCGGCAGAGCGAGGCTGCGGGGCTGGAAGGCGAAAAGGTCGGAAAGACCGGCTACTGGTTCATCTCGCCCTGGCTGATTGGGTTCAGCTGCTTTGTCTTGGGACCCATCTTGGCGGCTGTCGCGCTCTCCTTCACGGACTGGAATATGATCCGCTCGCCGCATTGGATTGGGTTCCAGAACTACCTTCAGATGGCGACCGACAAGAACTTTCTGATCGGCCTGAAGGTGACGTTCCTGTATGCGCTGCTGGTGATCCCGATCTCGCTGCTCGGCGGTCTGTTCACCGCTGGCCTGCTCACGATGAAGATTCGCGGCACGGATCTTTTCAAGGCGATCATCTACTTTCCGGCGCTGTTTACCGGCGCGGAGACAGCCGTGCTCTGGACGAACATGCTTAACAAAGAGCACGGCGTCCTGAACTACATCCTGTCTTGGCTGCACATCTCGCCTGTCGACTGGATGGATGCCCGCCACGCGTTCTTTTCCGTGATCCTGATGAACGTGTTCTGGATCGGCGGCGCGATGATTATCTACTACGCCGGTATGAAGCAGATTCCCGCGGCGCTTTACGAGGCGGCAGAGTTGGACGGGGCAACGGTCTCGCGGAAGTTCCTCAGCATCACCATTCCCATGCTCTCGCCCGTGATCCTCTTTATGGTGGTCATGACTACCATTGGATCCTTCCAAGTTTTCACGCCAGCCTTGTTCTTTACCGATTCATCGGCGTCGATCGGATCGCCGGATAACTCGCTGCGCTTCTACGCCGTGAACATCTACGACAAGGCGTTCAACAACCTGGAGATGGGCGGTGCGTGCAGCTACGCCATCGTGCTCTTCCTGATCATCTTCGCCATCACTTTCGTGCAGTTGAAGCTCGCTAATCGTTTCGTGCACTCGGAGAACATCGCGTGAAGCGGCTTCGAACGGTCCCGATCTACGTGGCGCTGCTTCTTGTCTGCACGTTGTTCGTGTTCCCCTTCTACTGGGTGATTATCAGCGCCCTCAAGTCCGTCCATGGGCTCGATCTGGAGCCGCCGGCGATGTATCCGGCAGAGCAGCTCACGGTCAAAAAGACAGTTTCGACGGCCAATCGGGAGTTTGAGGCGGACGGCTCCGACTGGTTGCGGCTTGCCCGGTCGGATGACCTGCTGGGCTCAGGCAAGCATGGCGCCTACTACCTGCATCTGGACGGTGAAAAGCCTTCGCAACTCGTGTCCTGGTTTGGTGACTCGGCCGTGAAGCCGGTCCGTCCAAAGGCGACCGAGATCAAACTCGATTCCGTACCCGTCCACGAAGCCTCGGGCAAGCGTGTCGCGGTAGTGGCCAAAAGTGTCCGGCAAAACGACAACGGCTTTGACGAGCTGCTGTTCACGGCATCGCCTCAGGAGGGGGCGCTTGGCGACACACAGATCCTTAAGAACGTCCCTCATCAGGAGATTCGGTACTTCAGCGCGCATTTCGACAACTTCGCAAAGGCGTTGAAGGGTCCGGAGGCCTCGATCGGAACCGAGTCGAGCGGCTTTCTGCTATTCATGCGGAACAGCCTCTTCATCGCGGTGATGGCGGTGGTCGGGCAGCTCTTCAGCAGCAGCTTGGTCGCGTTCGGGTTTGCGCGAACACGCTTCAAGGGCCGAGAGTTGCTGTTCATCATCCTCATTGCAACCCTCATGGTGCCGGCGCAGGTGACGTTGATACCCCTCTTCACCATTTACAAGTCGCTGGGCTGGGTCGACAGCTTCTTGCCGTTAATCGTGCCTCAGTTCACAGCCGGAGCGTTCAACGTGTTCCTGATGCGGCAGTTTATGCTCGGCTTTCCGCGCGAGTTGGACGAGTCGGCAGAGATCGATGGCGCGAGCCCCTGGCGGACCTACCGCAGCATCATCTTCCCCAACTGCACTCCAGTCTTGATCGTAGTCGGACTGTTCACATTCGTCGCGTCGTGGCAAGACGTGCTCGGGCCGCTCATTTACTTGGACAACCCCAAGTATCGAACCGTCAGCCTCGGCTTGGAGTACTTCCGGTCACCCTATGTCGACAATCGGCCGCTGCTCATGGCTGGCGCGGTTCTCTCGATGATCCCTGTGGCGATCCTTTTCCTGGTCGCGCAACGCTACATCATGTCCGGAATCGCAACGACGGGAATGAAGGGTTAGGAGAAGTCGTCAAGTTGTCAAGTTGGCAAGTTGGCAAACCAAGATTCTTCACAACTTGCATACTTGACACTCACAGCTTCATGGCGAGCCCGCCAAGCGGCTCGCCATGAAGCTGTGGAACACTTATTGCTCCCACTCGAACAAAGGAGTTCGTGCGCGACTATGAGTAACACTTTTGCAATTCTCGGCGCCGGCATGCAGGGCACGGCGGCGGCTTTCGACCTTGCCAGGTTCGCCGGCGCCGGCAAGATCATTCTCGCGGACCTGAGCTTGGAACAGGCAGAGCGAAGCTCGCAACGGGTCAATGGACTGGTCGGACGACCGGCCACCGAAGCTTGCGAGCTTGACGTCACCAACACCCCAGAGCTGCAAACCTTTCTGACTTCCGTCGACGTGGTTTTAAGCTGCGTCCCCTACTGGATGCACCCCAAGATCGCAAGCGTCGCTATCGCGGCCAAGACCAGCATGTGCGACCTGGGTGGAAACACCGACGTCACTTGGAAGACCCTCGCCCACGACGAAGAGGCTCGAAAAGCCGGTGTCACGCTGGTCCCAGACTGCGGACTTGCGCCGGGCTTGGTCAACAGCCTTGCTCTGTACCTCTTGGAGCACCTCGACGAGACCGACACGATCAAGCTGTTCTGTGGAGTGCTGCCGCAGCACCCCAAGCCTCCATTCAATTACAAACTCACCTTCAACGTGGAGGGTCTCGTCACGGAGTACGACTACCGGGCGCAGGTGCTTCGGGATGGCAGGCTGACCTACGTCGACACCCTGGCTGAGCTCGAGGAGATCGACATCGCCGAGCTCGGTCGTATGGAGGCGTTCACCACGTCCGGAGGCTCGGGAACTTCGGTCACTTCGCTTCAGGGCAAAGTGAAGAACTACGACTACAAAACGATCCGCTTCCCGGGCCACTGCGAGCGGATGCGGATCTTCAAAGACTTCGGCTTTTGGGGAGAGGAACCCATCGACGTGAAGGGCGTCAAAGTTGCTCCCAAAGACGTTTTTAACAAGGTCTTCGGCAAGAGCCTTGGACAGATCCAGGACACGGATCAGTGCGCGGTGCGAGCTGTGGGCGACGGCAAGAGGAACGGCAATCCGACGCGCCTTCAAATCGACCTCTTTGACAAGCAGTGCGAGACCACCGGATTCACCAGCATGGAGCGGCTCACCGGGTTCTCACTCTCGATCTATGCCCAGCAGGTGGCGGCCGGGAAGGCAGGCATCGGATGCGTTCGTTATGAGGACGCGATGACCGGGACCGATTTCGTTGCTCAACTTGAACGGCGGGGAATCAAGCTCCGGTTCGATGAGCAGACGACGGTCGGCGCGTAGGCCACTGGTACACTCCAAGCCATGCCGAGTCTGGATCTCGACCTGATCCGCCACGCGTTGGAGGCCGCTCGCAATAACGGCTTTCGCGAGGTGGAGGTTGGGGTCGCGGATGCGAGCTTTTCGGCGAAGCTGCTCCCTTCCAAGCCCAAACCCAAGCCAAGTGCGGCGGGCGAGAGCGTCGCGGAAGAGAAGATTGCGACGATCAACTCCACGGTAGTCGGCTACTTTCGGCCGGGCGAAACACCGCTGGAGGTCGGCGGAACAGTCCGGCAGGGCGATCTCGTTGCAGTGATCGTCGCGCTCGGTATTGCCAACGATGTGGAATCGAAGTGGAGCGGAACGGTCACGGAGGTTCTGGTCAGTCCCGACCAAGCCGTCGAATTCGGGCAGCCGCTCGCCAAAGTGAGGGTCGAATGAGAAGAAGGACAGAGTCGGCGCAAACGCTGGTGGCAAGCCTCATCGTGATCGCCATCATCCTGATCTTGGTGGTGGTGATGTTCAAAGGCTCCGGCGCCTTCGGCTCAAAAGATCAGCCGTCCCCACGCAAAGACGGTCTCGGAACCACTGTAATCGGCGGCGTGAAGTACGCGGCGAAGGACGAGGTGTGCCGAAGCAACCTCTCTCAGGTCCGGTCAGCCATCGAAATCTTCAAGACGACCAACGACGACCAACCGCCGGCAACGCTCGCAGACACTCGAATTGGGAACGACTTTTACCAGTGCCCGATCGGTCACGAGCCTTATCGATACGACCCTACGACTGGACGGGTAACTTGCCCGCACCCAGGTCACGAAAGCTTCTAATGTTTCAACGAGTTCTGATCGCCAATCGCGGGGAGATCGCCTGCCGGGTCATGCGGGGATGCCGCGAGTTGGGTGTGGAGAGCGTCGCTATCTTCAGCGAGGCGGACCGCGAGAGCCTCCACGTCAAGCTTGCGGACCATTCGGTTTGCGTAGGCGCCGGTTCCAATACCGACTCTTATTTGAACCTGGCCAACGTTCTCATGGCTTGCGAGATCTCGGGCGCCGAGGCGGTCCACCCGGGCTATGGCTATTTCAGTGAGCGCGCGAGCTTTGTCAGCGCCCTCGAGTCGCTGGACGTCAAGTTCATTGGTCCTCCCGTCGAAGCTATCGAGGCGATGGGCGACAAGGCCAGCGCGAAGAAAGCAGCCATCCTGTCCGGCTGTCCAGTCGTACCGGGAAGCGACGGCGCGGTAGCCAATGAGAACGAGGCGCTAAGCGAAGCTAAAGAGATCGGCTACCCCATTCTGCTAAAAGCCGTGGCTGGCGGCGGCGGTCGCGGCATCCGCAGAGTCGACAGTCCGGACGAGCTTCCCAGTCTCTGGAAGACCGCCCAGGCTGAAGCGCAGGCCAGCTTCGGGTCTGGCGAAATCCTCATCGAGAAGTGCGTAATCAATCCTCGGCACGTCGAGATCCAGATCCTCGGAGACTCCTACGGACATGTGATTCACCTCGGTGAGCGCGAGTGCTCCATTCAGAACCTCAGACATCAGAAGATCCTTGAAGAGGCGCCCTGCGCGGTGCTGCCGGAAGACATTCGCCGGCAGATGGGCGACGCGGCCGTGCGAGTTGCCAAGAGCGTTGGTTATCAGAACGCCGGCACCGTCGAATTTCTCCTCGACGCCGACAACAACTTCTACTTCTTGGAGATGAACACGAGGCTGCAGGTTGAGCATCCCGTTACTGAGGAGGTCACAGGGCTGGATCTGGTTCACCTGATGCTGAAGATTGCCTCCGGCGAGCCGCTGACTCTGCAGCAGGAAGACATCAGGCTCAAGGGCCACGCTATCGAGGCGCGCGTGACCTCCCAGGATCCCGACCGCGACTTCGCACCTTCGACCGGATGCATCACCGGTTGGCGTGCTCCGGGCGGACGCGCTGTTCGGATGGAGACCCACTGCTACGCCGGCTTCTCCGTCTCGCCGTACTACGACCCGCTGTTGGCCAAGTTGATAGTGCGGGGGGAAACGCGCGAAGACGCGGTGCAGAAGCTGGCCGTCGCGCTTCACGAGTTCGAGGTTTCGGGTGTCGCAACCAACATCCCCTTCCTGCGCCGCCTCGTTGAGACCCCCGAGTATCGCAGCGGGAACGTCGACACGGGATTCGTCCCGCGATTCCTGGACGTTTCGGAGTAGATCGGGTGGCCGCAAAGTCCAAACGAAAAGCTCGGGAGGCGGCTCTCCGCGCGCTGTACGAGATCGAGGTTGGGGGAACCGACCTTGACACCGCCATCGAAGACGCCCAAGAGGCCGCCCATCTGAGCCAAGAGATGGCCGCCTATGCCCAGCGTGTAGTGCGTGGAACGATTAAGCACCAACAGGAGCTTGATCCGGCTCTGAGCGACATCGTAATCGACTACGACTTCAACCGCCTTGCCGCCGTGGATCGAAACGTCCTCAGGATCGCCGCCTTTGAGCTTCGCTTTGAGCCTTCCGTTCCCGCGGCGGTCAGCATCGACGAGGCGATCGAAATCTCTCGAAAATTCTCGACGGTGGAGAGCGGCAAGTTCGTCAACGGCGTCCTTGGCAAATTCCTGGAGCGGTTCCCCAAGCACTACGTGGAACAGCCCGAGCCTGAGCAGCCCGACGAGCCAGAGGCGGTCGAAGTCGTTACGGAAGTTGTGTCGGAAGACTCGCCCGAAGCAGCGACCGCCAGGAAGTTCGGGACGTGGACGATCCGAAACGAGTAGTCTAGGTTAGTGCCCGCCCAACTCTTAGACGGTCTTGCGCTGTCCAAACAGATCCGCCTCCAGCTCAAAGAGCGTGTCGAAGCGCTTCGTGCCCGCAGCATCAAGCCCCGCCTCCACGTCTTGGTCGCCACCCAAGACCCCGCATCGCTCAAATACGTGGCTATGAAGAAGAAGTGGGCCGAAGCTGCGGGGATCGAGTGCGCCACCACCGAGATCTCGAACGATACGACGCAGGACGAGATCCAGCAGATGATCCTGCGGCTCAACGCCCAAGCCAATGTCCACGGTGTGCTCATCCAGCATCCCTTGCCGCGTCACCTCGACGAGTCGGAAGCTTTGATGACTCTCGGCGCGGAAAAGGATGTCGACGGCATCACTCCCCAGTCCCTCGGTCGCCTGGTCGCCGACCTCCCCGGCTTTCGTTGTGCCACGCCCTTCGGCGTGATGAAGCTGCTGGAGCACCACGAGATTCCTCTGCAAGGGAAGCGAGCGTTGGTGATCGGCCGTAGCGTGATCGTGGGCAAGCCGATGGCGCTGATGCTGCTTCAGAAGCACTGCACCGTTACGATCGCACACTCGAGGACCGAGGATCTGCCTGAGCGGTGCCGGGAGTCCGACATCGTCGTCGCTGCCGTCGGGCGCCCCGAACTGGTGAAGGGCGACTGGATCAAGCCTGGGGCCACGGTAGTCGATTGCGGCTACAACCGAGTCGAAGGCAGGCAGGGAGATGTCGGAGACGTGGACTATGAATCGGTAAAGGAAGTCGCCGGTTTCATCACGCCGGTTCCAGGTGGCGTAGGTCCGATGACCGTCGCCATGTTGCTGAGCAACGTGGTCGACGCAGCCTCATCTTAACCCTGTGGTCGCGTCCCGGTTCATGGTCGCGCGAAGCCATTCGATGAGTCTCCGGTCTCAATCAGGCCTCATCGGCGTCGAGAGAATTACGAGATCACAAACTAAGTCGCGGCTACTTAGGCTAGAGCCACCGCTCGGCCAACAAAGACCCAAGCTCCTCCAGCATCGCCTCGTCCGATCCGCCGAACGCCCCAACCTCGTGCCCGTCGATGTCGATCTGCCCTAGCACTTCCCCCGCTGCCGACCGAATCAGCACGACGATCTCCGAGCGCGTTTGCGTCGAGCACGCCAGGTAGTTCGTCAGCTCGCGCACATCGTCGACGACCTGATTCTTGTCCTGGGCCACTGCCGTCCCGCAAACACCGACGCCGACGGAGATCCGCGTGTGGTCCGTATTGGCCCCTACATACTCGTCCAAGACTAGCGTCTCGCCCTCCAGTCGGTAGATCCCCGACCAGTTGTAGCCGGGCAAGTCGGAAAGCAAAGACATCGCCTCGCGCCGAAGCGCCGCGCCACTTGAACGCGACTGGCGCACTGTCGAGAGAAGGTCTTGCGATTGCGAAGGGGTGACCACTCCTCAATTTTGGCGCAGAGGCGTAAGATGGAGCCAGGATGCTCTCCCCTGCTGTACTTCTCTCGTTGATCGCGGCGTGCTTTGCTAACACGGGTGTAGGAAAAGCGGAAACGCAGACCCTTCGTGAGGCTGCCGCCCGCCACCGAATGATCATCGGCACTGCTGCTGATGCCGTTCATCTCAAAGAAAACGACTACGCTACAACGCTCAGCGGGGAGTTCAACCAGCTTCAGGCTGAGAACGAAATGAAGTTCGATGCTCTGCACCCAAGGCCTGACACCGATCCGAATCCTTACAATTTTGGGCCCGCCGATCAACTGGTCGAGTTCGCCCAGAGCCATAAGATGCTCGTCAGAGGCCACACGCTCATGTGGCACAGCCAGGTTGCTCGGTGGGTGACGGGCGGCCACTACACGCCCGACCAGCTCTCGACAATCCTCAAAGGGCATATCGATACGGTGATGAAGCACTATGCCGGAAAGGTGTACGCCTGGGATGTGGTGAATGAGGCGTTCAACGACGACGGCGCCCTTCGTTCGACCATCTGGTACAACCGGCCCGGCATCGGTTTGGCCGACCAGGGCACCAAGACGATTGAGCAGGCTTTCCGATGGGCCCATGATGCCGATCCCAAGGCGCAGCTCTTCTACAACGATTACGGCATCGAAACCCTTGGTAAGAAGTCAGACGCCGTTTACGCAATGCTCAAGGACTTCAGGGCCCGGGGCGTGCCAGTTTATGGAATCGGGTTCCAGTGCCATTTCGATCTGAGCTTCGACAACCCTGGAGCCCTCAATTCGTTCGAACAAAACCTCAAACGGTTCGCGGGCCTTGGACTCAAGCTTCACATCACGGAACTCGACATCCGCTTGAAAGATTCCTCAGACGCTTCCCTTCAGGCGCAAGCAAAGCTCTACGGCGAGCTCGCAGGGATCTGCGTGAAACAGCGGGCCTGCAAGCTGTTTCAAATTTGGGGCTTCACGGACAAATACTCCTGGATTCCTGGCTTCACGAGAGGAGCCGCCGGTTGGGCTTTGCCGTTCGACGACCATTACCAGAAGAAGCCCGCATATCAAGCGATCTTCGACGCGTTCAAGTAACCGCGACGTGACTTGACGATCGCGATGTAGCGCTGCACCGTTCTTCTGGCTCACCCTATGTTCGAAGCAACTGGTAATTAGCCACATCTCTACGGATGGAGTGAGAAGTCTCGCGTGGTTCCCTCCCAACCGCGGAGCAGTTCAAGAGCTCAGCCGCAGGTCGCGCGCTCTTGCCGTCGACCCGGGGTTGAGATTCGCAAGTGCAACAACCCAGAAGGCTTGGA
>DASZPA010000330.1:0-3919 GCA_035550555.1 Fimbriimonas sp.
CCGGGGTCGCCTTCGGAGAGCTCCTCGGACGACGAGAACGCTCGCACATCCGCTCTAGTCCCTCCGCATTCGCACGGGAAATCCAAAAATGAGCCGTCTGACGAGAAACGCCTGCATCGCGAGCTGCCGAACTCACCGACATACCCGATTCCAAAACTTGGCTTACCAAACGTCTACGTGCATCCATCTTGCTCTGTTGAAGAAAAGGCACCTGTCAAGGATGTCTTGTCACAACTGTCAAGAATGTCTTGTCCTTCTACACGGCGGGAAGGAGTTTGGACTTGGCGGTCGCACAAGTTGTTCTGCAAGGCGCAGGAGGGCCAATGCAACAGTCTCCCAGGTCGCGGCTACATCGATAGGGTCACTGCTGTCGTGGTTGACGATAGCGGGATGGTTGATGCTCCCGCATCGATCTTGTACTGACTTGGGACCGAATAGGCGGCGACTCCGGGGAGCTTGGCTGTCTGCTCGACTCGCAAGCGCGCCTCGGGAGTATCGGGATCTGATTGCGCAAGCTTGATCCTGACCCGCTTGCTCTTCGAATCGTAATCGACTTCCTCGAACGCGCCCGCGTCGAGCACCAGGTAAAGGCCAAGGGGGGCGATGAAGACTCGCTGCCGAAACGAATCCTTCGGCGTTACTTTGATCCAAGAACCGTCGCGGGAAACATCGCCGCCAAAAGCTTGCCAGCCGAAGTCTATGTCATCGATGAGGTACGTGCCCGTGTTCCAGGCGTGTCCAAAGAAGTTGGGGCCGTAGTCGCCGGAGTAGGCGTCCCACTTGAGGGTCGAAGGGAACGAGTGGAAGGCTGCGGAGGCAAACCCTTCCTGGTCGATGTTGGAGAGCGGCCCCATCGTGCCTCCATAGCCGACGCGGAGCAAATAGAGGTCGTCTGGATGCGCTCGGTACTCGTTCAGCAGCGGAATCGCATTCAAACCCGAGCCGTAGTGGTGAAGCTGCCGCTCGATGCGGGAGAGCTTGCCGCCGTAAAGGAAATCCCAGTAGCGGCGAGCGTTGCCGTTGTAGCCCCAGTGTGGGACGGTCGGATCGTAAGCGAGGATCGAGTTGAGCGTGATAAGGGCCTTGTCTTGGTAGCCGAACCGGTTACACCAGGCGTACACCTCCTCCTGCCCTGTGGAGTCCCACGCCATTTCGCTGCCGAATGGGAACGGCTCGCTCTTCCAGCGGTCGGCACGCTCGTGCATTCGCGCTTCGATGAGGTCCGCTTCCTTGGTCCACCCTTCTCGGCGAAGATCCTCGAGAAGCCCGACAAAGACGTCCCCGTCCATGAGGCCCAGCCGCCAGTATCCGACGCGATCGTTGCCGTTGGCGTCTTCGCTCGTCAGGAAATCGGTCGTGGCGTATGCCTGCCGCAAATACCAATCCCACGGATGCGCCTTCACGAGACCTGGGTGGTTCCGGGCGATGCGGTACATGGCCCAGTAGGCGGCAACTACATGCGGATAGTTGTAGCCGCGGCCCACGTCATCGGTTGCCTTTTTGCTCCAACTGGTCCAGCTCGTCCAGTTGAACTTCTTCTCATACGGAAAGTCGGGCAGGAGCTTGGGATCGTAATAGAACACGCTCTTGCGGACCCCGTACTTGTTAGGACCATCCTTGAACTGCAGGTTGCCCCAGAGCACGCCGTCGATGAACGCCTCCAGCTTGGCAATCTCTTGCGGATTCGGCTGGCCAAACTCCTTCATCGCCAAGGCCAGCCAGTTGCCCGCCCCGGCTTCGTCTCCAAGGCCCGCGATCCAGACGCGTGAGTCCTGCCGGACCTGTGCATCGGCCTCACGGTCGTAACTGATGGCCGATGGCGCCCTGCCAAACGGGTCGTCCGTGTCCGTAAACCAGGACTTAGTCGTGAGAAAATGCCCGAGGTCCGCCACCGCTTCCGCCTCCGGTTTCGTGACATAGTAGCTGACCACCTGGCTGGTGCCGTCGGCGTAAGTGACCGTCAGGCGAGCCCTGCCCCAGCCATTTCCGTGGATGTCGTACCCATGCCAGCCGTTCTTGCCGTCTCGGTTGGGCGACCAGTTGAGCGCGCCAGCTGGAGAGGCGTCGATAGTTTGGACCCGCTTGCCATATTTCAAGAACAGCTTGCCGGTTTGGTCACTCGGAAGCACATAGCCGGGGAAGCCCACTGCGACGGGTCGACCAATGCTTGTGAGCGTCGGATCAATCTTGCGGAGCGAAGGAGACGGCGTGAACTGCACGCCGTACGTCCTAGACTCTCCCGGCTTTAAAACCGCTTCGGTTGGCTCATTCCACTGAGTCACTCCCTTCCACTCGGTCTCGGCCGGCTCTTTGGTGTGGACCATCCATTCCATGGAGCCCTCAAAGGTCTGGTTCGGGCGCATCGGCTCTCGGATCAGCTGCCAAGCCTCGAGCGGGGTGGCTCCGACCGGCGTGACCAATAGGGTGGGACCCGTTCCCGTAAGCTGAGTGACGCGCAGATAGCCGGCGTCCTCGCCGATGTATGGATCCACAAACGAGCACTTCGCGTGTGCCTCTTCGAGGCTTCGGCCGGTGAGGATGTTGTTGAACGGCATCGGGATTCCGAGCGATCCAATTTCGACGGCGGTTGTCCCGGGATTTCGGACATCGAAAAGGAGCTGAAGGTGTCCGCCACGAACACGCCATGTACGTGTGACCGCAAGGGGACAATCCGAGGGAAGCGTTCCGGAGAGGTCGTAGCTGACTGAATCGTTGCCGTGTGAAAGCATCTTTACCGGATGGCGGTCCGTGGCCGTGGAGTAGCTTGTCCAGTCGGTGCTTCCCTGCCGGCGAGTCTGGAACATCAGGTCCCCGAGGTGCACGAAACGGTTGCCCGCCCGGACGGTGAGGCGATCCGATGGCAGGAAATCAAACTTGTGCCCCTCTCGAGGTTCCAGGCGCAACCCAACGCCGGCGTATTTCGACAGCTCGAGGTGATACTCAGCTGTGTCCAGAAACTGGACTCCCTCGCCTAGAGTGGACGGCAACGGTTGCCTTGAGCCGCCTTGGGCCATCGAGAGGAGACTGAGAAGAGTTAGAAGGGTTTGCACGCTGGAGGAATTCCTTTAAGGCTAGATCGTTTAGTATTATAGGAAATTGTTGGGATCGCGGTGGCCGGCCCGATCCTTCCGCTGGGAAAAGACGATGATCTCCGTGTTGACTGCTTTACTGTTCGCGAGCGCTGCCATCAAAACCCCTCCCATGAGCCCCCCTATACTGAAGGCCACGTCTTTTCCTCTTTCCGATGTGAGACTGCTGGGTGGGCCGTTTGAAAGCGAGCACGAAATAACCGCGAAGTACCTGCTGGAACTTGATCCCAAGCGGCTGCTGGCGGGCTTCCGGGTCAACAGCGGCCTTCCTCAAGGAGCAGAGATTTATGGCGGATGGGAGACCGGCGGTTTATCGGGCCACTCGCTCGGCCACTACCTAACGGCCTGTTCGCAGGAGTATGCGCGAGCCCGCGACGCCCGTTACAAGGCGAAGGTCGACGAGATTGTGGCGGGCCTTGCCGAATGCCAGCGCGCCCGGCCCGATGGCTTTTTGATGGCTTTCCGTTTCGAAAAGGGCTTCGATCGAGCGCGGCTGGACAAGATCTGGGCGGACGTGGCCGCAGGCAAGATCACCACAGGCGGTTTCGACCTGAACGGGATGTGGTCGCCTTGGTACGTGCACCACAAGGTGATGGCCGGTCTTCTCGACGCGAATGCCCTTTGCGGCAACAAGGAGGCGCTGCATGTGGCCGAGAAGTTCGCCGATTGGGCGATCAACGAGACCAAGGACCTGAAGCCCGAGGACTGGCAGAAGATGCTCCGCTGCGAATACGGCGGCATGAATGACTCGCTCGCAGAGCTTTACGCCCGGACGAAAGACGAGAAGTACCTCGATCTCTCGCGCAAGTTTTATGACAACGCTGTGCTCG
>DASZPA010000331.1:0-7261 GCA_035550555.1 Fimbriimonas sp.
GGCTAAGTTCTTGAACCTCTTCGAGGTTGAGAGAGAGTGCGTGTCACCTTCAGGCTCGATGTAAGGATGCGTACAAGGACAAGCACGAATCATATGTCGCGGCTACAGGGTTCCGCGCAGGGCTTGCTCTCTTTCGATCGCCTCGAAGAGCGCTTTGAAGTTCCCCTTGCCGAAGCTCTTGGCTCCCTTGCGGTGGATGATCTCGTAAAAGAGGGTTGGGCGGTCCGTAATCGGTTTGGTGAAGATCTGGAGGAGATACCCCTCGTCGTCTCGGTCGACCAAGATCCCAAGCTCAGCCAGCTCGCTCAAGTCCTCTTCGATTTCTCCCACCCGCTCCGGAAGTGCCTCGTAGTACGCCTTCGGCACGGAGAGGAACTCCAGACCGCGGGCGCGCAAGCGCGAAACGGTATGGACGATGTCATCGGTCCGGAGTGCGACATGCTGAACGCCAGCGCCGCCGAAGAACTCGAGGTACTCATCGATCTGGCTCTTTTTCTTGCCAGGAGCGGGCTCGTTGATAGGGAACTTGACGCGCCCGGCGCCGTCTGACATCACCTTCGACATGAGCGACGTGTAATCGGTGGAGATGTCCTTGTCGTCGAACGAGATCAGGTTATGGAAGCCGAGCACCTGCTCGTACCAGTGCACCCAGTAGTTCATTTTCCCGAGCTCGACGTTGCCGACGCAGTGGTCGACCTCTTGAATTCCGATCGGGTCGCCGGGTTCGTTCATCTCGCGGAAGTGGGGAAGAAAGTGGCCCTTGAACTGGTCGCGGTTGATGAACGTGTGAAGGGTATCGCCGTAGATGTGAATGGAGGCGACGCGCACGCGTCCATGGTCATCCTCTAGCCAGTAGGGCTCGTGCGCACCCTCCGCCCCCCTCTTGACGGCCTCGGCGAACGACCAGTCGACGTCGTCGACCTCGAACGCGATGTCCTGCACGAAATCCCCATGCTGGGCGATGCGGTCAGCCATCGGGTGTCCGGGCCGGAGCGGCGCGGTGAACAGGAGCTTCACGTCGTTCTGCTCAAGCAGGTAGTCGACCTCGTGCTTGAGACCGGTCTCAAGGCCGTGATAGCCCACGATGCTGAATCCGAAGATGTGCTGGTAGTAGAAAGCCGACTGCCGGGCGTTCCCCACATAGTGTCGGATGTGGTCCACGCGCCGGAGCGGGAAGTTGTCCAAGGCCATAGTGGTTTGATTATGGTCTGCTGCCTGGGCAGCGGTTGGTTGGTTTGTGGTTTTGTTGACCGGGGCATGAGTAGCACCTCGCGCATCGGCTTGGGATTTAGCTGGCCGCTTGGTGGACGCTCCGCTGGGGTACTCCTCACTCCGCCTCAAGCTCGCGCATGATCGCCCTGCGAGGAGACGGCGCGGGGCCTCCGAACTCGCTTCGCTCAAACAAGGCGTCCCCACGAGCGACGTCTCGCTTGGGCGTCGCGAGCTAGCCGCTCCGGCGGAGTACGGACAACTTTCTTCTTCTTCTCACGCTTCGCGCATCGGCTTTCATTCTTTGCTGTCGGCTTACAAACTAACCAACTCACAAACTTCACACGAAGCGCGCTCCGTAGAATCTAGTCGGTGACCGACCGCTACTTCGACAATGCTGCCACGACTCCAGTGGACCCCCGAGTCTTGGAAGAAATGCTCCCCTTCTTTAAGGATGATTTTGGCAACGCGAATTCGATCCACTCTTTTGGTCGGCAAGCGATGGGCGCCGTGGATTTGGCGAGGCAACGGGTTGCCGATTTGATCGAGGCCGAGGACCCATCGCAAATCTTCTTCACGAGCGGTGCGACGGAGGCCAACAACTGGCTGCTTCGCGGTTTCAAGGATATTGCGATCAGCCCGTATGAGCATTCTTCGCTGTTCGAGGCGGCAAAGCACCTGGGCAAGAGAGTCTTAACCCCAGACTTCAAAAGTATCGGCAATCCAGAAGTGCTGAGCGTCATGACGGTCAACAACGAGACTGGGCAGGTTTGGGACGTTCGGGAATGGTCGGGTCAGGCGGCTGCGATCCATGCGGATGCGACTCAGGCGCTCGGAAAAATCCCGTTCTCGGTGGCCGGTTTGGACTACGCTTCTTTCAGTGCCCACAAGCTGTATGGGCCAAAAGGCATAGGGGCCCTTTACGCGAAAGAGAATCCTCCCGAACCTTTTCTGCTGGGCGGCGAACAGGAGTCGGGATATCGGGCGGGAACCCTCAACGTGCCCGGAATCGTCGGCTTCGGCGCCGCGGCGGCCATCGCTCTCGACGAACGAGAGCAGAACGAGCAAATGGCCGCCTCGCTCAGAGCCGAGCTGCTGGACAAACTGGCCCCGATTAGTGAGAAAAATGTGATCGGAGGCGCAAAAACCTCGCCGTTCATCCTGAGTATTAGCTTCGCGGGGGTGGAAGGTGAGAGTTTGGTAGTAGAGCTAGATAGGGCTGGATATGCCGTCAGCAGCGGGGCCGCGTGCAGCTCCCGTTCCACCGAGCCAAGTCATGTTCTACTCGCCATGGGTCTCGAGGAGATTTGGGTAAGAGGAACCGTGCGAATTAGCTTCGGG
Organism: Fimbriimonas sp.; assembly: GCA_035550555.1. Taxonomy (GTDB): domain Bacteria; phylum Armatimonadota; class Fimbriimonadia; order Fimbriimonadales; family Fimbriimonadaceae; genus Fimbriimonas. The sequence goes on from DASZPA010000331.1 coordinate 2,551, forward strand.
AGGATGAACACTTTTGAATCGGTTAACGGATTAGCGAGAACTCTGACGCAATCGGTAGAAAAGCTTCGTACAATGTCTAGGAGACTCGCGAAATAGCGCAACGAAGAGCACTCCATCGAGCGTCTTTAACATACGGTTGGCACGGTGGTTGCACTGGAACGTTGCGGACTTTTACGGAGTTCGAAACAACCCGGTAGAGCTGACAGTCTTTCTTGACAGCGAGCATTTATCGTGTTAAGGTAAAGCGGGATGGGCGGCGTGGCCTCACCCGTATAAATATTGAATTATGTTGACATTTGGAGTGCCTACAGCGTGTCTCGCCGAAGACTCACGAATTGGTAAGGGCCTCATGAGAAGGAAGTTCTCCGGGAACTTCGGAGGTTTATAAATAGAATGCCTGCAGAAAACGGGTTAGTGACTCAGCCTCGACGCGGACGTGCCATCACGGTACGGACCCCGGGTCGTCATTCCTACGCGGAGGCAAGTAGCGCGCCTGTTCTGGATGATCCGTCGGCGGAGCCGGCAGATGACGATTTACTAGAGCTTGATTCGGCGGACGACGAGGAGCTAGACGACGAAAAGCCCGTAGCCGACGATAGCGAAGAGCTCGAGATGTGGATGCGGCAGACGCGCCGCGCCCAGCTTCTTACTCCAGAGCAGGAAGTCGACTTGGCCCGCAAGGTGCAGGCCGGCGACATGTATGCCAAGAAGGTGTTGATCGAGTCGAACCTTCGACTTGTGGTCAGCATCGCCAAGAAGTACAACGCGCGAGGTATTCCGCTGGCTGACCTGATCCAGGAAGGCAATCTGGGCCTCATCCGTGCGGTTGAGAAGTTCGACTGGCGAAAGGGTTTCCGGTTCAGCACGTACGCCACGTGGTGGATCCGCCGTGCCATTGCCCGAGCGATCATCAACCAGGGACGCACGATCCGAATTCCGGTCTACGTCGCTGAGCTCATCAACAAGGTGGTCAAGACCGCGAGCCGGCTTCAGCAAGAGCTGCAGCGCGAGCCGACCGAAGAGGAGATCAGCCGCGAGGTCGGTCTCTCGATTGATCGCGTCCGCGAGATGATGCGGGTTGCCGTGGAGCCGATCTCCTTGGAGACGCCGGTCGGCGAGAAGGACAACAGCTCGATCGGAGACTTCGTGCACAGCACGAACATGCCGAACCCGGGCGACGTGACTTGGACGCTGATCCGGCGCGAAGAGATCGACGGCATCCTCGGCCGGCTGACCAGCCGCGAGCGAGATGTGGTCCGGCTCCGGTTCGGTCTGGACGACGGACGGTCGCGAACACTCGAGGAAGTCGGCAGCGAGCTCAACGTCACCCGCGAGCGAGTCCGGCAGATCGAGCTCCGAGCGATGAAGAAGCTCCGCCATATCGGCCAGGAGCTGACGTCGCAAGGCTTCACGATTACGCCGACTCCGAATTAAGTTTCGGAGAGGGACACATTGAAAGACCTCAGCGCTATCGCTGGGGTCTTCTGCTTTATGTAGCCGCAATCTGGTTCGTAGTCGCACAAAGCGTGTGTTGGCACTGAAGCGATCTCGTTGAGACAATGAAACCGCCGGGAAGGGGGCACGACTACAACCAAGGTCGCGGCTACAACTGAATCGGACCGGTTGATTCCCTGATATCCAACGAGCACGCCAGAACCGATTCCAACGGCTGAGGCTCGTTCCCGGCTAGGAGCGTCATCAATTTCTCCGTCGCGCAAGCGCCCATCTCGGTGAGCGGCTGGTGGACCGAGGTGAGGCGTGGACGGAGCTCGTCGCAGAACTCGGTCGAGTCGAAGCCGACGACCGATAGTTGGCCCGGGATATCGACGTTGAACTCCGGCGCGGCCCGGATGATCTCGCCGGCCAACCCGTCGCTGTGGACGATGAGGGCTGTGTGATCAGGGCCTTTGGACAGGTAGTCCCTAAGCGCGGACCGGTCGCGCTGAACGTCGAGCACGCTGTGAGGCAGACCGTGCCGTTTCATGTGGTGCTCAAATCCGGCCAGACGTTCCAGCGACTCCACGTTCATCGCGTCGCTCTCGATGGCGAAGCCGATCTTCTTATGCCCGAGGCCGACAAGGTGATCGACCGCGAGCCCAATACCTCCCGCGTTATCGCAGATCACGGTTGGATATTTCGAATCGAAATCCCGCTCGTGGCCGTGAATGATCACAAGGGGAACCAGGCAGTCTTGGAGGTACCGCTGGACGGTCTCGGAAGGCGGAATGCTGTACCAGATCAGCCCGTCAAACCGGCCGTCCCCCAAGCCGTACTGTGGCGACTCGCCGAGCAGCTGTGGGCAGAGGGTCACGGAGTAGTCGTGACGAAAGGCGCAGTCGACAATCCCGTCCATGAGCGCAGCGAAATAGCGCGGGCCGTGGAGAAAAGTCGGGCGCTGCATGCCCATGCCGTTCAGCACGCCGATCGTGTTCGTTCGTTGGGCGCGAAAGTTGCGGGCGAAGACGTTTACGCGATAGCCAAGGTCTTCCGCGGCTTGTCGAACCCGCTCCGCGGTCGCCTCGCTGACCCGCACGGACTTCGACTTGTTGTGGAGGACGCTGGAGACAACGGGGGGAGTCACCTGGGCCCGTTTTGCAACATCCTTCAGGGTGACTTTCAACAAACGACGGCCCCGCTGGTCATCGCCTCCATTATGGCGTGCGGTGAATGATCGTTAAATCAGGATATTCACCGTTTCTGGCAAAAGACACTCAGAAGCGCTACAGGCCTGGTAGTGAACCGCCAATGCCACGCTCCCGGTCGTTGGCGAAGCCACATGCAGGAGCACATCTCCTTCGTAGATGTGGTTTTCTGATTCGGGATAGGTGACGCTTCCCGAGCCCCTCAGGTAATCAACTCTGGTCGGAATGAGGCCGCCTGTGCAGTCGTGACTCTGGATATGCCACCCTTCCGGGACCGAGATCCGGATGACCGCTCTGAGCCCGCTTGACTGTTGCAGCACAGCGTGGAGCGAAACCCTGACCCGATTTTGGTCAAGCTCCCGATCGCCCAGTTGCAACGCGGTGGTCGCAAGGGCTTCCGTGCCATGAGGCACTCGGTTTAGCCAACCACTCAGACTCGAGATTGCCGCTTTGGCAAGGTCGATCTCTCCCAGCGCTATCAAAACTCGGATGGCAATGGCGTTTGCGCTTGGAAGCGGCTGATCTAGAACGGGCTTCGTCCTGCCGAAAAGCTGCTCATGGGAACCTCCGGTCGATAAGAAGCCCCCGGACTCTTGGTCGTAAAACCTCTCTACCATCTCTTTACCGAGCCGCTCAGCCTCCGGCCGGAACCCCGGCAGGTGAAGCAGACCGTAGGCTAAATAGGCGTAATCTTCAATGAATGCCTCACCTTGAGGTTTGCCGCTAGTGATCTGATGGGGCAGCTTTCCGATCTGTTCTTCTGCGTCCAAAATCGCTCGAGCCGCCGCCTCTGCTTCTCCCAAGGCTCCGGCGAACACCAGAGCGTAGATAGCCAGACCATTCCACCCTACAATGGCCTTGTCGTCCAGTCCAGGACGGACCCGCGTGGTTCGGGCAGTCAAGAGCCGATCTAGCTGTTTCCGATACCGGTCGCAGGCCGGTTCCCGCAAGTGAAGGATGTTCTTGCCCGAGGCGCGGCCGGTCGATTCGTCGGCGAAGTTGCCGCTGGGTTTGGATTGGTAAGCCCGAGCGAACTCTTCGTCCGCAAGACTCACGAGCTCCTCATAGTCCCAAACGTAGAAGGTGCCCTCTTCGCCGCCGCTGTCGGCATCCAAGGCGGAGTAAAAAAGGCCCTCGGGAGATCGCATCTCGCGGAGGAGCCATGCGATGATCTCCTCGGACACCGAGGCGAAGCGCTCGCGGAGTCCTTCCGGGGCGACCCGTGCCGCAAGGGAGTAGTTCGCCAACATCAGCGCGTTGTCATACAGCATCTTCTCCCAGTGAGGAAGGAGCCAAAGCCCGTCGGTGCTGTACCGGTGAAACCCTCCGCCAACATGGTCGCGGATTCCTCCCAACGCCATCTTCTCCAAGGTGGAGAACGCCATCTCGCGGCCCTTCTCCGATTTTTGGGTCAGCAAATACTCGATGGCGGTGTGGGGAGGAAACTTCGGCGCGCCTCCAAACCCTCCATTGCGCGAGTCGAAGGTCCGGGCAAGCTCTTCGACCAGATCCTTGGCTGATTCCTCTGCGGGAATCGATTGGGTGAGCGCCTCGGTTAAGGCGCCTGAGTAGTATTCGGCGGCATCCAGCAACTCGTCTCGACTCTCCTTCCAGAGCTGTGCAAGCCGAAGGCAGATGGAGCGGAAGTCTTGGTCGGGCCAATAAGTGCCGCCGTAAATGGGCTTCTTGTCGGGCGTGAGAAAGACGCTGGTCGGCCAACCTCCGCGGCCCGTAAGAAGCTGCACGAACGTCATGTACGCCTCGTCGACGTCCGGCCGCTCTTCCCGATCCACCTTCACGGAGATGAAATTCTCGTTCAGCACCTGGGAGGTTGCCTCGTTCTCGAAGCTGCCGTGCTCCATCACATGGCACCAGTGGCAGGAGCTGTAGCCGATGCTGAGAAAGACGGGACGGTCTGTTTCTCGTGCGAACCGGAAAGCCTCCCCGCCCCACGGATACCAGTCGACAGGGTTGTCTTTATGCTGGCGCAGGTACGGCGAGGTCTCTTGCGCCAGACGGTTTGGCATAGCCCAGTGTAGCTGTTAGCTTCCGAGAGTCTCGAGCTTTCT
>DASZPA010000332.1:0-17220 GCA_035550555.1 Fimbriimonas sp.
TGCCGGCGTCGGACGCGATCAGTTCGATGATGGAAGAGTCAACGATTCGATTCGAGTCAGCGTCACTCTTTGCGTTCACCGATATGGCGACGTTCATCAAATTGCCGAAGTAATGGTTGAGATGAAGGACGCGGCAGACACTGGCGCGTCCTCACTCCTGCTTAGTGATTTGGCTCGGTTGGTCACAAGAGACCCCGACATCTTTCAAGTATTTGCTGAAGAATGAGTAAGGTCTAAACTGCCTAAAGTTTAGGCAGAAACCACGATGTTTGAGCATATTCAGTGGTACTCTGGACGCCACATTTAGATTCAAATTGGCCTGGTTTGGGCTAGTCGAGTCTCCGTCCTAAGGAGGGCGTCGGGGGTTCGAGTCCCTCCGAGGCCGCCACGATTTAGCCATTAAACTTATGCAAGTTCGTGGTGCAGTTGTAACGTCACAGGTTCGCGGCATATGGGGCAAATTGAGGCATCTGTCTACATTTCAGTATTATGCTTGACTGACACCACAGGATCACAGCTTGCTTCGATAAGGCAAACGCTGCCATGCCGTCAATGTCTTGCGCGAGCTATATAATCCGTGGACATGTCACCGATCAAGGGCGGTGCACTCGTGTGCTGGGATAGAGAGCCAGGCCGCGTGTTCTCCGTCCGCCGCAAGACTGAAGCCGGAGTCGAGATCGCTGAATTCTTGTACCCAAAGGTCGTCAAGCGGCATGTCGCTAACGTAGACGATCTAGAAATCTATCCTCTTAAAGCCGGCGAGCGGTGCTACATCGTGCAAGGCGCCTGCAGGCCTGGTGTCGTGCTCGAGGTCTCACGCGATTTGGATGCCCTCGTACTAGTCGATGGGGAGGCGAAACCTATCCTTATGCCTTTGAACCAGATTCGCGTGCGTAGCCGACTGTCTGAGCGCGACCTGGGGAAATTCCTGAATGCCAAGTGCTTCTGGTCTCCACTGTCCTGTGAACGACGTCGTTCTATTTCGCAGGAGCAACTCGCGGCCTACGGCGGCATTACCGCCCTAGCCTGCGCAGACATCGAATTGCTCCGCCACCAAAGTGGAAACGATATTTCGCGTGCTAGATTGGCCGGTCCGATACCTAATTGCGGACGAAGTCGGTCTTGGCAAGACCATCGAAGCGGCGGCGGTAGCGCGCCAATTCGTAATGGATGGCGCGGTTCGCGTCGTGGTTGCCGCGCCCACAGAACTCGTGACGCAATGGTCGGTCGAACTGCGCAGGAAGTTTGGATTCGAAAGTGAAAGCAAGGTCGCCGTAATCAATCATAAACAACTCAAGCTGGAGCCCTTCTTCACATCTACGCTTCTGGTCCTTGACGAAGCCCACCGTCTGTGTAAAGATACTGAACTCTATGAAGCTGCTGCGATGGCATCAGCGAACGCAGGGCACATCCTTCTGCTCTCAGCGACTCCACCGACAGAAGATCTCGCCGCGTTTACAAGACTTCTTCACTTGATTGACCCTGATAACTGGGGGAGAAATGACGTCAAGCGCTTGCAGAGGCTGGTTACGGCTCGGCAGCAGATCGGGGGCGCGATGGTGACGCTCAAACCTGCTCCCCCGGAACCTGTGCCGGCGACAAGCCGAGCTCTTCAAGCAGCTTAATCGTGCAGCAAACTTGAGACGGTTCATTCGCCATTGATGCGTAGAGTACAGGCGGTGACGGAGAGTTCGCTCAGCCCCATGTGGATCCGCTAACAATATTCGCTTTTGGAAACCGGCTTCAACCCGTACAATAATTCTTGGCCTTTGTAAGCAAGTCCCGAAATCCACGTTATAGGGTCTTGAGAGACGATGTTCAAGACGCACAGCATTTCAATCCGTTGTAAGTGGGGCCTCCTGATGGGGGTAGCACTGGTTTGTTCGGCTTGTGGACCCAAGCCTGACACCGTTCCTCTGAGCGACCCCGCCGTGGCCAGCCTGGGGAAGGCGGGGACGGCTTTGATCGTCAACAACATCTCCGCCCACGTGATGGTGCCGAACGTCAGCTTCAACATCCCTGCGATCGAGGCGATGATTTTGCAGGTGGCGAACCCCACCATGACGCGTGAGGAGATGGTGAATGCGACCTGGACGAAGGTGTTCGAGAACCCGGCGGACTATCTGACGACGACCGACGTGGAGCCCGTGACGCAAACGACGGTCGCGCGAGGTTCGGGATTCTTCGTGACGAGCGACGGCGTCCTCGTGACGAACGCCCATGTCGTGGAGGCTTCCGACGACGACCTAAAGAAAGCGTTCGCGACAAAGGGACTGACGGACAATCTCGTCGACAAGATTCGTGGGATGCTGAGCGGATTGGGGGCCGACGACGAGAAGCTCGCTGCCGATTGGATGAGCAACGACGCCAATGCGAAGCTTGCAGGAGACGCGATCGTCGCTTTCCTCGCGCCGAGAGTCCAGGTGACCGACGAAAAGGCGGATATCGGAGTGGTCGACGTGTCCGGCGAGTCAGGCACTCTAGAAAAGCCACAGCTCCTGCCCGCTCATCCGCTGCCCGGTGGAGTCGGCTCTTCCAAAGACGAGGACGTCGCCGTTCTAAAGGTCGATGGCGCAGGCTTCCATACGCTTCCCTTGGAGAACGACGCGCCCCAAGTCGAAGAATCGGTCTTCGCCGTCGGCTTTCCCGGAAGCAGCACCTTCAGCTCGGCCTTCGATCAGAAGGAGAGGCCGGAGTCGACGGTCACCGATGGAAAAGTGAACGCCATCAAGGCGCTCAGCAACAACGCCTACGCCGCCATTCAGATGTCCGCCACGATTCACCCGGGAAACAGTGGCGGGCCTGTCCTGGACCGCTTTGGACGCGTGGTCGGCATCTCGACTTTCTACGTGGCCGATTCGGATGGCCACGAGATCTCCGGCAACAACTTCGCACTGCCGACCTCGGTGGTGAAGCGATATCTTAGCCTTGCCGGCGTCACACCGGCCGAAAGCGATACGACCCTCCACTACCGTCGCTCGCTGCAACTGGAGCAAACCAACCACTTCGTCAAGGCGCGCAACGAGCTGGAGGCGGTTCTCAAGGACCGACCAACCGACGTGATTGCACAAAGGGATCTGGAGCGCGTGCGGAAAGAGATCGACGACGGCCAAGACAAGAGCTATATGGACTACCTGCCGACGGCAGGAGGCGCGGGTCTGGCCTGTGTTCTGATGGCGTTCGGCGGAGTGGCCGTGGTTCGGAAGCGCCGCCTTACCTCCGGCGCCGCTGCCGCAAGTCCTGTGGTCACCTCGGCCCGCCCCGCTCCGGCAGCCGGGCGGGCTTATAGACTTCTGGTGCAGGGAAAGATGGTGCCTCTGATTGTGGGAGCAACGCTGACGACGAGCGATCTTCCCTTCCTTCAATCCTCAGGAGGCGAGGTGGTTGCCACCGTGGTTCGCAAATCGAGCGAGCCTGGCACGGTCGGCCTTCGAAACGACTCCGCGGATTCATGGGAGGCGATCAAGCCGGACGGGTCCTCGCAGGTCGTGTCGCCCAGCGAAGTGGTGCAAGTCACGCCTGGTCTACGGCTTTCGTTCGGAGCGGCTCAGGGTGTGGTGCACGGTTAGATGACGGACCAGCAGAGCGAATGGGTCACGACCCCGGAGGTCGTGGGAGCAGGCGATTCCGAATGGACGGCCGAGCCTCTGCCCGCTCTCTCTCAAGCTCGGCGAGACTCGCGCTGGAAAGGCGTTTCCGAGGCGATGGGAGGGGTTTCCGCTCTCGGAGGATTGGTGTTCATTGGAATGTATCTCGTCGGACGATTCGCCCACACAGAGGCTACGGATACTTCCCATCCTGCAAACGCGGCCCCAGCCGTGCCGAAGGTTTCATCGAGCCAAGCGACGCCTACTCCCACTGCGGCTCCGGCGAAGCCTGCCGGTCCCACCCATTGGGCTTCAAGCTCCAGTCCGGGACTTCCTCAGATCGATCTCACGCTCGCTTCAGGACCGGTCCCATCAACCCTCAAGGTAGGGTCTCCGATTACGATCGACCTTGAAGCCGTGTGCCTTGCACTGGGAGACGAAGACCCCTATGCCGTCGATGGTATGGCCCGGGGCGGGATCAGCGTCTCGGTACTGGGCGACGCATCGCTAAGCAGCCTGTCTCCAGGTGCGGTGCAGTACCCTCCTGGATCGATGATCACCTGTTACGACAAGCGAGCGGGTTGGATCTCTGATCAGCGTGCCAGCAATGATCTTATCGAGAAGACGGCTAGTCCTTGGATAAAGGGACAAAAGATCTCCCTGAGCGTGATCGTGACGCCCGTCAAACCAGGCGAGCTAACGCTTTCGGTGCGGTCCACAGCAACGCTCCGCAAGGTTCCGGTCAGCTCTACCGACGGCTCGTCCGATCTGGACCAGCAGGGCCTGCCGGTGCAAGCGTTCCACATGACCGTAACGGAATGAGGCCGTTGCTTGCCATTGGTTTCGGGATGCTGGCCACCCTCGCCCTTCCCGCTGCGGCTGCGAACCACGCGCCAACTTTGGGGCGATCCCGTCCAGTTCCACCGGTGGGAGTCGGAGACCGATTAGTAGTAGGGGTGACAGGCACCACGCTTGACCGGATCACGCGCGAGGCGCTTGCGAAAGGGCGTATTGCCGGCATCATCTTGTTAAGCTCCAATATCAGGAGCTGGAATCAGGTTCGCCGTCTGACCCGCGCCGCGAGCGACGCGGCGAAATCTGCCGGCTTGCCAGAGCCGATCATCTGCACCGACCAAGAGGGAGGCAGAGTGAACCGGCTGGGGAAGCTGCCCGGCTTTCCCAGCGATCCGTCGTCCGCGCGGCTCGCCCGCAGGGGCCCGGCTTACATCAAGATGCAAGCTCGAAAGGTCGGAGCCGCCCTGGCGGACCTGGGCTTCAACGTCGATTTGGCGCCTGACACCGATTTGGACAAAGGCACGGGAGTGATTGGGGACCGTTCGTTCGGCAAAGATCCCGCGCTTGTGGTCTCATGTGCAAGCGCCGCGGTCAGAGGTGTCCGGGAGGCGGGGGTTTACACGGTCATCAAGCACTATCCGGGCCACGGACTGGTGAAGGGCGACAGTCACAAGGGGCTGCCCATTGCGCGCGTGAGCTCCGCAACGCTTCGCAGGCATGAGGGAGTTTTCGATGCGGTTTTGCAGTCGGGCGCAAACGGCGTCATGCTCGGGCACATCCTGGTTCCATCGGTCGATCCAAGGTATCCAGCCAGCCTCTCGCGGGCCTTCGCCGGCGATCTCAGGAAGAGATTGGGGAAAGACAAGCTGATCTTTACCGACTCCGGCTCGATGGGTGCTCTGGCAGGATTCGGGAGGCAATCGGATCGAGCGGCGAGGGCCCTCAATGCCGGTGTCGACGTGTATCTGACGACCACGCCTTACGCGTCTCTCGGCTCCAGATTCGCAGCGCAGGTCGCTAATGAGGTTACGCCGGGAAGGGGCCTCTTCGAGAGCTCTTCTCGGGTTCGAAGGTGGCGAAGGGGCCTAAGGCCCGCTCCATGAGCCGGGTCTCTTGGGCTGTCGAGAACCGGCTTCAAGGCCGTGGGCTGCTGAGCGGCGGACCCGCCCAGCAGCACCAACCCCTACTTCAGCACGTCGGTCGTGACGTCGAAGATCGGGGCAGTATTGTCCGGCGAAACGAGCGTTCCCAATAGGCTGGCTCCGCTCGTCAGCGAGACCGTTTGCTGCGCGATCACGGAAGTCGGCTGGCCTGATTCCGTGGCGATGATCGTGACGCTCTGAGTACCGGAGACCGGCACCGCCAGCGTCTGGGTGGTCGTGATCGGCGCGACTCCCATCACTTTGTATGGCGTGTTGGCAATCGTGAGGCCGGGCGGCACCAGATAGAAGTCCACTTTCTCAGTCAAGCTCTTTACGCCTGGGTAGAAGGTGAACCAAGCGTCCCCGCTGGGAGGCTTCGCCCCCAAGTCGAAGCTGTCTTGAATGAGATCGTAGCCGTCCGCGGGATTGCCGACGGCAATCACTACGTACCGTTTGCCGGAGCTGGCCGTAAACGACTTGCTCGTGAGCGAGCTGCTGCCCGGCCGGTTGAGCGAGAACGTGTCGTTGCCAGGAGGGATGTTGTTGTATGCCGACGCGGCCCCTTGTGTCGCTTGGAACAGAATCGTTCCGACGAATCCGTTCAAGGTCGTATCCAGCGAATAGGTCGTGTCGTTTACGAAGTAGGCTGGGATTCCGCCACTTGTCGAGCCCGAAACGGTGATGGTGTAGTCGGCCCGCTTCGAATTCGTGCCCCGAGCGTATTCCACGGTGAAGTTGAAGGCGCCGGCCTTGGTGGGCGTGCCGCTAATAACTCCGCTGTGAGCGTCGACGTCGAACTTATTGCTGGTCAGCTTCAGTCCGGTCGGCAGGCTGCCCGAAACGAGCTTGACCGATTGCGGCTGACTCTGTTCGCCACCGCTGATGTCGAGCGCCTGCGAGTAGGCGCTCCCGACTTTGCCATCTGAAAGGCTGTCAGGAGAGATCGCCAAGGGCGTGAGCGCTCCCCCAGGCTCCGTGACCGCCACGTCCGAGACTCCCGTCCCTTGCACGTTATAGGAGGTCACAAAGATGCCACCTTGGGCGCCGTACTTGGAAAACCGCAGAGACCCGTCGTTCGTGGTCGAATAGGTGTAAGCCCAGAGGTGCTTCTGGTTGTCTTGAATCCAAACTCCATTGACAGCCGTCGGGTTCGTACCGGCGTCTGGAACGAAGCCGGGGACGCGAACCATCGTGCCGCCCAGGCTGCTGTCGAGATAGCCTTGCAAGCCGTTGACCGTCTTGTCGATGGTCACCACGGTCATCGGATAGAAGAGCAACAACCCGAGTGGCAGCGGCCAATGGTTCGCGGTGCCCGCGGCAATCGGGCTGCCTACCTTCAGTGTCTGGTCGAGCTGGTACCCATTGATGCTGTCCTTGTTCCCCATCTTTCGCAAACGGACGAGCTGACCGCTTTGCTTGTCGATGAAGTAAACAAGGCTGTTGTTGGTCTCAACAACTGCCGGGTCAGCAGAGGCCGCAGCAGAAATCTTGTTCGTCGCCAGAACGGCCATTTTGCCGAAGTCGACTGTGGTGACCGTGTTGTCTCCCGAGATTTCCACCGTCACAAAGGAGTCCACGTTGCCTCCAAGCATCTTTGGCTGCTTGATGCCCGTGATCGTCCCGGTGAGGCGGACTGTTCCGTCGATAGCTCTCTGGTAGCGCTGGAGAATGCCCGTCTTGCCGTCCGGACTCTTTGCCAAGACCATCGCGTACTTGAAATCACCGCTGATTCCGTTCTCGAAGACAACGCTGATGGGTGTGTAAACCGTGCCGTTCTGGATAGTCTGAAACGACTGGAGCTGATTCAGGTTGCCGCTGAGCGCCTTGTTGAAGATCAGGACCCGGTCCGAAGTCAAAACATAGGCCTCGTCTCCTTGGACGAGGATCTTGTTTGGCGATCCGACGGTGTTCGCTTGGCCCAGGTACGTTAAGGTGCCGTCCTGGTTGCCCTGAAACTCTGAAATCGAATTGCTGCCCGTATTGGCCGTGTAGACATAAAAGGTGTGGAAGTCGATCGCCGAGGTTCCGGTCGCGTCTTCCACCGTGCTTCCGGTCCCTCCGCAACCTGCGAGCAGAAGCAATGCGAGAGGAAGGATCAGTCTCCTCAGTTTTGCAAAGCCATTGGCTTTGGAGAAAGATGATTGCATCGGGTTGTAAGATGCAATAGTTACCGTCAGCGAAGCGTCATCAGACGCGTCGGGTGGCGTAGCAAGTGAGCGATAAGCTCTGCCGTCAAGGCGGGGCCGTTTTCTCTATAGAAGATGATCGGACCACCACTCTATACTGAACCGCAAAAGCGATGAAGCTTCCGATAGAGGCTTGGACAAATGAATGGGAGCTCCGGCAGGTTAAGCGTTGGACCTGAGCCTCCGCCTATCCAGCGGGAAGGGGTAGGCAACCTCTCGCCTCGGGAGACCCAGGTTCTGAGCTTGGCGGCCGCCGGGTTGATGGACAAGCAGATCGGCCCGCACCTGGGGGTCTCGGCGAACACCCTGCGCACTTACTGGACTCGGATCCGCTCGAAGATGGGGGAGGCGTCGCGAAGCGCCTTGGCCGTCGCTTACGTCGAATCGCTCGAAAAGCCGGAGCCGTCTCCGGACTGGGAGCTCGACCTCGAGACGGGCGCCGTTCGCAAGCTATCGATAAGGCCGCTGATCGAAGGGCCGGTCGGCATGGAACTTAGCTTGGACCAAGCGCTCGCGAGGGTCCATCCGGAAGACCGTCCCCAACTGAGGACGGCGCTCGACGGCGTCAAGACCGCATCCGACAGCTCGTTCATGGTTTCGATCAGAGTCGTGATGCCGGACGGGAATATCCGCAAGACGGGACTCTTTATTCAAGTTCTGCGAGATGCGAGTGGAACACCCGTCAAAGCCATCGGCTGGCGCACGCAGCCGTTTGGAGTACCTGACGAGTCTGAACACTTCCTCGCTCACAGCGGTTGGGCATACGACCCAAAGACGGGACTGATCCTCGCGGCCGATGCGACCAACGAGTGGCATGGCTTGCGGCCGGGCATTCCCCATCCTCGAGAGGCTTACCATCGAGCGTTTTTCGAAGAAGACTGTGCCAAGGCGGTCGCGCTGACCGAACGGGTCGCCTCGGGAGAGCTCGAGACCGCCACCTATACAATGCGCACACGCCAGTCGGGCGGCTCCGAAGAGTTCGTAATGACTCTTCACGCGGTACGGGGGTCGCACGGAGAGGTGGTGGAGGTCGTAGGGTTTACGAACCGGATTCAGGTGCATGCCTCAGGAAAGAGCTCCTCTGCCCCAAAGGTTCGCGTGGGATTCTGGGCTAAGAACCTGCGGTCGAATGCCTTCATTGTTCCCGACGAAGAGTTCTGCCGGATCTATCGTGTCGAGAAAGACTCGCCAAAGTTCGACCAGGAGATCCGCTCCCGTTACAAGCCAGAAGACGCCGATGCCGCCTACGACTTCATTTCGGAGGCGGTGTCGCAGGGCAAAACGAGAGGCTTTCGGGAATTCACTCTTCGATTCGAAGACGGGTCGGAAGAGCCCATCAGGCTCGAGTTCTTCGTTGAGAGCGACGAACTTGGACCCATCCGAGTGAACGGCACTGTGCTGGCTTTCACCTGACCGTTGGCTAATGCGCCGTGCGGTGGAGCCGCGCATGTCGAGGAGCCGCCCCGATTAGTCGCGCGTTTCGGCGTGGGCGATCCGATGCAGCCCTGCCCTATCCTCGCCCGTCAGCAAGTGGCACAGCCGAACAATCTCTTGAGCGTGCACGCGCACGAACTCCACGTTCAGCTCGCTGGGCGCGACTTTGTAGGCGGCGAGGACCTGCAACTGGTCCATCAGCCGCTTGCGGTTGAGATCTTGTTCTTCGCGATTCATCTTTCTGCCGTTGGAGATTCTGTGCATTCAGCCTCGACAAAATAAGTCGCAATCGCGTGCGACATCTCGCCTCTACTGCGATGAGATCATCGGAAGCGACGGCCCTGGGGAACCGCCTCGTTACGCCAAGCGGCTGTCACACCAGGAAACGACGTCGGCAAACCGGTGCTGCTCCAGCGTGCCGAACAGCGGGTCTCTTGTCAGCTTTGCCTTTGTGAACGCAGGGCTGCCCAAGCCACAGAGCAGCTTCGCAAGGTGTCTGGCGGTTTGGAAGTTTGGCGGGCATCGATCGATCAAGCCTTTCAGATCGGTGTGAGTGAGCGAGATTGCGGGTCCGTCTGGAGCCCGGAAGCTCTGGCGCTCGCCCGACTGGCAGTAAGTACAATGGCCGCATGGGCTCGAGCGGCTTTCCCCAAAATGAGCGACCAGCGCGTTTACCTGGCAGCCGTCGAGTTGGATCAAATCGATAACCTGCTTGATCCGAGCGATTTCCTGGTCTTCCCGGCGCTGGAACTTCTCGGCAAGGTCCTCAACTAGCGCGGCGCAAGTGACGCCGGGTTTGACCAGAGTGTAAGGCGCCCGCACGTCGCCCGCTTTGACTTCGACGAGCCCCTGACGCTCCATCACGTCGATCGCCCGCACGACTCGCTTTCGTTCTACTCTTAGCTTGGATGCCGCCTCGTCAGGGTTCACTCCAAACCAGATTCGGCCTTTCTTAGCGATTGAGAAGAGGTCGGTCACGAACTCGCCATGCGCGCCCGGAAACTGAGCCGCGATGTACGAGACGGCGTGGAGCGGCTTGAGATCGTAACCGCAGTAGATCGGCGTTCCGGATTGTAGGACTCCCATCAGCTCCAGGTAGGTGAGCGCCGTTCGGAGCACCAGGATTCGCATGTCGAACTGCTGGGAAAGCTCATAGTGCGAGACAGGGACTGCCTCGCCGGGTGACCAATCCAAGATTGATGCCACCAACTCGTGGATCGACTCTCTCGACGGCGTGTCGCCAAAGGCGAAGTTCTCAAGCACGGGAACGTCGTCGACGCAGGCAAGAACTTCCACGATCGAAGGAAGTCCGTCTCGACCTGCTCGACCGATCTCCTGGGAGTAGCTTTCCAGGCTCTTTGGCAGGTTGTAGTGATAAACGTACCGAACGCTCGCCTTGTCGATCCCCATTCCAAATGCGATGGTCGCGACGACGACCCCCGACGGCTCCCGAATCCACCAATCCTGCGTTTCATGCCGAAGGTCCGCGTCCATGCCGGCGTGGTAGGGCCGGGCTGCGAGCCCGTTTTCGATTAGAAACGCCGCCACGGTCTCGGCAGTCTTCTGAAGCGTCACGTAGACGATCGTAGAACCCGGCGGCCTTTGCTGGATCCTCGACAGAAGCAGTCGATCGCGTTCTTGGAACGTGGTTGGAGTTGTAAGCAGGTTCAGATTGGGCCGGTAGAAGCCGGTCACGACCGCATCTTTGGAGTCGATGGAGAAGGCTCCACAGATGTCCTCGACGACCGAAGGAGTGGCGGTGGCGGTCAGGGCGAGCACGCGCTCCACGCCGATCTCGCGAGCGGTCTCGGCCAGTTTGAGATAGTCGGGGCGAAAGTTATGGCCCCACTCCGAAATGCAGTGCGCCTCGTCGATTGCGAAGAGGCCGATCCTGGTGCGCTTCATCTCAGCGACGAACCGTTCGTTGTTGAAACGTTCGGGCGCCACGTAAAGAAGCTTCAGCTCGCCCGCCTCAATCGCTTGGCTGACTTCAATGGCGTTTTCCGACCCAATGGTCGAATCGACACGCGCCGCCTTCACTCCCCGGCTGGACAGAAAGTCGATCTGATCCTTCATCAAGGCGATGAGGGGCGAAACGACGACGGTCAATCCGTCGATGAGAAGTGCGGGAAGCTGATAGCAGAGGGACTTTCCGCCTCCCGTCGGAAAGACTGCCAGCGCAGACCTCCCAGCCAGCAATGCTTCGACTACCTCGGCCTGGCCCGTTCTGAACGAGTCGAACCCGAACCGGTCGCGAAGCAGCGTCTCCAGATCAGTAGACACACGAATACTATAGCAAACGAGACGCTGCCGTGTGACCGCTTGGCTCGCGGCGAGTGTCGGTCGAGAACGGAGGTCAAGATAGGAGGCGCCTCATCTCTCGAGCAACCTGAAATCGGTGACTTCGATTGCAAGGGAGCCTTGACCTTTGGGACGCCTGAGCCATCCGGTCAGCACCAGGGGTTTGGAAGGCCTCCTTTTCGGCAGTTTCGAATAGGCCGCGGTCTGCTCCTTGGTAAGCGGCCGCTCCGACCCTTTACCAGGATCCCACTCATGACCCTGGACCGCAGGGACGAGCAGCAACGGGCTCATTTCAGTCGGAATGCTCAGGTAGAGCTGGCCCGCACGAGTCAGAAGGAAGCCCTTCGCGGTCACCTCATAACCCCGAACGCTGAAGAACTGCCCTGCCCGCGTGACAACCCGGTCGATTTCGTCCATATTCGGCAGCCTCCCTCCGGCCGTTTTGGCCAAAGCCATCCAGCGGGAGTAGTCACACTTTGGGCTCACCGTAATGTCCTTGAGGTCGCTCAACGCTTCATAGGGCCCAGACCAGCACCCTCCGAGTCCATCGGGGCAAGTAGAGTGCACTCCCAATCGAACGCCCAGCACCTGCGCGGCTGCGAGGCCAGACAGGCTCAACGTGATCCCAAGAGCTATAGCCTTCATCATTTCGCTGTCACCGTGCCGCTGATCTGACAAGGCTTGTGGAGAGCGTCTCCTTCGTAGGAGACGGTGATGGTGACCACTCCCGGCGAGGAGGTCGGCACGGTTACCAGGATTTGACCGTTCGCATCGGTCATCATCTGGCTCGGCGACTCGCCCCCTATTTGAACGCTCAAAAGCGTTCCCGGCATGACCAAGCCGGTATTGGAGTCTCGAAGATGCGCGGGCACCGTCGCGGTTCTGCCGGCCGTCACGGATTGGGAGCCAATCGTCAGATTGGTCGCATCCATCGCAGTGAACGTTACGGTAGCCGTCGTGCTTGTGGAGGCATATACGGCACTGCCGTCATAGGTGAACTTCACTGACGACGGGTTGGGAGTCAGGCCGCTGGTCGGCATGTAGTACCAAGCCAGACCTGTCGCATCGGTAAGGATTGAGCCGGCGTCCGCTCCGTTCACCTGCACGTTAACGGTGGCGTTTGGAATTGCCTGATTAGTTCTGGCGTTGACGAGATTTACGGAGATGGGCTCCGTCACGCCCAAGGCAGCCGGATGCGTATGAGCTCTCAGGCCCGTTCGGGCCATTTCGACGGTGAGGGTTCCTGTGCCCGAACACGCCTGGTAGTCGGCATTGCCTGCAAACTGCACGGTTACGGTGTGGGACCCGACCGAGGCGCTGGTCGGTACCTGAAACGCGGCGTTCGCAGTGCTTTGCCAATTGGTTTGGCAGGCGGCCACGGGGCTCCCGTCGAGCAGCACGGTTAGGGAAAACGACTGATTCCGAATCGGATACTGCTCCGGCATTCCGTAGAACGAGACCTGCATCGAGACGTTTTCGCCGGCGGTCGCCGTTTCGCCCACGACCGTGATCGACGTTTGCCGGGCCGATACCGCAAGCGGGGTGCTGGCGCCGCTTGGACCATAGACTGCAGTCCCCGGAAACTGAAGAGACACCGTTTCGCCGCCGGTCCATCCGGTCGGCGCCCGAAAGGCGATCTCCGCGTATCCTGCTGCATCCGTGACTGCGGCGCCGACCGTTGCACCGGCAATCGACGCCTGAACCGGCGCGTACGGAACCGGCAAGCCGTTTGCGTCCGTCAGAACAGACTTGACCGAGGCTATGCCATCCGTGGACGTCGCGAGATCGGGGTTCGTGATTCTCAGTGCGGTTGTCGTCGGCGTGACCCTGAGCCAAGGAGAGTACGGCGAGTTACCGTAGTTTGAAAGCGCCCGAATCTGAACATAGTTCACGGATGGCTCGGCGATCGAGAGCTTCGATGCGGTCGTGTTGATCTTCTGTCCTTGGGTGGACCCATCTTGGGAGGTAACGACCTGCACTCGGGACGAGTCGGAATTCGGATCGGACCATGAAAAGGTTGCCGGCGCGGTTCCGGAAGCCGGAGTTATTTTTAGGGCCGCCGGCAAGATGGAGTTCAGTCCAATCTGCAAGTAGGCTGCCTGGGAGACGCCGCCGTTCTGGTCGATCGCGAATACGAAGTAGTATCCGGGCGGCGTGTAGGTGGGACTCTTCGGCACGGTGGCCGTTAGCGTTGCGCCGGCTTGAGTGAAGGTCATGGGCGCGACTGCCTGGGTCATGTTGGTGGAGTGAGTCACGGCGGAGAGCCGAACCAGACTGAGGGCCTGAATCGGCGAGGACGAGCTCACGGTTAGCTGAATCGTCGATCCAAAGGGAGCGTAGGACGGGCAGGCCGTGATCGACGGTTTGGTCAGGGCGAACTCGTAGGGCGGGCTGAAGATCTGGTAGTTGGGGCTCAGATAGGAAGGATCGGTCGCCGGGTCGTCTCCCGCCGTCGATAGCACCGTCGCGTCCGGCAGCAGAACGGCGTTCGAGTGATAGCCGCGAAAGCAGATGGCCTGATTGGCCGTGGTGCTGGGCGCCAGATTGGACCAACTACCGCTCGAAGGGTTAAAGAGCTCGGTAGCGTAAACGGGAAAGCTTGGGTTTGTGAAGCCTGGTCCGCTGCTCCCCCCTGTGGCGAGGACGGTGCCGTCCGGCAGCAGCGTAAAGTTGTGCTGCCTGCGGGCATAGGTCATGGGAGCGGCTTGCGACCAGGTGGGCCGGACGCCATTCAGATTCAGAATCTCGCAGGTGTTCAAAGGCGTGCCACCCCCGCCCACGAGGATCTGCCCCGGCGCGAACATGGCGGAGGAACCGTACGATCGCAGCACCGGCTCGATGGCGGTGGCGACCTTGTGCGCGTCGCCCGATCCGGTGGGAGTGAACTGCCAGGTGTAGTGAAGCGGCCCCGGCGAGACGATGTTGCCCTGAGCGTTCAGGTACTGCATCGGATAGAGCTGAGGCATCATCGCCGCGTTGGGCAATGGAACGAAAGCTCCCAACGACGCATTCCAGAGCTCCGGGACCAGAGCATTCCCCGCGGACGGCGAAATCTGGCCGCTTTCCACAAAGACGTCTTTGCCGTTGGACATGAGGGTGCAGGTGGGATACCAGCGGCCGTAAGCCATGTTGGGCAGAGACTTCCAAGAGTCTGTGAACGGATTGTAGATGGCTGCAGTGTTGAGACCCACCGAGTTCGCGATATGGCCTCCCGCGATGAACACGGTGCCGTCGCCAAGCAGAACGTGGCCAACACAAAAGCTGTCGAACGGAGGCAGGGCCGACCTTGCGCTTGTTTGGCTGGCCGGATCATAGAGATACGTATCCCCTCGCCGGTCCCAATAGAGCACCTTGCCCGTCGGCAGCATCACCGCATGGATCGCATGGGTGGGCATTGGCGCGGGCACCGTCCAACTGCCGGCCACTGCTTGAGTTTGGGCCAAGCCGGCCGAACTCAAGGCAGCCATGGCAACAATGGGCAAGCGCCTAGAGAACCTCTCCAAAACAGAGAAAACCATACGTGTGAATATTCCGAACGTGGAGGGGACTCACACACGTAGAATCATCGACTTTTTATGCCCAAGATTGGGAAGACGCTTTTTGGCTGTCTGGCGATGCCGATATTCGTGCGCCCCCAGATCCTGCCATCCGTAGGAAGTCTTTGGGGCTCACCGAGAACGGGATATGGCTGAAGCCAAGTCCTCGACGATGTGGAAAGGCTCCTCCAGACCTACGGCGACTCGGATCAAGCCGGGATCGATTCCGGCGGCTTGCTTCTCCTCGTCGCTGAGAGCGTTGTAGTGCATGCTCCACGGGTGCGCGATCAACGTGCAGGGCTCACCCAGGGAGCGGGCGATGGCGCAGAGGCGTAGGTTCGGCAGGAAGTTACGGGCCTGCTCCTCCCCGCCCTCCAAAACGAAAGAGAGCACGCCCCCCGCACCCTGCATCTGGCGCTCGAACAACTCGCGCTGTGGGAAGCCTGGCAGACCTGGGTAGAGCACGGAGCGCACGGATGCCACATTTTGAAGGTCAAGGGCCACGGCCAAGGCGTTCTCTTGATGGCGCCGGTAACGCAGATGGAACGTGGAAAGTCCCCGCCGCAGGAGCCAAGCGCCGTGAGCGTGAAGGGCAGAGCCCAGATGGTCCAGCCAGGGGAGAATCCGGCTCTTGAGAGCGCGGGAGGTCAGAATTGCTCCCGCGAGCAAGTCTCCGTGGCCTGCCAGGTACTTGGTGGCGGAATGGACGACCACGTCGCAGCCGAAGGAAATGGGCCTCGAGCCCAAAGGCGTCGAGAACGTGTTATCGGCAACGGTCAGGACGCCGTTTGCCTTGGCCCAACCACAAACGGCGGCGATGTCGGTCAGGTCGAGGGTGGGATTCGCGGGAGTCTCGAGCCAAGCCACCCGTGTCGCGGGAGTCAGAGCGCGAAAGTAGGCCTCGGGATCTCGCGCATCGACGAACGACACGGAGACACCCAGGTTCGTCAACAGTTTGCCGAGCAGACAGCGTGTGGGCTGATACATCACGTTGGGCGCAATGACATGGTCGCCAGACCGAAGCAGCGCCAGCAGAACCGTCGAGATGGCCGCCATGCCGGAGTTCGTCAGCAAGCACCACTCGGCTCCTTCCAGCGAAGCCAGAGCCTCCGCGCATGCGTCTCCCGTCGGGTGGCACGTCCGGCCGTAGATGTACTCTTGGTCGCAGCCTTTTTCATCCGCGGGAAACGTCACGCTCGGGTCGAAGCCAGGCGCCAGGCCCCCCAAGTTGCCCGAGGGGTGGTGGATAAGACCAGTTGCTTCATCCGTCGCGTGTGCCATCTGGGCTTGAGATTACTTCTTTGACCTGGGAACGGCCTTGCCGGCCACCACTTCCAAAGAGGCATTAAGCAAGAAGAGTCTCACCCGGCAGGAGATTCACCATCAAACGTGGGTCAGTCGAAGAAGCAGCTTGAAGGATCGATCGAGAGCTTTGGAGACGGCGACAGCTTGCGGAAGCCGATGAACGGCTATGTGGCTGGCGAGAGCGCGGAGGCGCCGCCTGAGCATCCCCGTGGAGCAGAAGCCTTCGTCGTTTTGGCAGAGGATCGGACGGCTGCGAATCGAACCGGTCCGGAGATACACAAAGGGGACCCGCAGTTCTTGCGAGAGCATCGTGTGGATCAGCAGGACGAAATCGTCGCCGAGCCCGACGCTGAGACGGGCCAAGAGATTGCCGTTCTCAAGAAGAAGAGCTTTTTCAAAAAGGAGGGGAGTCCTCAGAGCTCTAATGGAGCAGGGAGCTGGGTGCCCGGCTAAGCAGCGGGCAACGCTCAGCTTCCGATCTTCTTACCGTTCAGTATCTGTTCAGCCGTGGGTCGGCCGAACGTGGAGGGCACGCCGACTTTCATCGCAACGCCCCTCCAGATCTGTTCGTGTTTGGCGAACGTTAGAATCGCCCGCCTTGCAAACCTTTTAACGGCGGCACTCTGCCCGACCTCGACTTCGTCGTTCGCGGTGTTGACATCCTCGATGTGGTCCTGGAGTTGGTCGCCTGTGAACGAGCGATCCAAGTCACGGCCCGACTTATGCGACATGTTCTTGTAGAGAGCCTGGTGCTTGACGTTGGGCGCGGTGGGCAGGTCGACGGAAAACCTGGACGCCAACTGTCGAATCTCTGAAAGCTGCTTCGTGTGGTCGCGGATCATCGCTTTGCAGGCGTTCTTGACGGCTGGCGAGTGGGTCCTGCCGATAACCATTCTCACCATCTTGAGCTCAGCCACATTGTCTTCTGCGGCCG
>DASZPA010000333.1:0-9638 GCA_035550555.1 Fimbriimonas sp.
CCCGGACCAACGCCTTGTCGCGCCACACCTCGTGCTCGTTGCAGGCCAGGTCCAACACAATCAGCCGCGCCGCGGGAACCGAACCGAGAAGAGCCTCAAGCCTTTCATCCGACCAATAATCGCGCGCGTAATAGAATGGCCAGCCGTGCGTCACCCAAACGCCTTCGGGATCAGCCTTCTGACTGGCGTTGAAGGTAGACCGGCCGGTCGCGCGTAGATATTCAAGCTCTTCCGAGGGAGCGAAGCGGGGATTCTGTTCGCTGAACGTGTCGCACAGATAAAAGTGGCCCGTCCCAAACTCCCGCAGGTACTCGTCGATGAACGCGGCTCCCATCTCGACGAACAGTGGGCTTCGCGGATCGACGAACTTCGTCGGTTCGAAGCCGGCCCACGGAGTGGGGCTGAAAAGCTCAACTTCGGGGTGGCGGGTATCGAAGTCGACCGGTACGAAACCTGAGAAACCAGGCACGATAGGCGCCATTCCGAGCTCAAGCTCTCTGCCGAGGATCCTCTTCTGCAGCTCAGCCTGTCCCTCGATCCAGCTCTGCGGTAGCGGCCCCAGGCGCCCGTTAAGATTTCCCATCCGATGCCAAGGCAGGTAAGCGGGACCGCTGAAGTGGTTGCGGATCGATTCCTCTCCGACGTCGAACTGACGGAATACCGTCTGCCAAACCTTCTCCTGTCCGGTCAGCGAAAGCGGCATGTTGATCCCATGCAGCGCCA
Source organism: Fimbriimonas sp. (assembly GCA_035550555.1). Classification (GTDB taxonomy): domain Bacteria; phylum Armatimonadota; class Fimbriimonadia; order Fimbriimonadales; family Fimbriimonadaceae; genus Fimbriimonas. The sequence goes on from DASZPA010000333.1 coordinate 724, forward strand.
TCCAGTCGATCTCCCGCTCCCACCGATCCCATCGCCACCACGCCATCGTGTACGCGAACGTGCAGACGCTGAAGTAGAACCGGTACCGGTTCGGGCAGACCACCCGTCGTGGGGGGCAGTCGGGGAGCGGCAGCGGCAGAGGAGCGCTCTCGGTCGACCATGAGAACTGCCACTTGCAGGCATCTTTCAGGTACTCGTAAGCTCCACGGCACAAGGCGATGGGCGACGAGCCGGCCACACTGACCCGCCCTCCCGATGCCTCGACCTCAAACACATCCAGGCCATCTTGCGAAGGGATGATCGACAGATCGAACCCGTGGCTATCCCCGAGGACGCGATCCAAGACTCCACGAGCAGCACGCAACGCCGCGTCATCGGAAAGGGTCGTGGGCACGCATCCTTTTACCTAAAGGCTGATCGAACGTCGCCGACAAGCCCTGCTTCTGGCACAGGTCCGGGCAGCGCGCTCTGGGAGTACGAGCTGAACTTCAGGGGACGGGCCGTGCTTGCTTGTCCGGTAAGGCGCTACACTTGCCGGCGTGATCTGCCTCCTCGCTTCTTGTCTCGCGGCGCCTGTTCGACAGGTGGCGATCACCATCGACGACCTGCCGTTCGTGGGAAGTCCGAACTCGGCGGAGGACATCTTCGCCAACACCCGCAAGCTCATGGCGCCTATCAAGGCACAGAGGATTCCGGTGACTGGTTTCGTGATTGGCAGCGGACTCGCGAGATTTCCCGACGAGACAAGCCGATCGATCTTGAAGATTTGGCTTGATGCCGGCGCCGAACTGGGCAACCACACTTGGACGCATCCGGATTACAACCACATTCGCCCCGAGGCGTACGAAGCAGAGATCCTGAAGAACGACGCCTACCTGCACAAGCTGCTTGACCCGATCAAAATCAACCACTTCCGCGCACCATACCTACACGAAGGCCTCAATCTCGCGAGCCGGCATCGGTTGCGCTCTTTTCTCAAGGAACACGGGTACCAAGATGGGCCAGTCACCTTCGACGACGAGGACTATCTCTTTGCCCACGTCTACAACGACGCGCTGAAAAAGGGCGATTCGGCGACTGCCGAGCGCGTCTACAAGGAGTACGTTCCCTACATGGAGAGCATTGTCCGCTTCTTTGAGAAGCGGGCGAGGGCAGTGCTCGGCCGTGAATGTGCCCAGATTCTGCTCATCCACGCCAGCCGTCTCAATGCCCGGGCGATGCCCGACCTCATCGAGATGTTTCGCAAGCGCCACTACCGCTTCGTGAGTCTGAAGACGGCGCTGAAGGATCCTGCGTACCGAGCTCCCGAGAATTACGCGGGTAAGTCAGGCTTTTCGTGGATTCACCGATGGGGTTTAACCAAGCGCATGTCGGTCGTCTGGGAGCCCGATACGCCCGCCTGGATCGTGAAGGCAAGCTCCAGTCAGTGAATCGTCCAGCCGCCGTCCACAAGCAGCGTCGCTCCCGTGACCAGGCTCGACGCCTCCGAGCAGAGGAACATCACCGCGCCCGTCACGTCGGCGATCTCGCCAACTCTACCTAACACGATCTTCTCCTCCGTCACGTACCGGGAGAACTCCGGATCGGAGAGCGCCGCCTCGGTTCCCGGGGTGCGAATGAACGTCGGCGCGACGCAGTTGACCCGAACGCCGTATTCGCCCCATTCGACGGCAAGACACTTCGTCAGGTGTGCGACGGCGGCCTTCGCCGCGCAGTAGACGCTCTCAGTCCGCAGTGCGGTGGCTCCCGCTTGGCTTCCGATGTTCACGACCCGGCCGCTCTTCTGCCTGATCATGTGCCGGCCGACAGCTTGGCTCACGAAGAACGTTCCCTTGAAGTTCGCATCGACGATGAAGTCGAAGTCTTCCTCGGTAACGTCGGTCGCCAAACCGATCCTCCCACCGCCTGCGTTGTTGACAAGGATATCGATCCGCCCGAATCGCTTGATCGCTTGCTGGACGCCTGTATCGATCTCCGATTTGCTCTGGACGTCCAACTGGAGTGGGAGCGCCTCGACGCCGAGAGCCTGAATCTCATCGACTAGGCCATTGTCACGAGAGACCGAGTGGAGCCCAAGAGCCACCGAACAGCCTGCCTTCGCCAACTCCAGGGCACAACCGCGCCCGATGCCTTTGGAAGCTCCCGTGACGAGAGCGATCTGCCCCTCCAAACCCCAGTTTTGCACGAACGAGACGGTACCTCCCGGCTACCGGTTCTGAAGGACCCGCTCCAATTGAGATCGGGCGCCGTTGTACAGGTGAGTCGTATCGAGCCCCATCGCAACATATTTGGCCCCGAGCCGCAGCTCTTCCGCACACGCCTCCGCCGTCATTCCGAAAACTCCATAGGGCATTCCGGCCGTGTCACACTTCGTGCGGACTCCTTGAATCGCATCGCGCACCTGCTCATGAGCGACCTGTCCAAGCAGGTTCATGCTTCCCGAAAGGTCGTAAGGTCCGATAAAGACCGCATCCAGACCTTCGACGCTCAGGATATCGTCCAGCGCTTCGACAGCTTTCCGGTGCTCGATCTGCACGATCACGGTTGTCTGGTCGTTCGCCGACCCGAGATACTCCTTCATGGCGTTTCCGAAAAGCTGAGCCCTTCCTGCGCCGACCGACCGCTCACCCCGAGGCGGGTATTTCGCTGCCCTTACCACCGCCTCGGCCTCGCTCTTCGAGTTCACGAGAGGCACGATGACGCCATCACAACCGATGTCGAGCGCCTGCTGGATCGCCGACGGCGTGTTCTCGGCTATCCGCGCGAGCACGTAGAACCTGCCTGCGACGACTTGCAGAATCGCCTTCGCCTGGCCATATGACAGCGCTCCGTGCTCCATATCGAGGAACACCCAATCGAACCCGCAGGAGCAGAGGATGTCGGCCGAGTCGAGCCCCGACATCGCGATGACGGTACCAATGAGCGGCCGGCTACCGGGAGACAGAAGTTTGGAAAAGGGTGGCGTCTTCACGTCAATTGCCCTTGTACCTCGTGGCGCGCCGGTGCATGATGTACACATGCTGCATCGACTCCTCGTGATTGTCATCGGTGCGATCGCCGTCTCCGCTGCCGGGAAAGTCCAAGACGATGGCCGGTACGTGAAGATGACCCAGCACGACCCGGACGGCATCGGGGTCTCGTACATGGGCCGCGAGATCGCGCAGGTCATGGGACACGAGGCGGCCGACTGGCTGGACCGCCCTGAGCGTGAGGCGGAGGAAGCGCCCTCGATGCTGGTGAAGGCGCTCGGTCTCGAACCCGGCCAAAGGGTCGCCGACATCGGTGCGGGCAGCGGCTATCTCTCGTTCATGATGGCCAAATATGTAGGCGACACGGGCAAGATCTACGCGGAAGACATCCAGCCGGAGATGCTCGATATCGTCAAGAAGAAAGCCACTCAAAACGGGCAAAAGAACGTTGAGCCGTGGCTCGGGACGGTCACCGATCCCAAGCTGCCGCCAGATTCAATGGACCTGATGATCATGGTGGACGTTTACCACGAGTTCGACCATCCCTACGAGATGATGCAGAACATGGTGAGGGAGCTTAAGAAAGGCGGCCGCATTGTCTTCGTCGAATACAGGAAGGAAGATCCCAACGTGCCCATCAAGTTGGTCCACAAGATGACCATCGCACAGGTAAGGAAGGAGATGGGTGTCTTTCCGCTGCGCTATCAGGAAACGCTCGAAGTCCTCCCCAGGCAGCACATCATCTTCTTCAAGAAAACCTGAACGCGCCAAATCGGTTACAGGACGGAGTCAAGCCAGGAGTAGAACCCGTCCGGACTGCCGTACCCCACTTTTTGGCTCAGGACGTTGCCGTTCTCGTCCAAGACCTCTTGGCATGGGATCGCTTTGAAGTGGTGCTGGACCATCAACTCGGGATATCGGTCGGTGTCGATCCGGCAGAGGATCAGCTGCTTCTGTTTGGCCAAGTTCTGAAAGTCGGGTGTGTCCAATACCTCGTTCTGCAGCATCTTGCAGGGGCCGCACCACGACGCCATAAAGTCGACGAAGATCTTGCGGTGTGTGGTCGCCGCGGCTTGTACCGCTTCACCCAAGTTCGTGCTCCACTTGCCTGCAAGGATCTCCTGTTGGGAGTGAGCGTCATTCGCAGTTGACGGACCGCCGTTGCCCGAAAGACTGTCGTTATCGAACTCGATGCTCTGGCCGTGGGACGAGGAGCTTCGCGGACTCCAAGACCGGCTCGTGGGCGCCAGCCACCCGGCGCCAATCCAGATGACACCCAACACTGCGGCGACGAGTCCGCCGGCTCCGAGCACAAATCCTTTGTTTGCTTGAGCTTCCCATCCGGGGTACGACCGATAGTGCGAGTACATCTGCCATCCGACGATTGCTGCAACCACTCCTCCTAGAGCCATCGCAAAGGGCATCAAGGCGATCGCGAGAGCGCCGAAAGTTAGGATGCCGCAAGGCCCCATAACCACAAGCGCAACAACGATCCAGATCCACGAGGGGATTTGGGGCTTTTGGGCGAACAACAACTCCTGCTGCATCGGCCGAGGCGGGTAGCCGGGAGGCGGATACATCTGACCCGGAATGGGTGGTTGCGGATCTGGTTGAGCATAAAAGGGAGGCGGCAGCGTTTGGTTCGGGGCAGAGCCACCCGAAATCGCACGAGTGGGATCGAGCGCGGTTGCCGCATCGGCGAAGCGCAGCAAGTTGCCGCCGATTTGAATGATGTCGCCGTTCTGTAGCTGCACGGGAGAGCCTATCCTGTTGCCGTTGACCAGCGTTCCGTGCGTGCTGCCCAAGTCGGACACGAACCAGGAGCCTCCTTGGGAGCTAAAGCGGGCATGGTTCCGGCTTACCGTCGGATCCGTAAAGGCGAGGTGGTGTGAGGGGTTCCTGCCTATCGTTATCTCTGGGATGCTCAGCGGGTAACTCTCTATGGCGACGCCTGATCGCATTAACTCCAGTTCGGCGCCCACAGTCAACATTATAAGTTGCCTTCCGACCTATCCCCGTCTTAGCGACGTTGGACCTCGCACAGTTCCACGTTCCAACGAGCTAAGTAGAACGGTCTCCTCCCGATGTCGCCGGCTATTTCTTGTTGAACGTCCCGCCCATCATGAGAGGTCCTGGCAAGCCTTCTATTTTGAATTCTGTTGGCGAATCCCAGGTCACTTTTACTTCGAAAGGATCCTTTAGCAGCTTCACGATTTCCGGCTTATCAGCATTTGCCTGCATCTGCTTTGCCGGGTCGGCCGCTCTCATGTCGTAGCGATTACAGTGGAAGGTCACGCTAGTGCCATCGGTCGTCGCGTACGTACCGCCTTGGGTGATGGACCCTTCTGGAGATGAGGCTTTGGCTTCGAACGTTCCATCGCCTTCGAACGTGAGCTTTACCTCCGGAGGATTGCTGAACAGCGGATCGGGAGCTTGGATCCACGTTCCGACTAACTTGCTATTAGCGTGTTTGCAGCCCAAGCCGGCAATGCAGCAGAGCGCAGCGATCCAAATCCCAATTCCCTTCCTACTTGTTTTCAAAATCCCGGCGTGACGCTAAGCAGAAAGATGCTTCGGCGCACGGTTGTAGATGCAACTCATACGGCTGCGAGGCTAGATTGGATGCAGAGCCATCGGTTTCAAGAGAAAGGTACATCGACCGAACGACCGTCGAACATCACCGTTTTGGTTTCGTCGCCGACGTGGATCTCGATCTTGCCCATCCCGGGCTTAGAGCCCTTCGACTGCTTCAAACTGAGTTTGCGATCGTGGTCATGCCAGGTCGCGACGATTCCTTTCCAATCGCCTTTCCGGTAGTCGAACGACCTCCCATCGTCCTCATAGAGCTCGAACTCGCCGTCGGCTCCCTCGTAGATATGAAGCTCCAAAGGCCCTTGAACCGGCTCGTCGACATACTGCTTCACCGGCCCCATCGGAATGATCGCTCCAGCGCGGACGTAGAGCGGCATTGTTTCAAGGTCGACAGGGCGTGTAACTTCGCGGCCACCCTCAACCTTCGCGCGAGTCCAGAAGTCGTACCAAGTTCCCGGCGGTAGATACAGAGATCGCGAGGTTGCGCCCTTCTCAGTCACCGGAGCTACAAGGATGTTTGGCCCCCAGATGTAGACGTCGCCGGTAGAGACCGACTGTGGGTCGTCGGGAAAGTGCAGCCAGAGCGCACGCATCACAGGCAGCCCTGTCTTGGTCCCGTCTCGAACGACGCTGTAGAGGTACGGCATCAGCCGGTAGCGAAGCTCCAGGTACTTGCGGCAGATCGGCTCAACGGTGGCGTTGTGAAGCTCGCTTGGTTCGGGGAGGCCGGAACCGCGGTAGTCGCGCACCTCCTGCGGACCCGAGTCGCCTGTGTTCCAGCCCCAAGGAAGCCGAAGCGTCCAGTTTCGGCCGTGGCACCGGAATAGTGGACAGAAGGCGCCAAACTGAAACCACCGCAGATAGAGCTCCGCGGTGAACTCGTGCGTTGGGACGAACCCCCCGATATCGGTTCCCCAGTACGGAATTCCGCTGAGCCCGGAGTTGATCGCGATAGGAATCTGGTTTCGGAGGGTCTCCCAACGCGAGTAGACGTCTCCCGACCAGAGGAATGAGGCGTACCGCTGCATGCCCGGCGCGCCGTTTCGATGGAGGGCAAACGGCCGCTCGTTGGGCCGATCGATCTGCGGCCCTTCCCAGTAAAGCCGGTTGCGGACGAGCCGAGCCGGCATGTCCAGCCAGTCACCCTCGTCTGGTCACCAGCCGTCGATCCCCATGGAGAAGTCAGGCCGGTGCATGTCCCAGTAAGAAGCCGACTTCTCAGGGTCTTGCCGGTTGGAGCTGACGTCGTCTTTCGCGGACCCCCGCAACGTCTTCGCTTCGATGACGACGTGCGGAACAACTTTGAAATGGCCGGCGTGGAATTCCGAGATCATCTCCTTGGGATCGGGGAAGACCTTGGCGTTCCACTCGAATGAGCCGTTCCGCACGTTCCACCCGTTTGGGCAGAAGCCGGTGCCGAGGAAGATCATCGCGTCGCACGGAAGGCGCTTCTCTCGGAACTTCCTTGCCTCCGCAAGAACCGACTCACGATCGCCAAGGGTGCGGTGTGACTGGAGGTAACCGAAGCTCCAGAGAGGGGGTAGTTCGGGATGACCGGTCAGCCGCGCGTACTCGGCCATGATCACCTTGGGGTCTCTGGAAGCGACGACGAACAGGTCGAGCGGCCCGCCAGGTTCGATTGGAATGAACCTGCCCTCGGAGCCTGTGAGGTCGTAAGTGCCAAGCGGCTGATGAAAGAAGATGGCCCAGCCTTCCGAGCCAATTAGCCACGGGATCGGTACCCGGCTTCCGTGGCTCTCCAACTGGTAGCCGACCGAACCGCTGATCATCTTGTCTAGGTCCCCACGCCGGTCGAACTGCCGCCCGCCTTCACCAAGCCCGAAGAGCGGCCCAGCGCCGGATGAGAACGTCACTCCACCGTCGGCAAAGGAGATTGTTTGGACTTGTTTTCCGTTCGGACCAAAGACGGAGAAGCCGCCGGACGCGACCTCGATTCGGAGTTCCCCGGAGCGGATCGTCTCTGGTTTGGACTGCCAGCTCTCATAGATCTGATGGCTTCGCAGTTGGTCGACGAGGTACCCATGATCGGGTACCGGAACTGGCCTTCCGTCGACGATCGGAGCTATCGTGATCCGGATCGTGATCGGGCTAACGGAGGCGATTCGCACGAGGTTCTCCGACTGAGAAGCAAAGAGCCTGGACGAGAAGACCGCCGACGCCGAGACCGCTCCCATCCCCTTCAACACCTGCCGCCTGCTGATGCCCATGGCGGGAGGATACTCAGGACCAGTCCCAGGCGATCCCGCTTCGGCTGGTTAAACTCCTCTATAACGCCCGCGGAGATGCGGGTTCGACGGTAGGCCCTACTACGTCCTGCCGTTCTCCTGAAGATGGCTGACGTCTCCCCATGTCCGGATCATCCATCGATCGCCGATCTCGACCACATTGATACTGGCGTTCAGGAGCCGAACGGGCCTCGGAGCGTGCAGGCCGATGCCCGTCACGTACCTAAACAGGCAATCGAGCGTGCCGCCGTGAGCGACAGCTACGATTCTTCTGCCGGGGTTCTGATCGACGATTTGGCGGAGAGCTCCAATGGTGCGCTCGAAGAAGCCTGTAGAGCTCTCTCCGCCTCCGTCCACGGCGTAGTCCGGCTCCGAGCGGTGGCGGCGCAGCTCTTGTCCGTATTGACTCTCGATCTCGGTCAGGGTCAGACCGGCGAAAACCCCCATTGCCTGCTCCTGCAGTTCATTTAGAATCTGGATGGGCTTGCCGGTCCGCTCTGCGATCGGGGTGGCCGTCGCGATCGCTCGACCCAAACTGCTGCAGAAGAGAACGTCGAACGGTTCCTCCGCCATTCTCGATGCCAGGCGGTAGGCCTGCCTCAAGCCAAGAGGCGAGAGAGCACTGTCCAGTTGGTTGGCCCACCGCTGGACAGCGTTCCACTCGGTTTCGCCATGGCGGATGACCGTGAGGCGGGTCGCCGGCATAGCGCTTAAAGGTGCCTCGACAGATATCGGCGATACAGCTCGCAAGAAAAGGCCGCTCGATTGTCGGGGCTTTGCCGGAGCACTCCGGCTGCCAGCAGGCGCTGATAGCCTTCGTCTTGGGCGGCCAAGGCGCCGTCCGCCAAAGCTGACTTGAGTACCTGCTGGACGGCGTGAAGCTCCGTCACCGAAATCAGGACTCGTTTGAGATGGTCTCCGAACGGGCCATCGTCCCGGTCGCCGAAAGAAAGGAGGGTGGCAAAATCCATCGAGCCTCGAGCCAGAACGTCCAACGCGCGCCGAGTGAGGAATGGCTGCCCGCCGATCAGCTCCTGAAGCTGCCGGGCTTCGCCCGGGCCTGAAAGGGGGCCTCCGTACCGCGAGTTGAGATCCAGAAGCTGGTCTA
>DASZPA010000334.1:0-1772 GCA_035550555.1 Fimbriimonas sp.
CGTCTTCGTTCAGATCAGTGACGAAAACCTCCATGTAGTACGGAATCTGTTGGACGAAATATTCGGTCGCGAGAACTTCATCGTTCTTTTCACGTTCACAAAGAAGGGCAGTCAGTCCGGCGATTTTGTTCCTCCGATCAATGAGTATTTGGTCTGGTACACCAAGCATCGTGACAATGCACTGAGCCGCTTCAACGCTCTTTACAGATACCGAGATCCGTCGGATGCGGACGGCTTTCCGTATGCAGAACTTGAAACGGGCGAGGTTCTGCCCGTGTCGGGCGTCGCGGAACGAGAACTAAACCCGAATGATTTCCGGCTATTCAGCTCGAATGCGCTATTCAGCCAGAAGCCCGGACCGAACGAGCCCGTCGAACTTCGAGGAGAGCCATTCCCCTCTGGTGGCAACTCATGGAAAATCGCAACATCTCGCGTGCCAATGCTTGACCGAGCCAACCGACTGCTCTTTACGGACAACCGTGTTCGGTACAAAAGGTATGCAGACGATTTCCCTGCGGTTGCTCTGAGCAACGTTTGGGTTGACCTCGCAGGTTCTCCAGACAAGCGATACGTCGTGCAAACCAACCCCAGAATTATCGAACGCTGTATGCTCATGACCACCGACCCCGGCGATCTCGTCCTCGACCCAACCTGCGGCTCGGGCACCACCGCCTTCGTCGCCGAGCAGTGGGGACGCCGATGGATCACGATCGACACCAGCCGGGTGGCGATCGCGATCGCCCGCCAGCGGCTGCTTACCGCGAAGTACGAATACTTCAAGCTGAAAGTCGAATCGAAGGGCGTGGCGGGTGGCTTCCGCTACAAGACCGTTCCGCACATCACGCTCAAGAGCATCGCGCAGAACGCGAACCTCGACCCGATCTTCGCCAAGCACGAGGCATTGCTGGAAGCCGCTCTGGCTAACGCCAACGCGGCATTGAAGCAGGTCACGGACAAACTGCGCCAAGAACTGCGGATGAAGCTGGCGCTCAAGCAGAAGCAGGAAGGCAAAAAAGCCATCACCGACGCCGACCGTCGGCGATGGGATCTGCCCGCCAAGGGCAAGGGCTGGCAGCACTGGGAAGTCCCGTTCGACACGGACCCGGAATGGCCTGAGGCGCTGAAGCAGGCGGTGGAGGCCTACCGCGCGGCCTGGCGGGCCAAGATGGACGAAGTCAACGCCTGCATCGCCGCCAACGCCGAACAGGAAGAGCTGGTCGATCAGCCCGAGATGGACCGCAAGATTACGCGGGTGAGCGGACCGTTCACCGTTGAGGCGGTGCAGCCGCCGGAGATGTCGCTGGGAGACGCCATCGAGGTCGAGACGGGGCGGTTCGCCGGCGAGCCCGACGAACTGGAGACGACGTTCGTGGTGCGCGAGGTGCAGGTGGGCGAATCGCCGCAGAACGTCGAGGCCTACCTGAGCAAGATGGTGGATCTGCTGCGGATGGACGGCGTGCGGTTTCCAGACAACAAGCAGCGGAAATTCACGCGGCTGGACGCCATTTACGCCGAAGGGCGTTCGGGCGGCATTCATGCCGAAGGGCGCTGGGTGAACGACGGCGAAACCGATGACGATCCCCAAGGCGCCGCCACGGTGGGCGTGGTGTTCGGGCCGCAATATGGGCCGATCACGGCCAAGATGGTGGAGGAGGTGATTCGCCCGGCGGCGCGCCGCTATGACGACCTGGTGTTTGCGGGCTTCAGTTTCGATGGACCGGCGCAGGCGGCCGTTGAGGAGGGCCACCCGCGGCTGCGCATCCATATCGCGC
>DASZPA010000335.1:0-33244 GCA_035550555.1 Fimbriimonas sp.
AATGGGCGAGTCGTTCAGGAGCTTCGAGTTGTTGAGAAGCGAACGCACACGGTTCCATTGACGAAGGGTCCAGATTCCAACCCCGACCAGTCCTATCGCCCAAACCCCGAGGAACAGCTCCGGCCAGGAGAGAGTGGCCGAGGCAGCTTCGCCGGCCGGGACAGGCTTCGCAGTGGAGCCGGCTTTCACTTGGCCGGAACTCGAGTTGGGGACCTTTACGAGCCCAGTGCTGCCAAACACGTCCAACTTGTCCTGCTCCAATGCCCCTGCCGAAGCCTGCTGGGAGCTTAGGATGGGAACTGCGATCACGGCGCTCACCGTGAGTGCGATCAGGCACTTGAGGCATGCGAGCCACCAGAGCGCGGCGCGGCTGGAGGGCGACGCCTTTCGCAAAAGGATCGCGCAAACCAGCCACACGACCACGATCACCAGAGCGCCTTGCCAACAGGCCCGCATCATTCCCGAAATCCATAGCGGAGCAACCGAATCAAGACTCATCGCCGTCCTCCTGCCCCATCTCGTCCACGAAGTTCCGCAGCGCCTCGATCTCTTCCTTCTTGAGCTTTCGGCTCTGGGTGAGATAGGCGACGAAAGGCACGACGGAGCCGCCGAGGGCTTTTTCGACGAAGGACTCAACGACGCCGTGCAGCACATCCTTCTGGTCCTCGGCTAGGCTGTACACGAAGAGACCTCCCTTCTTGGCCCGCCGAATCACTCGCTTGGTCCGCAGCCTTTCAAGCATTGTGAGCACGGTGGTACGAGCCAGCCCGTTCGCTTCGCCGAACTCAGCCACCACGTCGCGCGCCGAAACCGGCTGACGCTCTCCGACGAAACGAAGCAGCGCCAACTCCTGTCCGCCGAGGTTTGGCTGGTCCCTCACATCCAACCTCCGGTATTGTCTACTCCGGTAGTCTGTCTACGCATGTAGACAGTGTATCGCAAGTTTTGCAATTTATCAGGGAATTCTTTTCAGAATATGCCTTCGCAGCCCGACGCCTTCGACCGGGGATCGGCTGGCTCGAACGCCATAATCTTTCCTGGGCCCAAAAACCCAGGGCGCTCCACTGCGTAGATCAGAAAGAGTATTGGAAGTTAGAGCATCGATGAAACCGAACTACATTCAACAAAGGGCGGTCGGCGAGAGCACGATCCTGCAGCAATCATTCGCATGGATGTTTGTGGGACTGCTTCTGACGGCAGGCTCCGCCGTATTCGCCGCCTCCAACATGCCGTTTCGACAGGCGCTGCGCGACAACTCCATCCTCTTTATTGGACTGATCATCGTGGAGCTGGTCTTGGTCTTTGCGATCAGCGCAAGCGTCACCAGCCTGGCGGCGCCCGTGGCGATGCTGCTCTTTGCCGCGTATGCGCTGATCAACGGTTTGACGCTCTCCGTGATCTTCTTCGTCTATGCCTCCGGGTCGATTGCCGCCGCGTTTGTTTCCTCGGCTCTGATCTTCGGCATCATGGCGTGCTTTGGGTACGCCACGAAGAAGGACCTTTCGGGAGTTGGCAGCATCGCGTTCATGGCGCTGATCGGCCTCATTATCGCCTCGCTCGTGAACATGTTCTTGCACAGCGCATCCATGGGCTACCTGCTCTCATACGGCGCAGTGATCATCTTCACGGCGCTCACAGCCTATGACACGCAGAAGCTCAAGATGCTTTCAAGCACGATGGGCGGAGGCAACCTGGGGATCTATGGCGCATTGACGCTGTACCTGGACTTCATCAACATCTTCCTGGCCCTGCTTCGAATCTTCGGCCGGCAGAGGAATTGATCTTAACTCCGGAGTTGGCGGAGGAGCTCGCACAGCTCCCGTTGAAAGGTATTCAGCGGGAGTATCCCAATAAGCTCGATCATGTCCTTCGCTCCAGTTCGGATCTGAAGAGCCCCAAAGACCTGCATCCCGCCTTCTACGGATGCTATGACTGGCACTCCGCTGTTCACGGGCACTGGACGCTCGTCTTTCTTCTAAAGCACTTCGAGTTAGGCGCCGCCTCCGAAATACGCGAGGTCTTGGATCGGTCCCTTTCCCCCAAAAACCTCTTGAGGGAACGCGACTACTTCGCGGAGTCGGGCCATGCCTCGTTTGAGCGGCCTTACGGCTGGGCTTGGCTTCTGCAATTGGCAGCCGTGTTGAGGATTTCCGAAGACCACCAGATGCAGGCGTGGGCATCGCACCTGGCGCCCTTGGAAGAGATCGTGGCGGAGCGATTCCTCCGCTGGTTTCGCAAGCAGAGCTACCCGATCCGTGTCGGAACCCACTCGAACAGCGCGTTCGCTCTGGGATTGGCGTTCGACTATGCGGAGGCGGTCTCCAACATAGAGCTTCAACGGCTGGTAAGAGATGTTGCGGACGGCTCCTACGCCAAGGACGCGGGTTACCCGACCTGGCTCGAGCCCAGCGGAGACGACTTCCTGTCTCCTTGTCTGGTGGAGGCGGATTTGATGCGACGCCTTATGCCGCCGCAATCGTTTGCCGCTTGGTTCGAAACGTTCTTACCCGAAGTGGGAAGTATCTTCGATCTCCCGAGAGTCTCCGATCGAGACGACCCGAAGATTGGCCATCTCGACGGGCTTTGTCTGAGCAAGGCTTGGTGCCTAAGCCGCATCGCCAAAGCTTTGCCGCCCGATCACGCGATGCAGGGCGCCCTGGGGCGGGCCGAGCAGAGCCACGCCCAAGAGGGCCTGAAACATGTGGTCAGCGGCAACTATTTGGGTGAGCATTGGCTCGCCACCTTTGCCGCGTACTACTTCGCAAACAGCTAAGAGACCGTCTCGGACAGCGGACGGCAGTCAGCGGCCGCGTCGTGGATGGAGAGCTGCGCTTTCAACATCTCTGCTTTCCTCTTAGGGATGCCCGTTAGCAGCGTGACCGGCAGGTTCGCCAGCATGTCCTTCACCTGATTGCGGTTGAGGGCAAGCATCTGCTGGAGGGCCTGAATAAGATCTTCGGTCTTGTGGCCGTGCGCAAGCAGCACAAGCTCATAGGGTCGGTCGTCTTCCTCCACGGCAAAGCCGATCGCGAGGTGCTTCTTCTGGATATGGCCTTCGTCGTGCGCGATGGGAATCTCGTGGTTGCACGACTCGCATAGGAGGACGTCCGTCTTTTCGCTATAGAAGTTGAGCGCGTTGCAGTACCCGCACCGGACCTGCTCTACGGGAAGCACCTTGCCGTCTACGATCGGGATGAGACGATGGCACTCGACGCAAAGGAAGTCCTCATCGGGCGCATCGGTCAACGCGTTGCCCCCGTCGCAGTAGGGGCAGTCAATAAAGACGTACTTGACCTTTCGAATCTGAAGGGCACAGTAGGCGGCATAGCCAAGACATCCCAAGCCGATGACCAGAATGATCGTCGCCAAGGGAACGAACATCCCCGTGCTGCCTCGATAGTAATACAGCAGGGCGGCTACCGAAATGGCGAAGACTGCGCCTACCGCATAGCTGATCGCCTTCTCGGAGTGGATTTCTACAACGTCGGAGCTCCTGAATACCTGAGGCATGGTTCGACTTTTCTCTCCCGAAGCGCGATCAGTATATCAATCGGCAGGAGATTGTGAGAACCTGACTCAAGCCGGGCGTCCGGCTACGATATCCGGCGTCCGCTATGCCAATTCTTCAACCTTGATCGGGAACCGGCGCACTCTTTTGCCGGTCGCCGAGAACACCGCGTTGGCGATGGCCGCCGGCGCGGACGGATATCCTGGCTCGCCCATTCCTCCGATGTTGCCCGTGCCCGTCACGATATGGACCTCCAGTTTCGGCATGGCGTCAAGGGTCATCCACCGGTAGTCGGTCCAACTGTTCTGGACCACGCCGCCCTTGTCGATCGTGATCGCGGCCCGCAGACAAGTCGAAAGGGCGTCGGTGGCTGCCCCCTGCATCTGCGCTTCCACGCCTTTCGGGTTCACCGCCAGTCCGCAGTCGATGACGGCCACGATCCGGTGCACATTGATCTTGTTGCCCTCGACGCTGAGCTCCACAACGTGCGCCGCATAGGAGCCGTATCCCTCAAAGCAGGCTATGCCTCGCCCGTGTCCAGCCGGCATCGGTTTGCCCCAGTCGCCTTTGTCGGCGGCGACCTCGAGCACATTCTTGAGCCGGTCGTCTTTCAGAATCGCCTTTCGAAACTCCACGGCGTCCTTCCCTGCCGCGTGAGCCATCTCGTCGATCAGGCATTCGCTGGTCGGCACGGTGAACGTGTGCTCCACCGACCGCCAGGGCCCGGTCGGAATACCGCAGTCCACGCCCGAATATCGCCTCTTGGCGCCTGGAATGTCGTAAGGGATGTCCGGGTTGCCGAACGTGTCGGAGTCGCCTCCGCCCGACTCCAGGATCTGAACGCTCCAGCCGACTGGATTGCCGTTCGAATCCACGGCCGCCTTAACCGCCGAATGGCAGGCAGGCCGGTAAAAGTCGTTCTTCATGTCGTCTTCGCGGCTCCAGACAAGCTTGACCGGCTTCTTGATCGCCTTCGACAGCTCCACGGCCTCGTGAACATAGTCGGTTTGAAGTCTGCGGCCGAATCCGCCTCCAACGAGCATCACGTTGACCTTCACTTTGTCGGGAGATAGCTTCAGATCTCCAGCGACCTCCGCTTGAACCCTATCCGGGCTTTGGGTGCCCAGCCAAAGGTTGCAAGAGTCCTCTTGCACGTCGGCTAGGCAGTTCATCGGCTCCATAGTGGCGTGCGCCAAATAGGGGAAATCTACGCTGTACTCAACGACTTTCGATCCGGCCGGCATAGGCAGATGCTCGATGACGGCCCCCGCCAATTTCTTTTGGATACTTGCCGAGTTGAGGCCAGGATCGGCGGGATCGGTCCACTCGATCTTGAGCGCGTCCCTTCCGCTGAGCGCTGCCCACGTATTGGTTGCGAATACGGCGACGCCCCGGCTGACCTTCTGGACGTCCACCACTCCCGGCACCTTTCGGGCAGCCGCATCGTCCACCGACTTCAAACTCGAGCTGAATGCGGGCGGACGGGCAATCACGGCATAGACCATCCCGGGCACTTTCACGTCCATCCCATACGCGGCCTTTCCGGTTGCGACGTCGGGATTGTCCACGCGCGTCGCGCCCTTGGTGATGATCTTCAGGTCCGCGGCGTCCTTCAGCGCGATCTTGCCGGTCGGAAGAGTCTCGTCGCTCGCCTGAGCGGTGAGGCTGCCGTAATCCAACGTCTTGCCGGTAGCCGTATTGATGACCTTGCCTTTTTCCGTTCGGCAGACAGAAGGGTCGACACCCCACTGCTTCGCAGCGGCGGCGATGAGCATCGCCCGCACGCTGGCGCCCATCTGGCGGAGCTTTTGCTGGCTGCCCCTGATCGAGGAGCTGCCTCCAACGCCCTGACGGCCATAGAGCGCCGGATTCGTCTCCGCCTGGACAACCTTGACCTTGCTCCAGTCGGCGTCCATCTCGTCGGCGATCAGCATCGCCAACGAGGTCCGCACGCCCTGGCCCATATCGGGCTGGGCGATCGTGATAACCACGGAGCCGTCCGGATCAACGCGCACCAACGCCGTTGGAACGAACGCTTTGGCGGCGGTCTTGTTGGGTTCGGCGCCGCACGCAACTTCCGTAAAGGCGCCCACGGCCAGACCGGCGCCAACCACTCCGACGACTTTTAGAAACGTGCGCCGGCTGAATTCTCTTCTGTCGCTCACTTGGAACCTCCGGCCGCCACCTTGATGGCGTCGCGAATCCGCTGGTACGTGCCGCACCGGCAGATATGGTGGTCGAAAACCTCGTCGATATCGGCGTCTGTCGGGTTTGGCTTCTTCTTGAGGAGTGCGGCGGCAGCCATGATCTGCCCCGCCTGACAGTAGCCGCATTGCGGAACGTCGCCCTCGATCCACGCCTTTTGTACCGGATGCGTGCCGTCCTTGGAGAGGCCTTCGATCGTCGTTACCTTCTTCGAGCCCAGCTCCGAGACCGGAATCTGGCAACTTTGGGCCTCTTCGCCATCGATCATCACGGTGCACGCGCCACACGCTCCGATTCCGCATCCGAACTTGGACCCGGTCAGGTCCAGGAGGTCGCGAAGAACCCAGAGCAAGGGCATGTCTGGCACGGCATCGACGGAGTGCGATGCTCCATTCACGGAAATCTTGTAAGTAGGCATTTTCGTGCTTCTTTCGTTCGGTCCCGAGGCAGGTTGAATTGTTTCCAGTATGTCCCAGCCGCCGGCGCTTGGGATTCGCTTTTTGCAGGTTTATACTGTGGTTAATGCACTTGCAGCTTCGAAATCGATTCGAAGCGCTGGAAGAGCGTAAGAAAGCTTTCATCGCTCGAATCAAGGCATTGCCCGTGGAGGCTCAGTCCCACAGGCCCTCTCCTAACCGCTTCTCGCCGGTCGAAGTCGCGATGCACCTCGCTTTGTCCCAAAGGGCCTCCACAGAGGCCGCCAAAAAGCTTCGGCCAGAAACCGCCAAGGCGATGCATCCCCGGCCCACGTTCCTTTACAAGCAGACCGTCGCCAACCTCAAGGCTGCAAACCGCTGGCTTCCCACGTTCGGGGCTCGCGTCCCTTCCGCCGGCTCGACGCTGGATCAAGCCGAGCAAACTTGGGACTGGGCGCAGTCGGATCTCAAGAGCCTCTTGGAATGGGCAGAGCACCCGCAGTCGGTGGTTACGAAGGAGTTTCCTTTTGGAGTGCTCAGCGCCGCGCAGCTGCTGGACCTCTTCGACGCCCACCTGCACTATCACGAAGCGCGCTTTCCCGTATAGCGTGGAGGGCTCTCAGACGCTATGCCGCGCGGGCGGTTGTATGGCGCTCCAGAACGTTTCGCAACGCTTCCTGGCGGATAGGTTTCGGCAAGTAATCGTCCATTCCGGCGTCAAGGCAAGCCCTGCGATCTTCTTCCATGGCGTTTGCCGTAAGCGCGATGATGAGCGTGTGGTCGCCCGTGCGCTGCTCGCGACGGCGGATCTCGCGCGTCGTCTGAAAGCCGTCCAAGCGCGGCATCTGGCAGTCCATCAGCACTACGTCGAAAGTGCTGAGATCGTAGTCGAGGGCCTCTTCGCCATCGCCGGCCAAGTCGACGGTGCATCCCAGACTATTCAAGACTTTCGTCGCCACCTTCTGATTGACGGGGTTGTCCTCCACGAGCAGCACCTTCATCCAGGTCTGCTCCCGGCTGGCGCTGTTCGGTGCGGCAAGCGCCTTCTCTTTGCCATGGGGGAACTCGAACGCCTCTTCGACGCTCCGCAGCAGGGTCGATCGCCTGGTTGGCTTCCGCAGTACCGCCGCGATTCCGGCGTCCCTCAGCTCTTCATCGGTGAGGGCGGTGTCGGAGGAGCTGACCAAGAGCACGGCGGGCTTGTTGGGAAGGTCGGAGGATTTGATTCGAGTGGCAAGCGCCACTCCATCCAAACCCTGCAGGAGGTGGTCCAACACCAAAACGTCGACGCGGCTGGAACGCAGCTTCGTCATCGTTTCGTCGTCGTCGGAGGCGGTCTCCACCGTGTAGTTGGCCCGGGCAAGCTGCTCGGCCAAAACGTTTCGAGAGACGACGCAATCGTCGCAGATCAGGATCGTCTCGGCCCGCCTCGCCGTGGCGCCGATAAGACGCGCGTCTTCGCGGCCTTCCTTGATCGCCAGGTCCACGAAGAACTCGCTGCCCATGCCCAGACGACTCTGCACCGAGATTTGGCCACCCATCAGGTTGGCCAAATGACGGCTGATGGTCAAGCCCAATCCCGTGCCTCCGAACTGGCGCGTGGTGGAGGCGTCGGACTGCGTGAACGACTCGAAGATCGCTTCGAGCCGGCTGGGGGGTATGCCCACGCCCGTGTCACGCACGGAAAAGCGGAGCCGTGGCGGGTCGCTTTCGGTAACCTCGGCCTTCAACACCACGTAACCGGTCTCCGTGAATTTGATCGCGTTTCCCAAGAGGTTCGACGCAATCTGACGGATTCGGACGGGGTCTCCGACGAACTTTTGCTCCGTGGATGGCGCCAGATCGGCCACAAGCTCCAGCTGCTTTCGCGAGGCTGTTGTCGCGTGAAGCTTGAGCACGTCTTCGAAGAGGTTCTCCAAGTCGAACTCCGTTTGCTCGAGCGTGAGCTTGCTTGCTTCGATCTTCGAGAAGTCCAGAACGTCGTTGATGATGATCAGTAGGCTTTCCGCGCTGGATGCGATCGTCTTCGCGGCATCGCGCTGTTCTTCGTCCAAGCCCGTTTTGAGCAGCACCTCGGTCATACCGATGATTCCGTTCATCGGCGTGCGGATCTCGTGGCTCATATTGGCGAGAAACTCGCCCTTGACCCGGCTGGCGTCTTTTGCACGGCGGAACGCGTCGGCCAGCTCCGCCGTTCGCTCTTCGACGCGCTGCTCCAGCATCGCCTTCGCGTCTTCCAGCTCCCACTTGCGCCGCCGAAGACTTGAGAAGACGAGGAACGTCGCGAAAGTCATGACGGCGACGATCGCCTGGGCAAACAAGCGGAACTGGAACGCCGCCCGCATGTCGTCGCGGCTGTCGAACGATGCCATCGACACTGAATGCTCCAGATACCAGTGCCCGATGCCGTCCTTGATGGTCACCGGGGTCTTGTAAGTGTAGGCCGCGATCTGGGAAGAGTCGGTGAGGTCCGCCACGCGCAAGCTAATCCCATCGCTGTTGTTCCTCAGCACATACTCGTTGCTGGGCAGAAGCCGTCGGATCGTGTCGAATCGAATCTCGGCGCTGAGCGCGCCCTTCAAATCACCCGTGGGCCCATAGACAGGCACGCTGTAGAAGAATTCGTACACCTGCGGGCCCTTTTTGGAGTGACCGATCAGCGTGGGCCTGCAGCTCAACGCCGGGTAATCCTTCAGATTGTCCAGGTTGAGACGCGCATTCGTCTGGGGCATGAGAGCCAGCTGCCGTCGGAGCGACCGAAGCTCGACCGAGTTCGCGCTCAAAGTCTCGATGGCGTGGGCATCCTTGATGTTCCGTGAAAGCGTAAAGACCTGGACGTCGCCGGAGGTGAACCTGCGTACTCCGACCGGGACGAGCCTCACCACGCTTACGGGCGTAGATTCCGCCATGCTGGCGTAAAGCTCCTGAACGTCGCCCCAGTCGCCTTGCGCGAACCCTTTGGTCCATGGGCTCGACCGGACATCGTTGAGTCTGGCGATCGTCCTCAGGTTCTCATAAAGAAGCTGGAAGTGCGAACCGATATCGACGGCCGCCTTCCTCATCTCCTGGTTGGCCTGCTGCTTGAAGTTGACTTCCGCCTGGCGCCGGTCCGAATAAAACTTGGCCTCGACTGCGGCAGACAGCAAGCAGCCGGCAAGCAGGATGAACCCGTTTGTCCAAGATTTCAATCGGCTATGCATATCCGCGCGCCTTCACTCTCTCCTATGTAGATTTCGGTCTCCTGGGGCTCAATGTGAAGGTTGCGCCGAGTCCGATTGGGGATATTCCAGACTTATTACAAGAAAAGAGACCCCTTCAGAAAGCAGCCAAAGACCGTCGCGGTTTGCAGCGCCGAGCGGAAAAAGCTCTCAGCAAACAAGACGTATTCCCGGCTAGATTCTCTCTTGTGAAGCAGTTTTGGGACCCCGAAGACTCGAGGACTTTGCGGGCCGCGCTCGACCGCATCGTTCCCGCCGACGACTATCCAAGTGCGAGCGAGCTGGGCTGCGACGCGTTCATTCAGGGTCTGATCGAGCAGGATCGCGAGCTCGGTTTGGTCTACCGAACGGGCCTCAGGCTGTTGAGAGACAGGCGATTTGCGGATCTTACGGTCCCCGAACGGGATGAGATTCTCTTGGAGATGGAGAGCCATCCGTTCGTCCAGCTTCTGATTCGCCAGACGATCGAGGGGTATTACAGCGATCCGGGCAACGGCGGCAACCGAGACGGCAGGAGCTGGGAAATGGTGGGGTTCGAGGTAAGAGGATGAGCCGGTACGACGCGATCGTGATCGGCGCCGGCGCCGGCGGGGGAATCGTGGCGTACACGCTGGCCGAGGCCGGCGCGCGAGTCCTCTTGCTGGAGCGCGGTCGACACCAGAACTTTGAGACGACCGGTCGCGACCACCTCCGAAACCATCGCCTTGCTCAGTACGGCCACAACACCGGACCCGATCTCGTCGGGAATCCTCGCGTCTTCGTCGGTCTCGACGGCATTCCGGAGATCGTTCCGCCGCACCACCATGCCTACTCGAATAACGCGATGGTGGAAGGAGGCGGCACGCTGGTGTATGGCGGGCAGGCATGGCGCTTCCCTCCCAGGGACTTCAAAATGGCGTCGACCTACGGCGTCCCAGAGGGCAGCTCCTTGGCCGACTGGCCCATCTCCTACGAAGACCTGGAGCCCTTTTATGAGTGGGCGGAGCATGCCATCGGTGTTTCAGGATCTGACCCCGCTCCGGAGATGCCGGACCGGAGTGCCTATCCGATGCCAGCTCTGCCTCAGACACCTAAGGGCCAGATCTTGGAAGAAGCGGCGAAAAGGCTCGGGTGGGGAACGCAGCGAGTTCCTTTGCTGATCAACTCGGTTCCGCGGGACGACCGCGCAGGCTGCATCCATTGCCAACACTGCGTCGGCTTTGCATGCCCTGTCGACGCGAAGAACGGGACTCAGAACACCGTGATCCCGAAAGCCGTCGCGACCGGAAGATGCGAAGTGACGACGGAGGCGATGGTTCTTCGAGTCGAGCACTTTCGCCACCGCGCGACGGGAGTCGTCTATTCCCACGGCGACGAAGTGCACGTTGCCGACGCCGACAAGGTTTACGTTTGCGGCGGCGCAGTGGAAACGGCGCGCCTTCTTCTGAACTCCGGCATTGGAAACGGCCAGGTCGGACGAAACCTTCAAGCGCACTACTACTCGTCGACGATGGCGATCATGCCCGAGCCCGTATGGAACGGCGTGGGCCCTGGGGCCTCGATCGCCACTCTGAAGTTCACCCATGGGAACGAGGGCTTGGTTGGAGGGGGGATGTTGGCCGACGACTTCATCGTTCTACCGATCGTGTTCGCCAAGTGGCACCGGCCGCCTGACGTTCCCACCTGGGGAATCGAGCACAAGAACTGGATGCGATACGCATACCCCCGATTCGTCTCGGTGATGGGGCCCATTCAAGACATACCGAATGCGGAAGCCCGTGTGACGGTCGATCCCTATGTGAAAGACCATCTTGGCGTGCCGGTCGCGAGACTTTCCGGCACGACCCACCCCGAAACGGTCCGGGTCACCGATTTCATGAACCAGAAGGGGCGCGAGTGGCTCGAGGCGGCGGGCGCCGAACGGATTTGGAACAGCGCGCCAAGCTTGCGTCTGAGTTCCGGCCAGCACCAAGCCGGAACGTGTCGCATGGGCGACGATCCCGAGAGTTCCGTGGTCGACGCCACAGGAAAGGTCCACGGATTCGAGAACATCTACGTCGGCGACGCCTCCGTTCATGTGACAAACGGATGCCTGAACCCGGTGCTCACCGTGATGGCGACCGCCCGCAGAATGGCTCTTCTCAGCCTGACCTGACCTCCGGGCCCTGTCGTGGCCGCCCACTAGAACAGGGCCTAGGGTTTTGCTTTCAAAAGGTCCCGAATCTCGGTGAGCAGGACAATGTCCGCGGCCGGTGCGGCGGGCGCCGTCGGAGGCTCCTCCTTCTTGAATCGCTCCACAACCTTCTTATACATTTTAAGGATCAAGAAGACGACGAAGGCAAGGATCAGGAAGTTGATGATGTCGCTGATGAACGCTCCATAGTTGAGCGTAACCGCTCCGCCTGCCTGCGCCTCAGCCAGAGTCGGATTCAACGGGATTTTCGGCTTTTTGGGATCGGAAACGACTTTGAGAATAATGAACTGGTTGTCGAAGTTCTGCTGCCCAAAGACGCCGATGATAGGGCTGATGAGGTTCTTTGTCAGCGAGGCTACAAGCGCCGTGAAGCCGCTGGCGATCAGCAAGCCAATCGCGATCTCCACCATATTCCCTTTCGTGATGAACTCTCGAAACTCCTTCAGCATCGGATCCTCCTAGAACGAACTCTAATATAAACCTGCCGCAGCCTTGCTGCAAAAAAGAGCCGCGTGGACGAAGGCTTCCTCGTCCACGCGGCCACGAATGAAAACTCTGCTTAGAAGCGGACGCCGACCGTCAGCGTAACGCTGTCGATCCGGGAGCCTTCGAGGATCCCGTTGTAGTTATACGCGAGCTCGGCGAAGTACATATCCGCGAAGCTCACGCCGATCAGGGCTCGAGCCGCGAGGGTGTAATCGCTTGCGCTTCCGGTTCCCGTACCTCCCAAGGTGTGCGGTTTGACCAGAAGAGCCTGAGATCCTCCGCCACCGGAAGATCCGCCGGCGGGTCCGCTGCCCACAAAGCTGTTTCGCGCAATGCCAATTCCAAGCCCGTAATAAGGGACAAAGGCGTTCTTGGCCGACGGAGGCTGCGCGGAGAACGGCGCCCGGGCCATGGCCAACAGGGCGAACGTGTCAAGCCGATTGGAGTTGCCGGTATTCCTGGCCCACGTCAGGTCCAACGAGGGGTCGTAGGAGTAGCCGGACGATTTCTGGTATCCGAAATGGTAGCCGACGCCTACCTGAAAGCCGCTGGCGCTGGTCGCATCCCTGGCGTCGCTGTTCAGAAGGTTGTTCCAGCCTGCGCTGACCCAAATGGGCTTGTTGACCATTTGGGCATGGGCCATCGTGGCCAGAAGCGCGATCGGCGCGCCGCATAGTGTCCTCTTAATTGTCATCCTGTCACCTTAGGCAACCATTTTGTAGCTCGGACGAAGTATTTGTCAACTTCACCCTTGTTGCATGCCCTGCAATTGTGAATGCGCCGCGGGCATCGGTACCTCGATCACCCCTCTCTTCAGCAAGAGACCTATGTGGAAGAGCGCCAGATCCCTGCTTAGCCGACTCTTGGCCGATGCCTCATCTGCGAGCAAGCCTAGATTCAACCAATCTTGCGGCGCCTGTCGAAGCTTAGCCATTAGTACTTCCATCAACTCCGGACGCACCAGCGGGATCGTTTCGTCGTAAAACTGCAGACGTTCCTTGCCATCTAAAATCGCCGCTCCCAGCTTCGTCAACCGAACGGCGCCCATCTCGGCTGAGACGCAGTGAGTGGGATAGGTCCCGAAGAGCTGGAGAAACGGAACCGGAAGGCCTATCGAGGAGGCTCTGCTCTGTCGAGCCTCCTTCTGGCCCGGATCTTCGTCGCGTGCCGACTCAAGCAGCTCCCGCCATAGGGCAAAGAGCTTCGCCGAGACGCTGCTCCAGCTATTCAGCTCTTCGGCCCTTGCCCGTCCAGCCTTACCCATGGCCTTCCTTTCCTCAGATAACCTGAGAAGCCTCTGAAGCGCCATCGAAAAGACGCGGGTATCCATCCACGCGTTTTGTGAGGTCATGAGGAAGCTTGTCATTGAGGGCACAGCCGGAGACATGTCGCCGATGAGGCCCAGTCCGGGCATGAGCACCGAGGGAATCAAGTAGCCTGTCTCACCGTCGACCACCGAGTCTCGCAGGCCGTCCCAATCGGAGCCAATCACGGCCAGTCCGCTCGCCATCGCCTCTAACACAGCGGTTCCAAGCGCCTCTTGAACGTTGTCGCTCGGGAGGATAAACAGGTCGGCGCTGCCGTAGAAAAGCGAGGTCGCCCAAGGCGGAACGGTCGTCCGGATCTCACACCGATCGCCAAGGCCAAGCTCCTTGACCTCCAGCTTCAGCCTGTCCGCATAGTTCGCCACGTTCTCGGGTCCGGCAATCAGCAGCAGATCCTTCGGTCCGGAGACCTCCGCGAAACAGCGAAGCACGGGCAACAGGTCGGCTTTCGAATACGGAGTCAGACGGCTCAAATAGAGACAGATCGTCGCATCCTCCGGCAAATCCAGCATCTGGCGAGCGTGACGCTTCTCTTCAGCGCCATACGGCTGGAACGTCTCGAGGTCCACGGCATTGGTCGAAATGGAGAGACGACACGGCAGTTCGCCCAGATACCCGTCGAACGTTCGCTCGAACGACTCCAGGCATGCTTTGCTCAGGCAGGTCAAGACATCGAACGGAACCGATGGACCCTCTTTGAGTCTGGCCAACGATTGGTACATCGAGACGCTGCCCATGCCGTGGGTCTGGCAAGAGATAGCGGTTGGACCCACGGCGAATCGATCTCGCAAGTAACGGTCCCGAGCGAAATGATTCGGATCCACGCACAAGAGGATTCGCTCCGCGCCATCGGCCCAAACCTCCGGCAAGGCGTACACGGGATAGAACCGTAGCGCGCCCTTCCCTTTTCGATGCTCAGGCAAAATCTTCGAGGCGATCTCAGCCATCGCCTCGCGCCGCTGGTACTGGTCAGGGGGTAGGAAGACTTCAAGGGCCTCGATCTCAGGCGAGCCCAACAGGTTGACGAAGTGACGGGCGATGTTGACGTTCGCCCCATGGACGTGAAGTCCTTCGATCGAAGGAGCCAACTGCTCCAGATGCTCTACGAGAACGCTCACCACAAACCCAGCCACGAGCGGGAATATAGCAGTAGAACCCGTTTGGCTACGGAATCAGTTCAAGTCCCTGGACCCGCATTCCCGTGTACCCGTTGAGCGGCTTGATCGAAATCGACTGAATGGCGATCGGAGTCTCGCCAAGGCGCATCACTATGCCGCAGAGTCCGTCGGCGTTGCGGTCCGATAGCGCGGTTGCAGTCTTGTCGTCTGCCGAACGGATGTCCCTGCCATAGACAAGGCGCTTCACTACGGACCGGCCGTCAGCGAGCGTCACCGTCACTTCGGCAACCGGCTCTCCGTCATCGGCAGCCTTTACCAGCGTCTCGGCAGCCAGCGCCAGCTCCCTTCCCTTCGCGTCCACGCTGAACTTCAGGTCCGAAGCGCCAGAGGAGCTGAGCGCGCTGCCGACCGTCTCGTCGATAGGCGAGCCGTACCGGATCTGTCCAATGTCGAAGGCTTGGCCGGACGCGCCGAGACCGAAGCCGGGCGAGGCCGTGAGAGGCGAGGGCTCTCCGAAGTACATCTTGCGAAACACCTGGCCGGGGTCGTAGCCGAGCTTGTCCGGACTCTCTGAACGTCCACTCCACGAGTAATCGGCCGCCAGGATCATCGCCGAGTACTGGTCGAAACCTTCGAGCATTCCTTCTTCGCTGCTTTCGTAGCCGTTCCAGGTGGTTTGCAGCGTTCCCGTTTGAAGATAGCCGGCGTCCGTGTCGAACCCCTTGATGTTGCTCGGTTGGTACCATGCGCTCGCGATGGGATACATTCCCGCGTCTTTCCAGAGCTGGAGATTCTTCGTGTAAGAGTGAGGGTTGGGATCGGAAATGTAATGCCAATCGCCGATCAGAGAGCCCTGAGGGATGGCGGCACGCCGGAGTGCGGCGTCGTTCGGCGTATCGCCGTTCGTCGCATCGGGAGCCTCTCCAGGAGCGAGGCATTCATCGCCCCAGAGCATCATCCGCACCCCGTGGCTTTGAGCGATGCCGCCGAGGATCTGCATCTCCTCCTGCCAAAGCTGTGTCTTCTCGGAAGCGCTCACATGCATCCCCACCATATCGAACTCGTCCAGGCCAAAGTGGATCGTCTTGGGCTTCAGCGTTTCGATGACCTCGTTCCAGAGGTTCGTCAGCGCCTCTTTGGTGCGCGGCTTTCGAGGGTCGACGCCGTAAGGATCGTCGGGATTGAAAGCGATGTCCAGGTTCTTCTTGTTCTCAAAGAACCATTCCATGTGACCAAAGCTCTGGACCAGCGGGATCAGCTCCACGCCGGCGTTCTTGTAGAACCCCGCCAGCTTGAGCAACTCCGGCTTGGACATCGTGATCGAGCTCTCGATGCCTGGAGTCGACGTCCAAGCCGTCCGCTCACACTGCAGGACCACTTTGTTGAAGCCCAACGGAAGCAGGACCCGGTCCCACAGCTTGCCTTGGAATGCCAGCGCCTTCTTGCCAGCAAATAAATGCACCCCTCGCCAATCGCTCTGCGGGATCGAAACGAGCGCGCCGGTTGGCAGGCAGATGTGGCCATTTTTGACGAATGCGAGCGAGACCAACCGCTCGAGACCGTTTCGCAGCCCCTCGTCCTCCTCGCCGAGAACGCTCATGCTGTGGTCCGTGAGCTCGATTCGATAGCCTCCCGGGACATATCCCAGCCTGCTGATCCCTGCGTCGAAAGCCACTTTCTTGGCATCTCTTGCTGGCGCCGGCGTCACAAACCTGCGGCTCAAAGCTTCCTTATAGAGGTCCAGATGATCGAACACTCCCGCCGGGAAGCTGTAGGCGCCTGTGAGCTCCAAGGGCTTGTCCCAGTTCAATTGGTCCGTCTGCGGCTTGGGGATCAAGGGGGGCCGCGACGTGTCCGGCAAATAGGCCTCAGCTTGCCTCGTCGCGGCCAGGGACTCTGTCTTGGGCGACAGAGCAGGCGCCGCCTTGGGATCGAACCTGTATTCGACGTCGAAATCGGCTTGCTTCCCTTTTGACACGTCCGTGTCGAGAGTGCCGAGCCACAGGTACTCGTGGTTCGCCGCCCAATCGTCGTTGTAGTTGCCGCGAGCGTCGAAGAGCGTCAGCGGAATGCTCGAATGCTCCGAGACCGTGCCCAGCGGTCCGCTGAAGTCGTATTGGGGAGCGTCGGGCGAGAAGCGGCGTCCCTCGATAGAGCGGGACGAATAGGCGTAGGTGTTGAGGGCTCTCGTGGGCTTACCGCCTGCGGTCAAAGATCCCTTCTCGAGCGCCGGCGCCCAAAGGAAACCGGCTGCCGCTTCGATCTTGACCGCATGGTCCCCCTCCCACTGCAGGTCGTAGTGGGCGGTCAGCTTGTCGCCTTCCTTGTGATAGGTCACGGTTCCGTGAGCCAGCTTGTCGTCTGACGCGAACGAAACCCGCACGGTCGCTGGATCGACCTGCTCGACCTTCGACTCGCCGTAGTTGGTCGAGTAGTAGCCCTTGGTCCACCCCGGTTCGTAATACTGCAGATACGAGCCGCGAATGATCGGTACCCCCGCCGCCTCGACCATGAGTCCTCGGCCTCCTTCGACGTGGAACGTGAACGACGCCTGCTGAACGGCGATCAACGCAGCGAGCATCCTTCGAGTATGGCGCGCATGAGGGCCTCGTGAAACCCATTCGGAACGCCATCCGTTACATGTGTTGAGATGGGCTCCTTAAAGGTTTCTAAGCAGGTTTGCCAGTTGACACTTCTTGGTGGCGTTGCGATCGTGGTCCTCGGGGGTTGTTTTTCTTACACGATTGCGGCCAGTAACGACGGTCGAATTCTGGCTGTGAGCCGCGATCGCCGGCTCTACGTTGGGTCGCCTTATCAGCTTCGCCTGGCACTTCGCGAGAGGACCTCCAATCTCAGTTGGTCACCGGATGGAACCAGGCTGGCTGCGGAAGTCGACCCACCAAAAGATGATCCGGTTGGAGAGATCTTTTCCCCGAAGACAGACTCTTGGACTCGTCTCCCAGACATGACGGGGCCGTTCTGTTGGACTGCGAAGGCCCAGATCGTAGGGGTCACCGCAGGAGGACCAGATCTCAGCGACCCTTCCTACTGGGTTCGAACCTACGATCCTGAAGCAAGAAGGGTGCTCACCGACTGGGCTGTTCCATTCGGGCCGGTTCGGATGGCCTCGACCAGCTCAGGCGACATCGTATTCTCGGAAGTCCAAGCGCATAGCTCTCCCGGGGGTCATGGCGATCTCTATGGCGTGAACTCGCAAGGGTTCAGGAGGTTGGCGTCCTTCCAATGCGAGGTCTCCCCGTTCCTGTGGACGCTTGGAAATGGTCGGGTGTCTTGGGTCGATTTCGACGACAAGGCGTTCTTGGCATCCCTGGAGTCGATTCGCCCCGACGGATCTGACCGGAAATCCGTAAAGCTGCCACCGGCTTCAAACCTTCTGGCTCCAAAGCCTGGAATGGAAACAGTCCTGGCGCTGGGATGGCCCTTGAGCGACGGTAGAGTGATTCTTGTCATCGCACAGGGAAAGAACCTCCGCAACGACAAGAAGAAGCAAGTTGGCGAGCTCTATGGCGTGATCGGCGATCCCACGTTCAAGCATGCGCGTGTGCTTCGTCTGGGCCCACTTGACTCTAAGAAGAAGCTCCTCGAGGACGTGGACTCCAGCGGATCAAGCAAGTACCTTGCACTAAAATACAACGACCGCACTGAGCTGATAGATATCTCCCTCCGGTAATTCAGCCTAAGACTTCCGTCTGAAAACGTGGAATCAATGCCCAGGGCTCCTTTCCTGCCTGATCCAAATGATAACGAAGACCGTCTCGTCGTGGCTCTTGCGACTCGTCCTGGCCATCGCGGCGCTGCCGTCCCTGGCCCATGCGCAGTCGCTTTCTCTGTCGTTGAATCCGACCGAAGTCGTTGGCTCCGCAACTTCGACGGGTACCGTGACGCTGAGCCAGCCAGCCTCACAAGCGACGGTCGTCGCGCTGTCGAGTGATCAGTCTTTCGCGCGGACGCCTGACTCGGTGACCATCGGGGCCGGAAGCAGCTCCGCCACGTTCTCGGTCACCACCAAGGTGGTGGCTACCTCGGCCTCGGCAACCATTGCGGCAAAAGAAGGAGCAAGCTCGGCGACCGCTTCCTTGGCAGTGGACCAGCCGACCGTGCGTTACCTGGAGTTTGGGTTCACCGAGGGTCAATATGTCACCGACAATGTCGGCAGAGTGATCCTCTCGGCGGCGGCCCCTGCCAATGGTATCAAGGTGAATCTCACCTGCGACAATCCGGCCCTCCATGTGCCTGCCTATGTCACGGTGCCACACGGCTGTACCGAATACATCTTCCACGCCTTGTCGGATGTGGTGTACCAAGAAGAAGAGGTCAACGTTTCGGCTCAATCTTGTGCCACAGACAGCACCCGCGCGTACACATGGCTCGAACCCTTCGATGTCTCGTCTCTGACGTTGTCGACGGACAAAGCGCTTCACGGCCGAGCGGTCGTGGGAACGGTCTCACTGTCCTGGACGGCTCCGCCGTTTCAGTCTGTCAACGTGACTCTCGAGTGCGATTGCCCGTCCGCCGCCGCTCCCACGGTAGTTCAAGTCAAGCCAGGAAAGAAGACGGCGACCTTCTCCTTCACGCCGCATGCAACTGCCGGAAGACTGTACATAGAGTTCAAGGCGTCGGCAGGAGGGCGTTACACCTTTGCGGACTTAGCCATCGACGGGACTGGCCTCGCCAACTCGTCATGGCCCAAGTTTCACGGCAACGCCGGCAACATTTCGGTGGGCTACGGAACCCCGCTTCTCTTCCACAACCCGTATTGGACTTTCGCAACAGCCGGGCAGATCGTCACGGAAGCAGTAACGGGACCGGACGGGACGATCTACTTCGGCAGCGATGATCACTACCTTTACGCGGTCTCTTCTTCCGGCGCTTTGCTTTGGAAAGACTACACGGGCGGCTCTGTTACCGGCACACCGGCCGTAGGAGCCAACGGACTCGTCTACTTCGGATCGGCCGATCGGAAGGTTTACGCCGTGAATGCCAAGACCGGCGCCCGTGTCTGGGTTTCATCGGTCGACGGAGCACCGATGCCGATCAACATGGCGGCGGACGGGACAGTCTATGCGAGTTGTGCTAACGACCAAGGCGGCGAAGTGGTCTACGCCCTCAATCCTAAGACTGGAAGCAGGATCTGGACAGAGCTACCGGGTCCGGCAGCCTTGATGACGCCCATCGCGGTCGGTGCGAACGGGTTCGTCTACGGCGCTTCACGCTCCCACGTCTTCGCGTTATCTCCGGTCAACGGCCATCGCGTTTGGTCGAAGATTCCGGACGGTACTGTCGACTTCTCGCCCTATCTGGTCGTCGGCCCAGACGACAAGGTGTACGCCTCGTACGCCGCTGACGCCTACTCGTTCTATGACTTCGACGAGCGTGTCCGCCCGGTACTGTACGCCTTTGATGGGACGACGGGCGGCATTGTGTGGCAACAGGCGATCTCGTTTACGCCCCTGGATGAAATGCGCGTCACCAGCCTTTCCATGGCTGGCGCCAACCTCGTGCAGTGTGGGGCAAGAAACGACTACCAGAACTGCGGCGAGGTGTACCGAACCAATGGAATCGACTTTACTGTCGGCAGCGTCACAACGATCAAAGACACCGACGGGCCCGCGACTATCTCGACGAATTTCCTGAACTCCTGGTATCTTGCCTCGCCCAGCGAGACGAACAACTACTTCTTCGGTTCGATGATCAACGGCAACAGTTGGACAACCACCGACTACGTTGCCACGGTCTCCATCGGTGCGAACCAGACCGTTTACTTGACCAGCGGCAACGTGCTAACGGCCGTCGGCTCCTCGGGCTCCCCATAGGCCCACGGGTTAAGCATTGCTTTGCCGCAATTCATCAGTAGCGATAGCGGCACTGAGCAACTGAGATGGTTTGGCCGTCGACCCGGTACACGAGGCGGTGCTCTTGGTCGACTCGGCGGGACCACCAGCCGGACCACTGGTTTCTCAACTGTTCCGGCTTGCCGATACCGCCATACGGTTCTCGGGCGATCTCACGGATCAGTTCGTTGATTCGCTTAAGGACCTTAGAGTCGGTCCTTTGCCAATACAGATAATCGTCCCAGGCGTTCTCGCTGAACGCGACGATCAAGGGGCGAAGTCCTCGAGGCTGTGCGAGATGCCCGTTCCGGCAGCAAGCTCCTTCATCGACTTCGTCAATCGACGGGCATTGACCGGGCTGCGGCGCAGGTAAGCAGTCTCATCCAAGGATTCGTAGTCCTCGAGAGAAATGAGCACGGCTGACGGCTTGCCCTGACGCGTGATGATCAATGGCTCGTGGTCTTTGCAAACACGCTCCATTGCCCGAGCCAAAGTCGCGCGAGCCTCGGAATAGGAAATGGCATTCGTGCAAGATGTTGTACATGAATGCGTACGAAGCTGGCTCTTGAATTGAAGCTAACGCTTCAAATTGAGGACACTAACATCTCGGTAGGAAAGATCGCAGGGTCTACTTGACGACCGGTAGCGATCTAACGGTATTGGCACGCGTTCGGGGCCATTGAAGGGGCAGCACGGGACTATCCATTCGTCGATCCAGAAACGCCGCATGGCGCAATCGGGGCTGATGCGTGATCGAGCGAGGCCACAACATGGTCCATCCCGTTGGCGACCGCGCTGCTCGACGCGAGCCAGGTCATGAGGGCAACCGCCAGAATGATCAGCAGCGGTGTACCGGAGCCGGGCTCTCGGTACGGTCTGGAGGGCTTCTTTCGGGACGCCCTTCTCGGCAGTCCGGCGCCGATGGCGACGAAGGGGCAGTAGGAGCAGCGCTCCCAGCCTCGGATCCACTTTTCACCGCATCGCGGGCATATTCCTAAGTCCATCTCAGTCTCTCCTTTCAGCTCCAAGCACCGTAATCTTGCGAGTGCACATCTGCAAAGACAGACAAGAGCCTTGAGCGAGATGATCCGAGGTCCCAAGGCGACCTGGGACCTCGGTCCTGGGCCTAGTCATCGCGTAGGCGTTGTCTCACACGGGAGTTGTCGAACCCGCGGAGGGCCGACGAAAACTTGGAAATGGATGTCGATTTGGTCGGCCCTCGCCCGTTAGCTAGACGGCGGAGCGATTCCGCCGAGGAGAATAGACGACATGGCGACATTTGTATTGCTGCTGACCGGCGGCGACTTTGAGAAGCTCTCGGCCGAAGAGATGCAGGCGGCCTATGGGAAGTACATGGGTTGGAGCAAGCTGCTGCGCGAGCGCAACCAGTACGTGACGGGCGAAGAGCTCCAGATGGTTGGAAAGACCATCGCCCCCGGAGGAATCGTCAGCGACGGTCCCTTCGCGGAAAGCAAGGAGGCCGTTGGAGGGTTCTACATGATCACGGCGAAGGATTTGGAAGAGGCGACGGAGATTGCCAAAGACTGCCCTCAACTGCTCTACGGAGGCAAAGTCGAGGTCCGCCCGACGGTGGACCACTCGGGCGCATAGGCATGGGTGACCCCGGGTCTGTTCGAGACCGGCGAGCATTTTCCGGTTAGAAGGCTGCCCCAGGAGCCGATGTCTGGCCTGAATGGGCGGCGAAGGTCACTCCCTTGTTTGACGCGGTGACGCCGGTAGATCCAAACCTCTGCACTTTTGGCGGAGAGATCGGTGGGCACGAATCGGAGAGGAGTCTTCAGGAACCGCAACGAACAAGCCCGCACTAAAACAGAGAGGAAAACAAAATGGCGAAATTCATGCTGCTGCTTTCGGGCGGCAATTTTGAGACGTTTTCGGACGAACAGAAGCAGACGGCGTACGGCAAGTACATGGCGTGGGCGCAGCTTCTGTCACAACGCAACCAGATGATCGACGGGAGCGAATTGCTCCGCCCTGGCAAGCGCATCGCTTCAGGCGGCGTGATCTCGGACGGCCCATTCGCCGAAAGCAAGGAGGCGATCGGCGGCTTCTTCCTGATCCAAGCCAACAACCTGGACGACGCGGCCCAGATCTCGCTCGGCTGCCCCTCCCTGGAGTTCGGCGGCAGTGTGGAAGTGAGGCAGCTCAACGAAAGACACTCAGCCTGACCTGGAAACCTCCTTTCGAAAGGAGTCGGCAAGGCTCGTATCGCTCTTGGTGCGGGCCTTCGGGCCTTCGCGGCTCTCGCTTGCGGAAGACGTCGTGCAGGAAACGTTTCTGAGGGCCGTCCAGCTCTGGCCCAAGAAAGGAACTCCCGAGAACCCAACGGCATGGCTGACAAGAGTCGCGAGGAACCTGGCGATCGACCACCTGCGCCGCGAAGGCATCTATCTGTCGGACGGCCAGGAGATTCTCGAGCAGATACCCGAAGCTCCGGCAGACCCATCGGCAATGGGCGATCCCGAGCTGGAGATGCTCTTCCTTTGCTGCCACCCTTCCCTTCCTGCCGAGGCCCAGGTGGCCCTGACGTTGCGTGAGCTATGCGGTCTGAGCTCGCGAGAGATTGCCAAGGCGCTTCTGGTGAACGAAGACGCTCTTTCTCAGCGGCTGGTCAGGGCCAAGCGAGCCTTGGCGGACGTCGAGTGGTCCGCATCTCCCGAGGAGCTCGCGCCGCGCCTCGATGCGGTTCATAACGTGCTCTACCTGCTCTTCAACGAAGGCTACGCGGCGCATACCGATCCAGCCCTCACCCGAAGCGATCTCTGCGACGAGGCGATCATCCTCACGGACCGGCTCTCCAGAACCAGAATCGGCGACGTGCCCGCCACGCACGCACTGCTTGCCTTGATGCTGCTCCACTCGAGCAGGCTGGCTGCAAGGCTCTCGCCGGAAGGAGCGCTTGAGCTCTTGGAGGAACAAGACCGATCTCTTTGGGACCAGAGGCGCCTCGCTGCCGGACTGCAGGCGCTTGATCGCTCGGCTCAGGGCCAGGATCTCACTCGGTTTCACTTGGAAGCGGGCATCGCCGCGGAGCACGCGCTGGCGCCGACGTTCGGCCAAACGAACTGGCGTTCGGTGCTGTCGCAATTCGACGATCTGGCGCGGCTTCACCCTTCCGTGGTCGTTCTGCTGAACCGCGCGATCGCGGTCTCGATGGTGCATGGCGACGAGCGAGCCCTCGCGGAGCTGGAGGCCATCGAAGCCTCGGGGCGGCTGGACGGTTACTACCTGCTGCCGGCAACCAAAGCCAAATTCCTCTCATCCTTGGGCCGCCACGAGGATGCTCGCGAAGCTTACAAAAGAGCCCTCGACCTTGCCAAGAACCCGGCGGAGCGGGCTTTCCTCGAGGGCAAGCTAGCTATGAGCTAGCTCAGGGTCGCGGTTCCAATCGACGTTGGGCGTCCGCGGAATGTCGCTCAGGCTGAGCAGCGGCTTGTCCTTACGATAGGAGGCATCCACCCAACCGTCGTGCACCATGTTCTCAAGGGCCTCCAGTGCCGCAAGAACACCCGTGCGGCCTACCTTTTGTGTGAGAGACTCGATATTCCTCATGATCGGGCCGAGCTTCTTCTCGCGCCTCAGCGCTTCAATCGCCACTCGGAACCCGCCATAAACGGGCAAGATCTTCCCTTTGCGCTTATAGACCTTCGTCTTCTGGATGCGGCCGTCCGCGTATAGAGCGTAGTCGGCGACTTCGGCGCCGGTGAGCTTGAGATCGAACATGTTGTACTTGGTAATCGCCCACTTCGATTCACCCTTGAACATGACCGTGGCGAGGTTCTTGATCTGCTCCAGCGAATGGCCGGCGAGCCCCGGGCCGGCAGTCTCTAGAGAGACGAACCCGCCGCTTCCGATCCACTGCCAGGCGGCTTGAGGGTCCATGTCGTACCCGGCTTCCTTCGCGATCTCGGCCGTGTAGTCGACAAGCTCGGAAAAGTGGCGGTTGGCTGCATACCAGAAGTTGGCGAACTTGATGTGCTGCTCAATCCGTTGCGCCTGCCGAGCCTGGAACTCGCCTCGCAGCCACTCTGGATCGTGCTCGCCGCGTTCCAGCTCCATAATCGTGTAGGCACACTCCTTGGCGCCGATGTGCGCGAGCGTGAGGCCCGCCGAAAGGATGGGGTCGGCGAAACCCGCGCACTCGCCGACCAAAAACCAGTTTGGTCCTGCCATCTGCTGCGAAACAAACGACCAGTCGCGAGTGGTGCTCACCTTCCCTTCGCGCGAGGCCTTGGCTACCAAAGCGGCGATCCGAGGCTGAGACCGAACCGCTTCGAGGTACAGCTCCTCTGGCCGCTTGCCGCTCGCCTTGTAGTATTCGCCGGGACAGACCAGGCCGATCGACGTCCGAGTCGGCGAGATCGGAATGAACCAAAGCCAACCGTAGCCCAAGCTCATGATTTGGATTCGGGTTGCCGCGATGCCGATGGTCACGGCCCATTCGGCGTTGTTCCAGTGGTCCCAAATGGCGATGTTGCGCAGGCTGGGCGGCTCGTCGCACTGAACGTCAAGCGCACGGCGCAAGATCCCCGCATTTCCCGAACAGTCGATGTAGTACTTGGCGGTCACCGTCTCGCCGGAATCGAGGGTCAGGCCTGTGACGGATTTTCCATCGTTCAACACCTTCCGCACGGCGGTCTCTTCGTGGACTTCCGCGCCCAGCCCGGCGGCGTTCTCCAGCAAGATCTTGTCGTAGACGGGACGGTCTACCTGGAACGTGCTGCGCTGACGCCAGCTCTTGTACTCGCCCGGACGAGGCGAGTTGGGATCCACCTCTTCGGTCGCGAGCAGATTGAAGTCCCAGAGGTCTTCCGATGTGCCCCACCGGTAAGTCGCGCCGATCTTGATCGGAAAGTTGGCGGCCTCGATCTTGTCCCAGACTCCAATCTCGGCCAGAACCCGGTTGATCGTCGGGAGCAGGCTCTCTCCGACGTGATCGCGCGGAAAGCGCTCCCGCTCAAAGATCTGAACCTTCAGATCCGGGGCGTAAATGCGCAAGATGCTTGCCACGGTCGACCCCGAGGGCCCCCCGCCAATAATCGCCACATCGCAGGTATTCACAGTTGCTACATTGTACGGCGCTGAGTTATGTGCCCAAACTCCATCGGATGCGGGCTGGCGCTTGCCGCCTTACCCAACTGCAGCCCGACTCCGGTCCTTCGCTCTTTCGGATGCTTGGCCGCAAGACCATCCGAGCCACCACGAGAACCATTTTAGACCATCCTTCTTTCAATAGAAAGGCGAAAAGGCCCCTCAAACCAGATTATTTGCGATAGGAACAAGGACCCGATAACTGCTGATTTATCGATTTCTCCCACAACTTTGCCCACTGTTTCCTTAATTAATTGCCTAAGGCGTGTTATAGTAAAACACCTTCGATACCATTGGTCTCAGATGGTTCATCTAAATCAGCCTCGAAAGCTTGCTTCCGCTACGGGCTCGCCACTAGCGAGTTCTATTGCGTTGCGCATCACGGAAATGATCCATTCCGGAGCGTTCGGGCAAGGCCACCAGCTGCCCAGCGAAAGGAACCTTGCAAAAGAGCTTGCCGTGAGCCGGGGCGTGGTGCGGCTTGCCCTCAAGGAGCTTGCCTCTCACGGGCTGATCGAGTCTAAGACCAACTGCCGTCCCATCATCGCGAAGCCGAATACGCGGGAGCCGAACCAGCTCCGCTCGATTCGAATATGGCTTTGGCCGAACATGGCCGATTTCGCCGCGGCCTCCATCATGAAGGGTATCCAGGGCGCCGGCTTGGACGAGAGCGTTCGTCTCGTCGTGGGGCACGCGCCCGGCGGCAACTGGGATTCGATTTACGAAGCGGAAAGACGCTTCCTTTCTTCTTTGGCGTCCGAAACTGAGACCTTCGGCGTCATTGTTTGGCTCTTGGGCCATCACAGGAGCTTCGAAGCGCTCCGCGCGCTTCGGGAAAAGAACGTTCCCATGGTGTTTATCGATCGCCTTCCTCCGGCAGGCATCGACAGCGATTACGTGGGAACGAACAACGAGTCGGCAGCCCGAACAGGAGTGAGGCACCTGCTGGGTCTGGGGCACCGAAGGGTCGCCCTGCTGACCAACATCGACACCTGCTCGGCAGTTCGAGAGCGAGAGTCGGGTTACCGCCGCGCTCTGGCCGACTACGGCGTTCCTCTCGACGAGAATCTGATTCTCCGGGACTCGATCGACGAGCCCGAAGGGGTGGAGCAGCTCGTCGAATCGATGCTCAGCCTGAAGGAACGGCCGACGGCCGTGTTTTGCATCAACGACCATCTGGCGCTTCAAGTTCAAGAGGCGCTTACCACACGAAACATCCAGATCCCAGAGCGGATGTCGGTCCTCGGATTCGACGGTCTGCTTCGCTGGGTTCCACGAGGAGGGTCGTTAACGACCCTCAACCAAGACTTTGAACGTATGGGGCAACTTGCGGCCGAGCTTGTCATCGAGCGGATGACAGGAAGCGCGCCCTCGGCATATAAGCACTATCTGCTGGATGCCCCCCTCGCCGACAACGGGTCGACCGCTCCGCCCGCTATTTCGCTCCCTTCCAATGGAGGAATTTTGCGATGAATCGCCGCCATCATAAGGCATTTACATTAATTGAACTCCTCGTCGTCATCGCGATTATCGCGATTCTTGCTGCGATCCTGTTCCCCGTCTTTGCCCAGGCAAAGAGAGCCGCCAAGGCCACCGTCGCTCTCAGCGACGCCAAGCAGATGTGTCTGGCTCAGCTCATGTACACGAACGACTACGACGATATGATTTCGCCCGTAGTCGAGTTCGACTCCAACTGGAACGTTCAGCCGTTCGGCTACCTTCAGCAGCCGTACATGAAGAGCTGGGCGATCCTGCTGGATCCGACCGGCCCACAGATTGGTGCGAACGAGGTCAACAACGCAAACGACCTCACCGAGTTCGCTTTGTACGGTATGTGGGGAATGGGCCCGCGGCTTGCCGCCACAACGGGCGCTTACAACAACCAGTACCAGTTCGGAGCCGGTTCGGCTGCGGGCGCCGAGATGACCGGCGGTGCAAAGTGGAAGTACGACGGCATTGCCGGCGTCGCCAACACGAACAGCCTCGTCATCTGGTCGCAAGCCGGTTACAACTACGGCCTCACGCCGTCGTTGCCGACCAGCGGCGTTTCCAACCCCGCCGATCAGGTGATGCTCGCCCAATCGGGTAACTACGACTTCATGTGGCAAGAAGACAGCGCCGAC
The DNA here is from genome assembly GCA_035550555.1 of Fimbriimonas sp. Lineage (GTDB taxonomy): Bacteria > Armatimonadota > Fimbriimonadia > Fimbriimonadales > Fimbriimonadaceae > Fimbriimonas. The sequence continues at coordinate 27,537 of DASZPA010000335.1, forward strand.
CAGTTCGGCTTGGTCTACGGATCGTGCGTCTTTAACACCTATGGATGTCAAAACGTTGTCAGCGCCCCTGTCGCTCGCGCCCGAGACAGCGACGGAGCCGCGGCCGGTACGAACAGCCTGCCGTTCTTTACGCCTAACCCGCACATGCCGACTGGCCAGACCATCTGGACCGGTGTGGACGGCCATGCCAAGTCGTCTCCGTGGCGACAGGTGATGGGAACGACCATCGACATTGGCAATGGACAGAAGGCGATAAAGGCGTTCTGGCCACAAGGATCATGAGGTTCTTAATCGCCCTCATGGCTGCTTCGGCTGTTGTCGCTGGCTGCTCCAGCGCAGAGCCGAGCGCGGCCACGGAAGCGCAGTTGCACAAGACCCTTTCGGGCCCGCCGAACCTTCGGGCGATGCGGGACAAGATGGCTGGCAAAACGGCCGCTCCGGCGGTCGGAAAGTTCGCCGGCAAATCGGTCGAAAGCGCAAATGCGGCCTCGGCTGCCAACGCCGGCGCAAGCAACTAGCGACTGCGGAAAAGGGCTTGGATCTCCATCCAGGCCCTTCTCAATTCGTCCATTTGGCGAACCTGTTCTTCTGTCTGCCATGCCCGTCCTTCTGCTACCCGGACTAAGTTGAACAACACGACCGGCCACGTTTCCGCAATTGACGCAACGAGCTTGAACGCTTCTGAGGACCTCCTGAGAAGGGCCAGCGTTGCTCAGTCGCAGGGACAGATAGCCGAGGCCCGATCGATTTGCGAACAGGTGCTTGCGAAGGAGCCAGAAAACATCCAGGCAAGACTTCTGCTTGGAGTGGTGGAAGCCTACTCCAGCCACGCCCAGGCCGCGCTCGGCCTCCTTGCCGAAGTCGAGCAAAACGATCCCTCATCGTTTCAGGCGCCCTTTTGGCTCTCGGTGGCATACCGCCAGCTGGGAAGTCTGGAACAGGCACTGCACGCCGCGGAAAGAGCGCGGCGAGTCAATCCAAACGAACTGCAAGGCCAGGTTCAGCTGGCCATGTGTCTTCTCGATGCCCGCTACCTAAGGCAAGCGGAGACGCTGCTTCAATCGGCTGCGCGCGCTGCTCCCAACGCTCTCAAGATTCACTGCTCGCTCAGCCGCTGCCTCTTCATGCAGGGGCGCAGGGCCGACGCCTCATTCGTGCTTCGCTCAGCCTTGGATCGCACGCGCGTCCCTCTCGAAACCTTGTTGAGCGTCGGGACCTCGCTGCTGGCACAGGAATTCCCTTTTGGCGCCAAGGAGTGCGGCCGCCGGGCTGTCGGGACGGCGCCCTCCTCACCGGCGGCCCATCTCCTTCTTGGCAGAGCCCTGGTGGAAACAGACGGGAACGAATCCATTCAGCATCTGGGAAAGGCAAGCCAGTTGGATCCCATGAACGCGGAAGCGCTTTCGTTATGGGGAACGGCAGCGCAAACGCTTGGCCATCTTCAGCAGGCGGCGGAGCTTTACCATGAGTCCCAAAGGAAAGACCCCAACCAGGGATATGCCTATTTCGCCCACTTCAGCATTCGCCGGGTAACGGAGGCAGATCGGTCTCGGATAGAGCTGATGCAGGCCCTTGCGAAGCAGGAGCTGGCCCCCAGGCAGCTCAGCTATCTCCATTACGGCTTGGGAAAGGCGTTCGAAGACCTTCGCCAGTTCGGGGACGCCATGGACCACTACGACGAAGCGAACCGAATCGAGTATGCGCTGAAGTTCGGCGACCGCGAATTCGACGCGGACGAATACTCCGCGAAGACCGATCGAACGATGTTTCGATTCGACCGCGACACTTTCGCGGCGGCCGAAGGCACGGGCAGCCCAAGCGAGCTGCCAATCTTCGTGGTCGGAATGATGCGGTCCGGCACGACGCTGGTCGAACAGATTCTTTCCAGCCACCCAAGCATCGGCGGCGCCGGAGAACAGCCTTTCTGGCCGGACAATTGGCGGGAAGCGATGGATGGAGAGCTCATCGTACGGGAGAATGTCTCCGGCCTTGGCGCGCGATACGTCAATCTCCTCAAAGAGATCGCGCCTGGTAAGCAGAGGGTGGTCGACAAGCAGCCGGCCAACACGCACGGTCTCGGCCTGATCCACCTGGCTTTACCAAAAGCCAAGGTGATCCACATTCGCCGTGATCCGGTCGACACGTGCCTCTCCATCTATGCGACCCCGAACCGGGCCCGGTCGGAGTTTGCTCACCGCAAAGAGAACATTGTGGTGGCTTATCGCGAGTATCTGCGGGTCATGGAGCATTGGCGCTCGGAACTGCCCAGCGGCACAATGCTCGAGATTCAATATGAAGATCTGGTGGCGCGAGGCGAGGATGTCATTCGCAGGATGGTTGAATTTTGCGCAGTGGAGTGGAGCGACCGTTGCCTTCGGCCCGAGGAGAACGTAAGATCGGTGGTGACTCCCAGCGCTTGGCAGGTCAGGCAGCCGATCTATCAGACCTCCACTCAGCGCTGGCATGGTTTTGAACCGTATCTCGGCGCGTTTGCCGAACTAATGAAAACTGATGCTGAAATGTGACGTTGCCATCATTGGAGGAGGTCCCGCCGGAGCTACCGCGGGAACCCTGCTCCGGAAGTACAACCCCTCGCTCGAGGTCGTGATCGTGGAAAGAGAGAAATTTCCGCGCGACCACGTCGGCGAAAGCCACCTGCCGGCCATTTCGCGAATTTTGGCCGAGATGGGAGTCTGGGACAAGATCGAAGCCGCCGGCTTCCCTATCAAGATCGGCGCCACCTTCAAGTGGGGCGTGAAGAAGGATCTGTGGGACACAGACTTCCTCCAGGGCCACACCTTCCAGGATGAGGTCAGGCCAGCCCGTTATGTGGGTCAGCGGGTCAAAACCGCCTTCCAGGTGGACCGGTCCTTATATGACCAGGTTCTGCTCGATCACGCGCGCTCTTTGGGTTGCCAAGTCTTCGAGGAGACCAAGGTCACGAAGGTTCGCCGGGAAGGCGACCGTGTCACGGGACTCGACATCGAGTCGAAGTCCTCGGGCAGCGACCAGATCGAGGCCAAGTACTACGTGGATGCTTCCGGCGACTCGGGCATCCTTCGGCGTGCTCTCGATGTCCAGATCGAATCTCCGACGGCGCTCCGAAACATCGCGATTTGGAAGTACTGGCAAAACGCGGACTGGGCTGTCACCATCGGCAACGGCGGCACCCGCATCCTTATCATGAGCTTGGAGTGGGGTTGGCTCTGGTTCATCCCGATCACCCCAACTCGAACCTCCGTGGGGCTCGTCGTTCCGGCCTCCTACTATAAGGCGAGCGGCAAATCGACCCAGGAGCTGTACGATCTTGCCGTCGCCTCGGAGCCGATGATTGCCGGCCTTCTGACCAATGCGACTCCGGAGGCCGAGCTTTCGGCGACGAAAGACTGGAACTTCCTTTCCAGCCGAATGGTCGGCGAGAACTGGTTCCTGGCCGGAGACTCCTGCGGCTTTGCCGATCCGATCTTATCGGCGGGGATGACGCTGGCCCACACCAGCGGGCGCAAGGTTGCGTACACCATCTTGGAGCTGGAGCGCGGAGAGCTCGATCCCGCTTGGATCAAACACGAGTACGACCAAGGGCATCGCGACCAGATCCGCCATCACATGCAGTTCGCCGAGTTCTGGTACACGTCGAACCATGGCTTCACGGACTTGAAAGACTATTGCGCGGAGATTGCCGAAGCGGCCGGAATCACGCTGCAGCCCGACAAGGCTTTCCAATGGCTGGCGACGGGTGGCTTCACCGTCGAAGAGCCAGGCGTGGCCGCGGCTCTCACCTACCGGTTCGGCGGACTGAAGGCGCTTGCGGAACACATCGCCGATGCGCCCAGCCCCTGGGAGATCTCGAAATCGAACCTTTGGAGGCTTAACGGCGAAGGCATCCAGGAGAGCGTCTTTCCCAGCTACCGCGAAGGAAGGATCGTGCCTGTTGCCTGCCTGAAGCGAGGCGCAAAGATTCTTCCGGTCGTGGACGCCTACAAGCACGTCTTGGGAGCGCTCTCGCGAAACATGGACAGCGTTATGGTCTTGGAGGACTCGGTCAACGCTATGATCGAGCAGGACGGCGTCCCGCCTCAAGACGCTGCGGTGATGGCAATTGAAGCGCTGGAGACGATGATCCTGGAAGGCTGGATGAAGACGAAGTCGATCCCAAGCAGGCCGTTCATCAAAGTCAACTAACGATGCGGCCGGACCTGACCGAGATTCAGCAGGATCTGGTTCGGAGTGCGTTTCCCTCCGCTGAAAAACGCGTGCGCGCTCACCTCGAGCGGCGACCCCAAGACGCCTCCGCCATGGTCCTCCTGGGAATTGCCCTGGCAAAACAGAATCGCTTTGAAGAGGCCCTGACCACGCTGGAGGGCGCGCTCGCTCTGCAGAAAGAGATGGTAGAGGCCTGGAACTGGGTCTCGATCTGCCACCGAAGCCGGGGTGATTTTTCGCACGCCGAATCTGCCTGCCTTACCGCGCTTCGATACCGCCCGAACGACCCGGGAACCTACTTCAACTTGGGCCTTGGCTATCTCGCGGCGGGCAGCCACCGCGAAGCCGCCGAGGCCTTGGAGAAGGCTGCGGCAGCTCATCCGCAGAACCCTCAACTCCTGCAGAACCTCGGGCTGGCTCACCAGGGTTTGGGCGAGGCGGAGAAAGCAGATCGGTGCTTCAGGCAGTCCATCCAGCTCGCCCCAAACGCCGTGGAACCCGTCCTGTCCCTCGGGAACCTTTGTTTGGAGCGGGGCGATCCGGATGGCGCCGAGACTCTGGCAGAGCAAGCCCTTCGATTGGCTCGAGATTCTGTGGAAGCTCACACGCTTGCCGCCCGCGCCTGTACCACTTTGCAGCGGCGCGAGGAAGCTCGAAGGCACGTCGAGGAGGTCTTGAGAATCGATCCTCACAACAGCGTCGGCCTGGCCCTTCTCGCAACCCATCAGCAGAACCAAGGAGACTTCGAGCTGGCCGCAGCCTCCTTTCAAGCGTCTATCGACGCCGATCCGCTACAGGGGTTCGCCTACTGGGGCATCGTGCAATCCAAGAAATGCGGCCAGGAAGACATGCAAAGGGTCCCCGCGCTGCTGGAGATTGCGTCGGACCCAGGAGCTCCTTTGTCGGAGAGGTCTTACCTCTACTACACGATCGCGAAAGTCTATGACGATAACGCCCGCTATCGGGAAGCGATGGAGGCTTGGGATAGCGCCAATGCGGCCGCGGCGCGTGCGGCTGCAGGAACGGTCCGGTTCGACGCCGGCGTGCACCGAGGGAGGTTGGAAGCCATCCGACAGACGTTCACGCCCGATCTCCTCAAAAGCCACGACTTGGGCAACTGGAGTGAGCACCCCATTTTCATCGTGGGCATGATCCGATCCGGAACGACGCTGATGGAGCAGATACTGAGCCGCCATCCGGACGTGAACGCGGCCGGCGAAATGCGATTCTGGACTGGCGCCGGGCGGGCGTGTGTCGACCTCACTTCTCACAACCTTCACTCGCGAAAGTCTCAAGAGCTGGCGGCTCAATATCTTCGCAGTCTGGAGCCTTTCGCTTCGAAGCGCGTCACCGACAAGACCCCAGAGAACATTGAGATGTTGGGCCTGCTGTCGATTCTGTTCCCGCACGCAAAGGCGATCCTCATGAATCGTAACCCGGCAGATAATTGCCTTTCGATTTACACGACGCCCTACGCGTTTGCGCCGGATTTCGCCTTTGTCCGC
>DASZPA010000336.1:0-2852 GCA_035550555.1 Fimbriimonas sp.
AGAACTTCGCAGCTTCCCAAGCCAATCTGCCGTACTTCGTGACGACTCGAGATGCATTCGCCAAAGCCTATGCCACAAGTACCGATCCGGTTGACCGAGTCCTTCTCTTTGCGTCTTTGGGCTCGAAGGAAGTCGTGGTTCGCGGCGCCCGGGAGGATATCGACGCCGTCAAGCAGATGATCTTCGAGCTGGACAAACCCCGAGCTCAATCCGAAATCTCGGTGTACTCGGTGGAAATGTCCAGCGCTTCAGATACCGGTCAGGCCGAGCGAGTCCAAGCAGCACTCAGAGCGCTCGACGTGGAACTTGGGCGGTATAGCAGCTACAACGACGTGGCACAGACCCTACTTCGAAATTCGATAGAGGACGAGATATCCAAGGTGCTGGCGAACCCGGACGAGTTTCAGAACGAACCCGAGAAAGCGCATGCGCTGCAAGTCGATGGGGTGCTCGGCGGGAGCAAAGCTGTGTCAAGCGCGGGAGTTGACACAGCAACCATGCGAGCAGTGCTTATCGCCATCACACCGCAAGGTGCTAAAGAATCGCAGATTGAGCTGGACCTTAAATGGGTACTCCAGCAGGACACGCGTGTCCTCAAACCGTTCACTTCCTTTCCCAAAACCGCAATGCGCTCGATCCGACGAACTCTGGAGCAGCTTGGTTATGACTCGATCCCGAATGATACTGTTTTGGACCAGCTTTCCTGGGTAGTCGCTCTCCCAGCGTCTTTGTGGCAGCCCTTGACGTACCTCGATCCTGCCGTCCTACGCCGAATGAACGTCGATAAGGCAATCCGCGACCGGTGGGAAGGGTTGGGACATTACTTGCCCGATGCATCCCATCCCGCCTCGCTTGCCGAGGCGACGTTGGACCTAGCCATGTTAAATCCGGGTCTCCGGGCAAAGGTGGTCGCCAACTACCATCTGGAGATCGGGGAGAAGTTCAACGAAGTAAAGAACAACGCTGAGCAAACTGGCAAGAAGAAAGGGAAAAGAGCTCCTAACAGCCTGTATCACGACGCGGTCGAGTACGTCTCGGGAAATCATCCGGACTGTTTTGAGCCCAACTCCTTCCTTGGTGTTTTCTCCAACAAGAATGGAGCTGATGGGAGCGACGTTCGGCTACTGCAGGATGCGTATCTATACGAGTACGCGTTGGCCGGCTACGGCGCAGTAAGCGACTCCGTGGGCAGTGTCGAGCGATTGGCCGCCCAATACTCGGCTGCGTCGCAAGCCGTTCAGGCCAGAGAAGTGGACAATAAGATAAATGCAGTGGATCAGAAGAAGGACATGGTCCTTCGGGCACTCAACACGAAAGCTGAAGCCGCGCTAAAAAGCCTGTTTGTAGCAGAAACATCTATGCCAAGGGCGGCGGAAATGGTCCTCGGTTTGCAAGAGTCGATCGCATCTCCGCGGGACACGGCAGCCCTGGAAGCAACGCTTCTGAGCTTGCAGGAGAAAGCCCAGACCTTCACACCAGACGGTGAGAAGTGGAAAGCCGAGGTGGTGCCATTGATGAAGCAGGTGGAGAACCTCGTTACTAGAATTCAACTCAGCGCCGATGCCGGCACCCTTGCTCGCTATAACGGCGCCATTCGCCGAGTGATCGGCCGATTCTATGAAGATGCGCGTACGGTGCTCTTCAACGGGGAGTTCGGCCTGCTTGGAAGTGTCACCGACCTGTTGCGATGGAGCAACTGCCAGGTAGGAGCCTGGTCGTCCGAGACGATTCTGGCCTCCAACAGGTTGGCGGCTAGAATCGAGCCCTCTGCTAGCGCCTCGGTTGCTCAAGGCGGGACCATCGACGCGCTGGGTGGCGCCCTGATGATCGCCAATTTGGTGAAAACGGCAGGTGGAACGAACATTGCCGGTGATCTTGGTGCGATCCAGGACTGGTCTAAGTCCCAGAAGAGGGAAGCGCCGGGAGTCTATGGAGTGGGCACCGGCAATATCTTCGAGGTCACCCCAGTACTCGATCCGAGCGGTCAGGCTATACGCTTCCGGTTCAATTACCTGGCGTCCACCCAAGTTCGTGAGCCCAGCGGTGTCACCGATCCTCAGTTGAACCACGTCGAACACAATAGTGTGAACACGGAGGTGATGCTGGATAACCTCGCTATCCGGAGAGTGGCCACCTTCCAGTCGAATGCGCAACTCGGGCTGCCTGCTTCCAAGAGCGGAGGACTGCCGATCTTCAAGGATTTGCCTGTGCTCAAGGAGATTCCATTGCTAGGTTGGTTCACCTACCGGATCGGCGGCCGAAAGCCGGTAGTCCAGCAAAGCATTATCTTGACCCAAGCGGCGATTTATCCGACCTTGGAAGACCTGTTTAATCAAGTTAGCAAGTACAAGGTGCATAGTGTCCAGCACGGCCAGTGAGGAGATAGAAATGAACGGTCAGGTTGTCGTTTGGGATCCCGGTCCTGGTCTCGGTCTAATACAACCCCAAGCTGGCGGAGGCTTGTTGGGGTTCTCGCGAACCGAAGCCTGTGAAGCTCTGCAAGCAGCACTTGATGCCAGCCCGCCTCCGCCCCCTGTTCCAGTGGTGTTTCAAGTGCAGGAAGGTGCTGTCACAGCCGTTTGTTTCTAGGTAGCCCATGGCCGCGATTTACCGAGGGACGAGCGAGCGCCCATCAATGGCTTAGAGCCCGATAATAAGATGGTGGGCGGTACAGGATTTGAACCTGTGACCCCTACAGTGTCATTGTAGTGCTCTACCACTGAGCTAACCGCCCGGAAAGGCCTTTATTATATCCTTCGGGCGCGGACCGGGGCTTGGGCCCTTGCGAAAATGCGGGTCAGCCAACGCCTCCTTAGAGACCTTGAGCCTGGAGGCACCGTCCGGCGCCATTG
>DASZPA010000337.1:0-13342 GCA_035550555.1 Fimbriimonas sp.
GAGTGTGCTCATTCCGGGCTTTGTCGGGTTCGTGATCGGAGTGAACGCGGCTCTTGAAGAGGAGGTCCTCGGATTCGCGGGTTGGGAATCGGAGGCTGCCTTCCGAGCCAGCATCCCAGAGGGAATCATTCCCTCCGTAAAGTTGTATGGACCAGCATGGGCGCGGTAGTCCGATCACATGTGATGGGAGTCCGCCGTCGCGTCGGCGTCTCGCCTTGCGCTGGAGACGTCCCAGGAAGCCAGACTGAGCGCTTACCGAAAGACTTCGCCTCCGGCCAGTTCCAGAACGGCGTCACATCGCCTCATTCTCAGAGGACGCAATGATTTCCCTCCTCGCGCTCCTAGTTGTCGGATCGCAGTTCTCCAAGCCGAGCGTCAAGCAACAGATCCGGCTAGGAGAAGACGTCGCGCAGGAGATTCGCCAGCATGAGACGGTACTGCCTGAAACGGACCCCCGGGTGGTGGAGCTCCGCAAAGTCGCTGCTCGCGTCCTTAGCTCGGTCCACGACAAGGAGGAGTGGGAGTTCAGCTTCGACGTGGTGGATGATCCTGAGCTCAACGCCTTCGCACTGCCTGGTGGACCGACATTCTTCTTCACGGGCCTTATGGACAAGCTCAAGACCGAAGACGAGCTTGCCGGCGTGCTTTGCCACGAGCTGACTCATGTGCGCCAACAGCATTGGGCCATCCAGTTTGCCGCCACTCAGCGCCGCGATTTGCTGATCAACCTCGGGCTCGTGCTCTTGCATGCCAACCAGACTGCCAATGCCATCGCCGGCGTCAGCGACCAGCTCATCTTCAATCTGCCCTTCAGCCGAAGCCAAGAAGCTCAAGCGGACAGAGGCGGGTTTGAGCTGATGACGGCCGCCGGCTACAATCCGGCCGGCTTGGAGCACGTCTTTCAGATGATGGGCAAGACCATTCGAGGCGATAAGCCGCCAGTCTTCCTGAGCGACCATCCGGCCGACAAGAACCGAATCGACAGCATCCAGGCGATGATCGACGGCTCAGGCAAGACCTATCCCCCGGAAATCCCGCTAGGATACTAGTCGCCCCCCTCTAAGCTTAGAATTTCTCAAAGAATTGGGCCTAAAGGGCCCATTTTGCTACCTGGCCCTGAAGATCGTTCGCGCGTTTGCAGTAGATTAGAGTCGGGTCGGAGAGAAACCACGGTTCCAATGAAGGACCGATAGAGCGAGTATGTCGGGAAGCATTAAACTTGCGTTTTATATCTTCGCAGCGGTTTTAACCGTTTATGTCGCGATCCGCGTCGTCAAGCTTGTCGTCAGTCTCTTTGTCCCCGTCGTTGCCGTGATTGGAATTGCCGCGCTCCTGTATGTGGTGGTGAACCGCAAAGCATTGGGCCCCGGTGGCAGGCGAATTCTTCCTTAGCGCTGCCGCCCTAACCGCATGGTCCGCACCGACAATCTGTCCAAGCACTTTCCCGACGCCAAGAAAGGAACCGTCAAGGCGGTCGACGGCGTCTCCTTCGAAGCCCACAACGGCGAGGTCTTTGGCCTCCTTGGCGTAAACGGGGCTGGAAAGACCACCGTCCTGCGAATGCTCTCCACCGTGATCAAGCCGACCTCCGGCAGTGCGACGGTTGCTGGATTCGACGTGATGTCGGAGCCGAAGAAGGTGCGTGCCTCCATCGGCTTTATGAGCACGTCCACCGCGCTCTACGGCAGGCTGACGGCTCGTGAGATGATCACTTACTTCGGCGGCCTTTATGGACTCAACGGATCGAGCCTCAAAAGCCGAGTGGATTTCGTGATCGACCGGTTGGAAATCGGGGAGTTCGCGGACCGGCTTTGCGACAAGCTTTCGACGGGTCAGAAGCAGAGGGTGAGCATCGCCCGCACTATCCTTCACGACCCTCCCGTTCTCTTCTTCGACGAGCCCACCGCCGGCCTGGACGTGGTCTCGAGCCAGACGGTTATGGAATTCATCGAGGAGGTTCGAGGCGAAGGAAAGACGGTCATCTTCAGTACGCACATCATGAGCGAGGTCGAGCGCCTGTGCGACCGTGTCGGAATCATTCACAACGGCAAGTTGAAGGCCATGGGCACTGTGAGCGACTTCAAAGCTTCGACAGGACAGCCCACGTTGGAGAAGGCGTTCTTGGAAATCGTCGAATTTGAAAAGAACCGCAAGGCGGAGACTCTGCGCTAACCAATGAATCCCATTGTTCAGGTCTTTCGAAAGGAAATCCAGGAGATCCTGCGCGACAAGCGGGTGCGGTCGGCGGCGATCCTAACCCCCGTGATCGTCGTGTTTCTCATGATCAGCCTGTTTGGCGTGATCGCTTCGAGCGTTGGCGGCAAGACCAAGCAGAAGGTGTACGCCGTTCAGAGCTCCAGCCCGCTAATGGCTCAGCTCAAGAAGAATCCCAGGCTCGACGTTCAAGAAGTGACCACCGAAGCTCAAGGAGAGTCGCTCATTCGAAAGGGCGACGCGCGGGTGGTTCTGTCGATCGGCCCCGAGAACGCCGACCATCAGACGGCCGTTCGTCTGCTCTTCGATCCCAAGGAAGATTTCGCCGAGATGATCAAGCAGATTGTCAAAGCAGGGTTTCAACCGTACAGCGAGTCCGTCGGCAATCGCATCCTCGGCGATCACGGCTTGACCCGGCAGCAGATCGAGCCCGTCACCTATGTGGACGTTCCGGTCAAGGTGGGCGAGGGCAACGGCGCCGGAGGCATGATCGTAAGCCTCCTTCCCTATTTGATGGTGCTCTTCACCTTCACCGGCGGCTTCAGCATCGCCGCCGACATGGTCGCCGGAGAGAAGGACAAGTCAACCCTGGAGACTCTGCTGATCTCGCCCGTCGACCGCACGCAGATCGTTCTTGGAAAGTTTCTGGCGGTGCTTTGCGTATGCGGTTCCAGCGCCATTAGCTCCGTGCTGGCCCTTTACCTTGCAAACGTGCTGCATATTCCGGGCTCCGAGGCGATGTTCGCGGGAGGCTTCGGCCTGAGTGGCAAGGCGATCCTTGCCACCGCTATCTGTCTTCTGCCGCTTGCGGCGTTCTTTGCTGGGTTGCTCATCGCCGTCAGCTCCTACGCCCGCAACTCACGGGAAGCACAGACCTATCTGGGGATTGTGAACCTCCTTGTGATCATTCCGGCCGTGTTCAGCCAAGTCCTGGGGTTCACCGATCTTGGCAGCAAGAACTGGATCAACTTCGTTCCTGTCCTGAGCACCGCAGCCAACATGCGGGCCGCTTTTCAAGGAAAGGAGAATTGGGTCGGGGTTGCCGAAGCGGCATGCGTGGCGGCTGTTCTTGGCGTGGTCATGCTGCGCCTCGCCATTCACCTGTTCAACCGCGAGCAGGTGCTTGCCCGAGTGTAGAAGCCACAGCGGTCACGCACCTTCGAGCGCCGAATTACCGCCCGACGCCGCCGTCTTGCGCTGTCCGAAACCAAGGCGGGTAAGGACCGGTCCAGTGGTGAACGTGGTGACCAGAGCCATGAGAACCAGCATTGCGAAGATCTTCGGCGAGAGTACGCCCAAGTCCAAGCCGAGATTGAGCGCGATGAGCTCCATGAGCCCTCGCGTGTTCATCAGGGCGCCAATGGCAATGGACTCCTTCCAGTTAAGGCCGGTCGCTTTGGAAGCCAATGCGCTTGCTCCGAATTTGCCTGCGACGGCGATGAACAGCAGGTAGAGGCATGTCAGCCAATCGGCAGGACCGTTCAGTAAGCCCACCTGGGTTCGAAGACCGGTGTAAGCGAAGAAGATCGGAAGAAGAAAGAGGGTGCTGAAGTATTCCAGCCTTTCGGTGAGGAATTCGCGGAACTCCGGCTCCTTGGGCATCGCAATCCCGGCGACGAACGCGCCGAACAACGCATGGATGCCGATCGCCTCGGTAAACAGCGCGCACGCGAACACGCTTACAAGGGCGGTCACCACGGCGTTCGCTCCGGGCTTCGACGGGTCCTCCAACCTGGCCACCATTCGTTGCAGCAGCGGCCGAAGCAGACCCAAGGCGATCGCCACGAAGGTCGCCGAGAGGACCAGCGTCAGCACCGAGCCGGCCAAGCTTTGCGCTTTGGAAATCGCTACGATAAAAGCCAGCGAGCACCAGGCCGTGATATCGTCGACAGCCGCGCAGGTGATGGCGGTGTTGCCAAGCTGCGTCCCCGTCATGTGCCGCTCGCGGAGAATTCGAGCGAGCACTGGGAACGCCGTAATGCTCATGGATATTCCAATGAAAAGGGCGAAGGGCAGGAACGTCCCTTGCTGACCTGCAAACCCTTTGAATAGGAACAGAGCAGAGGATAAGCCGAACAGGAACGGCACGAAGATGCTCGAGTGGCTCACCAGGACGGCCGTGTTCGCCTTCTGCCTCAGCAGCCGAGTGTCCAGCTCCATGCCGACGACGAACATGAAGAGCACGATCCCGACCTGACTTAGAAGATTGAGGTTGCCGAGGCTGGCCGAGGGAAAGACGAACCTGGCAACCTGTGGGAACTGGCCGCCGAGAAGCGACGGGCCGAGGGCAACTCCGGCAAACATCTCGCCCACCACGGCCGGCTGGCCAAATCTCTGGAACAGGGCGCCGACCAACCTGGCGACCGACACGATCACCACGACCTGCATCAGCAGCTGGCTGAGCGGCGCGTGCAGAGTCGTAAGGAGCGCAGCAAATGGATCGACCTGGCTCGGAGAATGCGAAGGGCCGCTTCCGAGTCCTTGGCCGGCAAAGAGGACCAAACCCATGGCCGCCAAGAAGCCAACGGTGATCAAGCCATACAAACCAAGCGTCTTAAGCATTGGACAGAGGCTTCATTATCCGTCAACAATTGAGGCGCTCCGGCAATAGATCAATGATTAATTTGAACTAAGCGGCAATCGCGTCGGAGAGGCATCAGAAACTGCCCTAATCGAACCGAATTGGGTTCGCTGCCGTGAGGATTGACGCATTTACGCGTACCATATAGGCATGCGGACTTTTCAGCGCCGAGAAGGCTTCACGCTGATCGAGCTCCTAGTCGTCATCGCCATCATCGCCATTCTCGCAGGCTTGCTCTTTCCTGTTTTTGCTCGCGCGAAACGATCCGCCAAGCAGACGACCTGCCTAAGCAATCTGCATCAAATCGGAACGTCGATCGTGCTCTATGAGAACGATTTCGACGACATCTTCCCCTACGCGGTCGATCCCTCCGATAAGTGGGCCTCCGACATCTGGGACCAATCGCCCCAGTGGAAGGCCCAGATCGCGAGCATGCCGCTCTTGAGCGACGCGCTCCAGCCGTATGTGAAGAGCCCGGAGATATTCCATTGTCCGTCGGACTCGGGAACGGAGTACCTGGACGACCACCTGCCCACGAAGCTCCAGTCGTCGCCCAGTATGTACAAGACTTATGGGTCCAGCTATCTCTATCGAACCGAGATCGCCTTTCGGTATCAGACCCAAACGAATTTCCAACTGCCCGCCAACATCAACGTGCTCTTCGACGGCGCCGGCAACTGGCACGGAGACGGGCACCAGATCAACGACGGGGACTTGGGTGATCCCGGACTTTTCGATCTCTTACGCTCCTTCCGCTACAACACCCTGTTCGGAGACTTCCATGCCCGAAGCATCTCCTGGGACCAAATGAACCAGGCTTGGAGCACCCCTCTTTAGCCTTCGAGCCATAGGGCCCTCTGCCCTCGAACCTCGACGCGCCTTGCTCGTCCAACGAAGTTAGGTGATCAGAATGAGGTACTTCGCGTTGGCAGCAGTTATTTCAGTCGCGGCATCGGCCTTCAGTCAGGCCGTTAAGACGCCTCCCTATCAAGGCGCCAGCAACGATGAAAGCTACACCGTGTCTTATTCGCGCAAGAACGAGGTGGCTATCGTTGGCCGAGTGACGGGCAAGATCAAGGGCACGCCTTCCGACAAGCGCACAGAAGGAATGTCGATTCTGGTTCGAGATTCGAAGAACGTGGTTCATGAGATCGATATGGGGCCGACCTGGTTCATCAAGGATCAGGAGGCGAAGATCAACCTCGGAGACAAGGTGAAGGTGATCGGCTCGCCCATCCACTTTCGCGGCGCCAAAGACACAGTCGTTCTTGCGAGGCAGATCATCCGGAAGAACAAGGTTCTCACGTTGCGCGACGAGAGCGGCTTTCCGTATTGGAATGCGACGCGTCCAAGCCGAACCGCTATGAACGGCAACCCCGTCGAGGGAGAAATTGTCAGCGAGAATCCGGTTCAGGCCGAGAACGAGCAGGAGGTGGGGTACCAGATCCGCACTCCCGACGGATTGGTGAATGTGGCCGTTGCACCGGACTGGTACATGGAACGCCAGGGCATAGGGTTCAAGGTGGGCGACAACATCACCGTCTACACCGGCGCGGGTCCGTCGCACTTTGGCAACAGCATCATCTTGGCCAACGGTCTGTATGGCACGGGCGGAACCTTTGTCCTGCGCAACTCTGGCGTGCCCATCTGGACCGGATGGAACACCTATTTTGGACCCGGCTACTGAGCGTAGCCGCGCTTCATCAAAGGGCGGCCTTTCATCGGCCACCCTTGGCGTGCCAAGGGCAGCTCAGTTCAAGCCGATGAGCTGTCTCGAGGCCGGATCTCTCGAAGGGACGCGCGCCGGCAGGAGCGTTGACACACCTGGCTCCTGCATCGTCACTCCTACCCAGACAGGCGCCGATTCGATCGTCACGGGATTGTGAGTGATCAGGATGAACTGGCTTCGATCCGTGAACTCCTTGAGCGTTTGGGCAAACCGCTCGACGTTTCGCCCGTCCAACGGCGCGTCCACCTCATCGAGCACGACCAGCGGGGATGGCTTCACGTCGAGCAGCGCCATCAGAAAGGCTGTGGTGCACAGCGACCTTTCGCCGCCCGAAAGAAGGCTGAGCGCCTGCTTCCGCTTGCCCGGCAGCGTGACCTCGATTTCGATGCCGCTGTTCAGCACGTCCGACGAATCCGTGAGCGAGATTCGGCCCTCGCCCCCTCCGAAGAGCTTGACGAACATGCGCTCGAACGAGTGCTGGACTTTTTCGAACGTGTCAGCAAAGCGGTCTCGAGTGAGCTTGTCCAGCTCCTTCACGCTTTTCTCGATCTCAATGATTCCGGAGGCGACGTCTTCGCGCTGGGAAAACAGCTCGTCGTATCGCACCGTCAGCCGATCATAGGCTTCGATCGCGCCCAGGTTCACGTCCCCCATCGCGCGCATCTCCCTTCTCAGGCGCGAGACGATCTGAGGCGCATCCGCCGGCGGCACGGCTTCCGGCCTTTGGGCCACGTCTTCGGCTGTGAGCCCATACTCCTCGGCCAGTCTGGCCAGCGCCGTCGAGCGCCTTGCATCGGCTCTCGTGCGGGCGAGCTCCGCCTGGTGCATGGCCGCTCCCAGGGCGGCGACGTTCTCGCGAACGCTCTGGGCTTCTTCGCCGACCCGACCCATCTGTTCGATAACCTGGCGGCGATCTTCGATCAGCTTCTGAAGTCCCGACTCGGCCAACCGTTCTTGCTCGCGCTCCGATAAGAGGCGGGTCTCAAGGTCCGCCAACTGAGCCTCGATTCGGTTCCGCTCCGGACCGATACTCTCCGCACGCTTCTCGCGGGTGGCATCGGCATGCCGGGCAGCCTCCAGGCGCCGCCTTGACGATTCGTGCCGAGCCTTGGCTTGGGCCAATCGTGCCTCTGCCTCGATCAGCCTTGCCTTTGCCTGCTCGGCGTCGGCCGATTTGGCCGCAAGCACTTTGATAGCCTCGTCTCGCTGGCGCTGCCGTTCCGCCAAATCCTCCGGAGCCTCGGCCACTTCCTCAAGGGGCTGCGACAGTTCCTTTTGAAGCCGCTCCTTCTCGCGCTGCGCAGACTTGAGTTCGTCCTCCAGGGTCCGTAGAAAGCTTTTCGCTTCGCCCAGATCGTGTTCTACCTGCCGGCTGCCGGCGCGAAGCACGGCGACCTGCTCGTCGACGAGCGTGATCTGCTTCTGCCGGGCGGATGAGCGCTTTTCGAAGCCTCCAATCTTGCCTGCCAGCTTTGAAAGCTCCCGATCGATCTCCGCGAGGTCGGCCTTGCGCTGAACCATGCCGTAGCCTTGCCGGCCCTGTTGGCCTCCGGTGACTGCGCCGCTGCTGTGAACCACTTCTCCTTCCAGCGTAACGATCCGCGACCATCCGGCAGTCCTGGCGAGACCGAGCGCGACGTCCAGGCCGTCGACGACGACCACTCGGCCCATCAGGCTCTCAACGACGGGCCTAAACCGGTCCTCGCACTGCACCAACGAGCTTGCCGTGCCGACGACCCCTCGCTCATTGAGGAGTCGTCGGAGATCCTGGGAGGTGTTCACCGGCCGCATCAACGGGATCGGCTGAAACGTTGCCCGGCCGGCGCGATGTTCTTTGAGAAACGCTATCGCAGCTTTAGCATCGGATTCCTGCTCGACGATCAGATCGTTCGCGGCCCCGCCCAATGCGGTCTCTATCGCGACGGCGTACTCCTTCTTCACTTCGATGGCCTGAGCCACCGGCACGTAACGGGCTACCAGGAGGCCTCGTTCGGCTGCCTCCAAAACGGCCCTCGGCCCGGCGGCGATTCCTTCGTGAGCGTCGATCGTGGCCTCGATGCCGCGGCGCCTGCCCTCGAACGCAGCTCTTTCAGCGAGCGCCGACCTCACTTCGCGAGAGTCCCGCTCTTCCTGTTCCTTGAGTTGGCGGCTCTCGTCGGCTGAGAGTTGGATTCCCGCCTCTCGTTCCAGCAGAGTGGCGTTGATCTCCTCGACCGACGCTCGAGCTTCATTCAACGCCTTGTGCAGGTCTTCAAATCCCGCTTCGATCCCGCGTAGCTCTCGACTGGCGAGGTTCTGCCGCTCCAGGCGGTGAGCCCGGTCGGCCAACTTCTTCAGTCGCTGCGTTTCGCGGTGCCTTGCCTCGACGAGTTGGCTCTCCGCCTCGTCCAATGCTTGCGAGAGCTTTGCGGCTTCCTCCCCAAACCCGGCTGTGGCTGTTCGCACGGCTTCGACCTTCTCCTGTTCCTCCAGACTTTCGGCTTCCAGCCGATCTGTCTCGGATTGGGCTTCGCGGATTCGGGCAGCCGTCTCCTCACGGTCGAGCAGCAGCGTCTTCTCCTGTTCGGAAAGGCTCTCCAAACGCTGTAGAGAGAGGCGGATGTCCGCCTCGGTCTTGGCAGCGGCAACTTGGATCTCCTGCTTCTCCAGCCGCCGCTGCTCCGTGAGGGTCTCCATCGCGCGGGCGCGCCCGCCCAACTCGGAGACCGTGGCCTCGAGGTTCTCCGCGCGGACCGACTCCGATTCCGCCAGCCGAACGTTCTCGGTGATCCGTGCTTCGAGGGTGGTCTGTTCCGCCAGGGCCGTCGCCGCCTCTGCGGCCAGGTAGCCTATCTCGACTTCCGTCAGCGTCTTTTGCAAGCTTCGGTACCGGGCCGCCTGCTCGGCCTCTTCCCGCAACGGCTCCCTCTGGGACTCCAGCTCTTCCAAGATGGAAGTGACCCTGGAAAGATGGTCTTGCGCCGACGAGAGGCGGCGCAGAGATTCGGCCTTCCTTTGCCTGTACCGCTGCACGCCGGCTGCCTCGTCGATCCATCCACGGCGATCCTCGGCGCTGGCGTTCAGGGCATTGTCGATGTCCTTTTGGCCGACAATCGCATAGCCCGCGCGGCCTAATCCGGAATCGGCAAGCAGCTCATAAACGTCGCGCTGCCGGCACGAGCGGCGATTGATGCTGTACTCGTTGTCGCCGCCTCTGGTCACCCTTCGCGTAATCGCCACTTCCGGCATGTCGAGGGGCAGCGAGCCGTCCTCGTTGTCAAAAAGGAGGGTGACCTCGGCGTATCCGACACCCCGCCGTTTGGCGCTTCCGTTGAAAATTACGTCCTGGCCGCTTTGGGCGCGAAGCTGTCGGGCATTGCCTTCTCCCAGCCCCCACAGGATCGCGTCCACCAGGTTCGACTTTCCGCAGCCGTTCGGACCGACAACTGCGATGACAGAGCCATCCAGGTTGAATTCGGTACGGTCCGCAAAGGTCTTGAAGCCAAAGATCCGGACGCTCTTCAGGCGCATGCGGTCCTAATTGTAGAACGTTGGGGTGGCAGGTTTGATGGATCCACCAAACCTGCCCAACTCCAGATCCACATTGCCGCTCCCTACCTCAAGTAGGCGCGGTGAATGCCGGGGTAGGGCGTGTTGTTGCCCTTTGCCTCGGCCCACAGGACGCGGTTCAACTCGTCCTCCGGAGCCCTGTCGTATTCGGAAAAGTCCATGTGCGACGACGCCTCCGCGCCGGGAGACCGCGCTGTATTTTTTGCGTATAGGTCCGTTTCGGCGGGAACGCGCGTGAAGAGGGTGTCGATCGGCCTCTTCATAAACACGTCGAACATAGGCTGAGCGGAAGCGTCGTACTGCGTCATCGGCGGCAACCCCAGCAGAAGCTCCATAGTCCGGTCCATGCTCACCTGCGTGTACATCGTGTGGTCGACCGTCTTTCGCTTCACCCAGGGGCTGACCACCAAGCCAAAGGTTCGGTGCGCGTCCACATGATCTGGCCCGTTCTGCGCGTCGTCCTCGACAAAGAAGATCGCCATGGAGTTCCAGAACTTGCTCTTGGATGCGGCTTCGACGATCTTGCCGATCGCTTGGTCGTTGCTTCCAACGCTCGCTTCGGGCGTGAAGGAGCCGGGCCGTGTTCCGGACGTGTGATCCTCACCGAGCGACATGATCATGAAGTTCGCCAACTTGCCGGTCTTCTCGGCCTTGTGCAGGTCCTCGATCCATCCATCGGCGCGATCCATGTCTCGCCTTCCGTCCCAAGTCCCGCGGCTGCCGGAAGGAATCGCATGGCCGCCGTTGTACTCGCTGTCACCTTCTCCATAGGACATGACGGTCAGCCCATGGCGCCTTGCGTCGTCCCAGAGATAGCCGGCGGCAGGCGTTTCCAGCTCTTCGCCATTTGTGATGTCGCCGTGGCCCGAATAGCCCGATGTCCATTGCCGCTGATTCTCGTCCGTCGCGATCGCCGCATCGCACCAGCTATGTCCGTCCACGCTGACTTCGCTGTTGCAGTAGAGGTTGTCGAGAAGAACATAGTCGCGAGCCAGCTGGTGCCGGTTCGGGGTGATCTTCTGGCCATACATGCACAGGTAGGGCTCCCCGTTGCCCTCCTTCATGTCGCCGAAGACCTGATCGTAGGTGCGGTTCTCCATGACCACATAGAGGATGTGTTTGATCGGAGAACCTTTTCCGATCGTGTCGGGGACGACGCTGTCGCTTTTCTCGGCGGTGGACTCGATGTTGGCGACTCGGAACGGCGTATTGGCCTCCACCAGCGCTGTCAGCTCGGCCAGTCGAGCGTCCGCGGGATAGGGAATGAACGAAACATGCCCTTCGAAGCAGGAGCCTGTGTAGTCGTAGGGCTGCTTTTGACGGCCCTTGTCCGGGCTCTTCGTTCGGGCTGGATAGTTTGGCCGGGAGTGGAGTCCCTTCCCTGTCGTAACCAGAAGCTGATCGCCTGCGGCGAGGACGCAAGTTGGATACCAGCCTGTGGGGATAAAGCCTTTGATATGCGTTTGCTTCGGATCCGAAATGTCCGCGACCATCACGTCGTTGTTGTCCGCGTTGGCCACGTACAGGGTCTTTCCATCGGGCGCGACCGAGACCCCGACGGGGCTGCTGCCCTCCAACTCGGTTGGCTCGATCGAAGTGTTGAGAATCTCGCGTACGCCCTCGGGAGGGCGGGTGGCCTGCGTCGCATGCTCGGCTTTGCTCTCCAGTGAGCGAGTCTGAATCACATGAACGGAGTTATCTCCGGCGCATGCCACAAAGAGGCGGCCGTCGGGCGCCAAAGCCATATCGTTGGGCCGTACGCCGACGCGGATATCTCTAACATGGGAATCGTTCGACGTGTCGATCACCGTTACGCTGTTGCTGCCCCAGTTGCTGACGTAGAGGTACCGTTTGTCCTCTCCAAACAGACACGAGTGCGGATTGCTGCCCGTGTTAACGACCGTCTTGGGCTTTAGAGTGTCGGGGTCGAGGTCGTAGATTTGGTTGAGGGCCTCGTTGCAAACGTAGATGTGTCCGTTGGAAGGCTGAACGGCAACTCCCGAGATGAAGGAAGAGGACGGAGCCGAAACCTCATTCACCTTCTCCATCTTGCCTTGCGCGTAGGAAAAGACATGCAGCTTTCCCGAGTTGCCGCCGCCCACGTAAAGCTTTGACCCGTCCGGACTGAAAGCCAGGCCGTTCCATACGCGATTCTGCTTGTTGTCATCGATGATCGCGTGGGTCTGGGCGTCGATGGAGGTCAGGTGCGACCCGGAAAAGCCGAGGGATGTGGTCACGACCTGCTTGCCGTCCGGCGAAAGCAGGAGTTTGAGGGGCATGTCGCCAACAAGTACATGCTCTCCCACCGGCGTGACGCCCCAGCCGTTGAACAGCACATGCTCCGTGGGACCCGTGGGCTTGACGCGTCCCTTCCAAATGCCGTATCCACCGAAGCAGGCCGCACCAATGGCTGCCAACGCGAATGAAAGCTGAACGCGGTACCTCACCCTTCAAACATACCTGCGTCTGCCTTCCGCCGGAACACGGAGTCATCGACTCTTAACCATGCAGGCAGGCCAGCTTCGATTCGGCGCTGTTCCGACCGATTCGGCTGTCAGACCGCTTGTTCCAGCTTCAAGGGCATGGAACGCAGGCGTTTTCCGGTTGCGGAGAAGATGGCGTTGCCGATGGCTGGAGCGACCGCGATGATCGGGCACTCTCCCGCACCCGCGGACGGCAGATCCTTGCGGTCCAGCAGGACGGTATCGAGCACCGGTACGTCCGCGTAGCGTGGAACGCGGTACTGGGCAAGGTGGGGGTTGAGAATCTTGCCATCCTTGAAGCGAATCGCCTCCAACAACGCTCCGCCGATGCCCATGATGATCGCGCCGTTCACCTGGTTCAGCAGATGATCCGGGTTCAGAATCGCGCCGCACTCGAATGCCGACGATGCTCGGACCACCTTCGGAGCCGACGCATCCGGATCGACGAGGACCTCGACTGCGGTGGCGATGAAGCCGCCCTTTTCCGTCCCGCATGCAATTCCGAATCCGTGGTTCGGCGCCGGCTGGTTCTTTCCCCAGCCGAACCGATCGGCCGCTGCCTGCAGGACGGCGCGCAGTCGGTCGTTCTTCAGGTTCCTCAACCGGAACTCAACGGGGTCGATTCCAGCCGCATGCGCCAACTCGTCCATGTACGTCTCTCGGGAGAAGTTGTTGAATGTTGCCGCCAGAGCGCGGTAGGAGCCCTGCCGCAGGGGGGACGTCACCTCATGAAATTGAGTCGACGGATTGGGCACGTCGTAAGGCGGATCGATGCCGGGAGGGCCG